>DKQU01000076.1 GCA_002471865.1 Fidelibacterota bacterium UBA7300 | reverse complement strand
ATGAGAATGTAGCGTCTATGGCGGTGAAAGACAATAAAGGATAGGACCTACAGAATCAATTAACTGAATCACAACTGATATAAACAAAAAAAACCGCTACTTAGCGGGAAAATATATTGCATAAAAAATCGAAAACTGAATAACGAATGTCATTAAGGTATTGCATTGATAAAGAAATCCCTTTTTTCTTCAACGCTCCATCCATCCATATATACCATTTTTTGGTTTTTTTCTCTTACAATACGATGAGTTGTTTTATATGCATAAATTGCAGATAAAACCACAGTTCCATAAGATGTTATAGCCCCCACAATTCCATCGGTACCTCCTTCCATAAATCCTGGAGCAATCAGGATTGTAACACATAACCCCGGGAAAAAACCAAGATACCCACAGGCTGCGCCTGCAAGAATAGGTAATCCCTTTGTTGGTCCGTACGCCATTACTGCATTCACATCATCAATTAATATAACAATTCCCGTATCTAAAGTGATTTCTGTTTCACTCACATCGATGAGGGTTGGATGATGAATTGTATCTGAATTGGTTATGATGTTAATAAAAGTAGGGCGGGAAGCAAATAAATCAGAATTAAGAGTAATCAAATAAACTAATAGGAATATGAAGCGTTTCATAATAGCAATATTACACCCCCCCAGTCCTAAATGTCTATAAACAAAAATCCCCGCTACTTGGCGGGGCTTGATGTTTATTTCAACAGCACCATCTTCTTGGTTTGTGTGAAGTCCCCTGCCTGTATTGTGTACAGGTAGAGACCAGCACTCACTGGTTTACCGAAACTATCGGTAGCATCCCATTGCACTGATTTGACGCCAGCGTTCTGCTCTTTGTTTACCATAATTTTGACTGTTCTGCCCATCATGTCGTAGATGGTGACGTTTACGAACCCATCTTCCGGCAAATCATAGTGGATGGTTGTCAATGGATTGAAAGGGTTGGGATAGTTGTTATTCAAACTATATTTAATTGGGGTCTCACTAAATTCGTTTTCAATAATGTTGTTGGTTACACCATCATCCCAGTAAATATCATCTAGGCCAAACTCACACGACGCGCCATTGACTTCCAGTATGACAAACTCATAACTCAACATTCGCAGATCAATCCATTCGCCCCTGATATCTTCCACGGGTATTGATGCCTGTCCCCAATTGCCATCTCTGACAAGGCCATATGTAGTCTGATTGGCCGGAAATTCAACATACGATTGATTCCCCCAGGTATCGATAATACCGATCTGGAAGGAAACATGTGCCGGAATTTTTATCATAAATTTTAAATGTCCTTCTCCAAAATTGAATAGGTTAACTGGCTGCATGGACATGATTCCTGCGCCAAACCAGCCTAATCCGGTGGTTTGCCATGATATGCCGTTTTCACCTTCATAGGGTGGAATAGTGCCTTCGCTTAAGGTACCTTCCCAAACGTAGATTTCCGCATCTTCTCCGACTACCAAGCCGTTGTCAATCGGAGTTGTGTCCGTAAAGAGACCAAAGGTCCCTTCCTGGAAAGTGGGCGGCCCGATATGAACTTCGCCCTGCCCGTTCCATTCCATTACTTTAATATAGTCAACATACATATGAGCAGGAAAAGACATGGAAATCGGCAATCCGTCTCCACCAAGATATTCTGCATCAGTAAATAATCCGCCTATGGCCAGATTGGCTATAAGATAAAAGGGTTCCTGAAATTCAGCAGAAACACTATCAATCGGAAATGGTTCTGTGTAAAAATCGTACTCAACACTATCATCAATAACAGTAAACCGAATACTGTCTGGATCCCAATACATACGATATACTAGAAATCTATCGTTCAGGTTATCATAATTATAGTATGGTCTGCAGTAATCATCATCCGGATCCCATGAAATACTTGCGGCACCTGTTGGATTTTCCGGTGTTACAGCTTCATCTGCATAAAAAATAGCATTGGCTCCCACCACTTGATTAACGGTTGAGTTATTTGCACCATTACCACCATTGTGTTCATCATGTAAATCTCTGAAAGCCTGGCGAGACCCCATTTCCATCAAATCGAGTTCACCACTACGGGGCCAGCTGAGATTTGATGTTCCAAGCAGCCATACTGCAGGCCATCCTCCAAGATCAAGGTCTGGCACTCTTACTCTTGTCTCAATCACACCGTATTGAACCGAGACTTTTGCTTTTGTGGTCACCTTTCCCGATGTATAGTTTAACGGATTTCCCCATTGGTCAACGATATCAGGTCCTGATTCTTCCAGTGCCGTAATATGCAGCGCATTATTTCCCTGTTCACCAGGGATTTCAGCTACCTCAACATTTTCTTCCTTGTAGAATTCCAGTTCACCATTGCCCCAGCCCCAGGATCCATTTCCAGTAATCTTCATCCAATTGTCCAGATTATCAAAATTTTCCTGCCAGATTAGGTCTCCAACCTGTGCATGACAAAATCCCACAGATAGAATTAAAAATATTAGTGTCTTTTTCATTTTTTCCTCCGTTACGTTCATTAGTACCCCGGACAGGACTCGAACCTGTGGCCCACGGCTTAGAAGGCCGTTGCTCTATCCAGCTGAGCTACCGGGGCATCAAATCTATAGGTGAATTTACAAATTAGTCGCAGTACAACGAAGAGGTAGCGTAATTTAAAACGATTTTACTCCTTTTCTATCACCACCGCTGTACCGTAAGCGAGGATTTCCGAAGAGTTTGACATTATCATTGCAGTAGAAAAGCGGATTTCGATGACAGCGTTGGCACCCAACTCTTCCGCTGCAGATATCATTCTCTGCGTAGCCTCCTCTCTGGACTCGGCCATCATCTTAGTGTACTCTTTGATTTCACCTCCAACCAGAGTCCGGAGACCTGCTAAGATGTCTTTACCTACATGTTTAGCGCGGATGGTACTCCCCCGTACCAGTCCTTTTGTCTCAACAAGCCGGTAGCCGGCAATGGTCGCTGTTGTCGTCAGTATCATTGTCTTATCCCCCTGAAGGTCTCATTTTTAGCATCTTCCGTCCGCTCGCGGATGATACTGATAACCAGTAATATCCCACCTACCACCAGCAGAATCACACCGATCTTGACGATTGTACTTATATTAAGGATACTGTCAAGTATCCAGTACAAAATATAGAGTGCAATAATAGCTCCTCCTGCTAAAGCAAGATAGATGCCGGAAGTCCTCAATAATTTCTGTCTATTCGATTTAGTCATAGTTGATAATTCCCACCTATTGGGTAATGGTTATCGCACCCGTGAAATTACTGCTTTTACGCTAAATATTCATTGTACATTTCCCAAGGTGACAAAGATGCGTATTTGGACATACGAAGGTGGCTACGATAACAATTTCAGTTACCTATTAGCAGGTGACGATACTCAAGATGCAGCCATCATCGATGCCGCCGTTCCCTTCACAGAGATTGAGCCCATCATCGAATCAGAGCAGCTCAATGTCAACTATCTGCTCATTACTCACACCCATGGGGATCATACAGCTTATGCTCGTGAATACCGCTCCTCTTTGGAAGATATCCAGATCGCTCACTTCGGCGGCGGATCCTTCCCTGAATCACTCTCGCTGAGTGATGGCGATACCTTATCGGTAGGACAGCTGAAGATAAACGTGATTCACACGCCGGGACACTATCCGGATTCAGTCTGCTTTCAGACTGAGAAGTGCCTTTTCTCCGGCGATACTCTATTTGTAGGACGGACGGGTCGGACAATCAGTCCGCAAGGCGACAGTCGCCAACTCTACCGGAGTGTTTACGAAGAACTTCTGCCTCTGCCGGGTGATACTGTTATCTACCCCGGACATAATTACGGTCATCAACCGACCATTACCCTAAAAGAAAACATTGCGATCAGTACATTGCTGCAAGCTGAGAGCGAAGATGATTTCGTGGATCGCATGGCACAATACGAGCGATCCCGTACGTTGGGCAGTTGATAAATTCCCGAGTGACAGCCACGTCTCTATTTTGTAGATTCCCATAGATTTAAAACCATTGACACAAAGGAGGTTCAGCATGAGAAAATCTGCATTCGGAATACTAACGGTCGCATTTGTGTGGCTGTTGATGGTTGGTACAACATTTTCAGCCCCGCCGCAGGGTGAGGATGACATCCGCGAATACATGAACCGGTTGGAAAGTCTTATCCGCGAGAAGATCGAAACTAATGTGCATACTGGGCGCTACCAGCTGCAGTCATTTTCCATTGAGCGAACTCACTGGCATTACATGCTAGATACAGCAACAGGCGAACTCTATCGGATGGAACTGGGTAGAAAACCTCAGCAGAGTGAATGGATGCTCATCGCCAAGGGTATTCTCGATCCGGGCGACCTGCCTCCACTGGAAGAACCAGTTTCGGAAGAAGCAGGTGATTAACTTGTTATTTGCACAGTAACGGAATGACTTTGGCCACTGTATGGCGAATTGGCCAGGAAGGGCTCAAAAAGCGCTTTGCCCAAAGCCTGTTTCCTCATTTTAATATGTTGAGATGGAACACTATCCTCTTTTTACTCCTCATGATGGTCCACCCTTCACAAGCAGACGTAAACCTGAAAGAGGCATCAGCTAGTGATATCCTCTCCGCCGTGGCTGAATATAAAGGTGAGAAGGCTGTGCTTGTCAATTACTGGTCTACCTGGTGCGAGCCGTGCGTGGAAGAGTTTCCTATGATCGTTCATCTTGCCGAGCAATTTGCTGATGACGCCATCATCCTATTCGTCTCCACCGATTGGCTCGATGCTAAGCAGAGGGTAATCGAATTCCTCCAAAAACAGGGGGTAACAGGTCTCTCCTTAATCAAGAATCAGGATGACAACGAGTTTATCAACTCTATTTCTAGGGAGTGGTCCGGGGCACTTCCCTTTACCATTGTATATGATAAGAATACCGGAAATGTTGTAGATTTCTGGGAAGCAAAACAACCTGAAAAGAGATTTTTTGATGCCATTGAAAAAGCAATAAGTGAAGGAAACTAAAGATGAAAAAGTCTTTATTATGGATACTTCCGCTTATGTTAACTGCTGTCGTATCCGCTGGCGAACTTGAAATTGGATCGGATATACCGATGTCCAACATGAAAATGCCAGACATAAGCGGTAAAACTGTGAGCCTGAATGACGCCAGAGGAGAGAATGGTCTACTGGTGATTTTCTCCTGCAATACTTGTCCCTGGGTAGACAGATGGGAAGACCGTTACATCACGATCTCCCAGAAGTTCCAAATAGAGGGTGTGGGCACTATTGCCATCAATTCCAATGAAAACACTCGCAACAGAGGTGACAGTCTAGACGACATGAAGAAACGTGCCAATAAAGCGAAGTACGACTTCTACTACACCATGGATAAAGAGTCAAAACTTGCTTCAGCTTTCGGTGCCACAAGGACCCCGCACATCTACCTTTTCAACAATGAGGGTAAACTGGTCTATCGCGGCGCCATTGATGATAATGCAAAAAAAGCAGAAAAGGTGAAAAAACCGTACCTGATTGACGCCTTTGAAGCCATGATT
>DKQU01000047.1 GCA_002471865.1 Fidelibacterota bacterium UBA7300 | reverse complement strand
GACAGTACAATGTTCCCCTGTGCAAAGGTCAAGATAGGAAGGATCATGAACAGCAAGAGAAAAAATTTTCTTTGTTTCATTTTGACTCCATCTATTATTTTAAAGTTTTCTTTTGTTACTACGTTGACTTGCGCAAGCAGACTAACGTAAATATAACCCGCAATGCACCTTTAAAACTTGATTTATCTCACACTACTTTCTGTTTTAATCTGTGAACCCGATAGATTAGCCTAACTTACAATCAGTGTACAAAATGTCATATAAGTTTTTTCAAGTTAACGATGTGGCTTGCCTTAGATCACATTTCCGTGACATTTCTTGTACTTTTTCCCACTCCCGCAAGGACAGGGATCGTTACGTCCAACCTTTTCCCCTACTGTAACAGGCTTTTGTTTACCTGCCTGTGCAGCCTGCTGCTGAGCCTGACCGTCGCCAGAAGCACCTTGAGGCGGAGCGACTAAACCCATTCCTGTTGAATCAGCGTGACGAACCTGCATTCCACTGGGGGTCTGAGCACTCCTTAGAGTTGGCGCCTCTTGCATTCCCTGGAGCTGAGTTCGATATAACCGTTGGATCACTTCTCTGTTGACATCAGCCAGAGCCTGCACAAACATGTCAAATCCTTCTGACTTATATTCCAGCAGCGGATCTTTCTGACCATAAGCCCTCAAATTCACTCCTTCACGAAGTTGATCCATGGCATAGAGATGATCTTTCCACTTATCATCGATAGTGCGGAGAAGAATGTATCGTTCAAAAGCACGCATTAACTCCGGATCAACCAACTTCTCCCTGTCGGCATAAACTGCTTCAGCAGTATCCTGAACGACTTTATGGAGATCCTCCAACGACTGCTTCTTGATGGCACTTTCGTCAAGATCCACGGTCATGACGGAAGACAATTCACTCTGGAGAGCATCAATGTCCCAGTCACCATCAGTTCCATGTACATCCAGCAAATCGACTATATAATCATCCATAATGGTTTTAATCTCTTCGCTGACATCATCACTGTGAAGAGCTTTATCCCGCAAACCGTAAATCACTTCTCTCTGTTGATTCATTACATCATCATATTCTAGAAGACGTTTACGAATAGAGAAGTTTCTAGCCTCCACTTTTTTCTGCGCTCTTTCAATTGAACGAGTTACCATCCCATGGGTAATTACTTCACCTTCCTCTACCCCCAGTTTATCCATAATACCTGCTATTCGATCACTTCCGAACAGTCGCATAAGATCATCTTCCAAACAGAGATAAAAACGGGAAGAACCAGGATCACCTTGACGCCCGGCACGACCACGCAACTGCAGATCAATACGTCGAGACTCGTGACGCTCGGTACCAATTATATGCAGTCCTCCCAGATCAACGATGCCCTCGCCCAGTTTGATGTCAGTCCCACGACCTGCCATGTTCGTCGCTATTGTCACGGCACCGAGCTGTCCTGCACGAACAACAATTTCAGCTTCGCTTTGATGCTGCTTGGCGTTCAAAACGTTATGAGGAATTCCCCTGCGTTTAATCATGCGGGAAAGTGTTTCTGACACCTCCACACTAATGGTTCCCACAAGTATGGGCTGTCCACGCTTGTGGCATTCGGCAATCTCATCAAGCACTGCATTAAATTTCTCACGTTTCGTCTTGTATACCAGATCATTATGATCTTCTCGAATGACTTTTTCGTGAGTAGGAATTACCGTTACATCCAAGCCATAAATAGAATGAAGTTCTTCAGCTTCCGTCTCGGCAGTACCTGTCATTCCAGACAATTTATCGTACATCCGGAAATAGTTCTGTATCGTTATTGTAGCAAGCGTCTGCGTTTCATGCGCTATCTTTACATTTTCCCTCGCTTCCAGTGCCTGATGAAGTCCTTCACTGTACCGCCGTCCCGGTAGTATCCGGCCGGTAAACTGATCTACGATGAGCACCTTGCCATCCTGTACAACGTAATCCACATCCTTCTCATACAGAGAATAAGCCCGCAACAGTTGGCTGATATTGTGAATCACTTCACTTCGCTCGCTATGGAGAAGTCGTGCTTTCTCAGTCTCCTGCCGCTTTTCCATAGAACTGAGTGAATCATCATTGTCGATATCATGGAGCATTTCGCCCATGTCAGGAATAATGAACATCTCATGATCATCCGGGGAAAGAGCTTCCCGACCTTTCTCAGTAAGATCTATAACGTGACTCTTTTCATCAATGCTGAAATAAAGGTCATCGTCCACTTCATGTAGCCTTTTGTCACGGATGTAAGCAGACTCTACAGATATAGCCAGTTTCTTAGTAGATCCCTCTTGGAAGATTTTAGACAATCTTCGGTTTTTAGGGGCTCCTCGCATGGATTGAAGAAGAAGAAGACCGGCTTCATCGTTTTTTTTCTCTTCCAACAGCTTTTCAGCATCCGATACCAACTTATTTACCAAGCTTGTTTGCTGGCGGATAAGCCGCTCAACCATTGGCTTGAATTCTTTCACCTTCGACTCAGTGGGATTATCAACCGTACCCGAAATAATGAGTGGCGTACGAGCTTCATCTATGAGGATAGAGTCCACTTCATCAATGACCGCAAAAGCGTGGCCGCGTTGTACCTGTTCTTTCTGAGTAAGAGACATGTTGTCGCGCAGATAGTCGAATCCAAATTCGTTGTTTGTGCCGTAAGTAATATCGCAGTTGTAAATCTCCCGACGTTCATCCTTGCTCATACTGTTAAGGATTGAACCTACGGTTAAGCCCAATCGTTCGTATATCTTCCCCATCCATTGAGAGTCGCGAGAAGCCAGATAGTCGTTCACGGTAATCACATGTACTCCGCGTCCAGTGAGCGCATTAAGATAAATTGGCATGGTGGCAACAAGAGTTTTTCCCTCGCCGGTTTTCATCTCTGTCACTTTTCCTCTATGGAGAACGACCGCACCCACTAACTGAACATCATAAGGTATCATATTCCACTCGGTGGGTTGTCCAGCAACTTTCCAATTCTCACCCATCAAACGGCGACAAGTCTCTTTTACCATTGCAAACGCTTCAGGTAAAATCTCTTCCAGAACCTCTTGCTCAGATGCTACTACTTGTTCTTTAACCTCCTTCTTGGATTTTCCCTCTGCTGTGGCTGAGGCTTCTTCAGAGTCTCTAACACTCTTCAACTTCTCTTGAAATTCTCGAGTCCGAACAACAAATTCTTCATCGGACTTTTCGGAAAGAGTCTCGTAAATGCTATTAATTTCTTCTACAATTGGAGCGTAGGATTTGACCTCGCGATCTGATTTAGATCCGAATAAATTTTTTAGCATGTTTGCCATTATCTACTACTCTTCCCTTAAATATTAGCTTGTTGTTGGTAACGATAAATCATCCAAAGAATGATAGACTGAGTCTAAAATACCGTTTACAAATCCACCACTGTCGGGAGTGCTGTATTTTTTGGAAATCTCTACACCTTCCGAAATAGAAACTTTCGGCGGTACATCATCGAAAAACACCATTTCAGTAATCATCATCTGCAAGACTAGTCGGTCAATGATGGCTACCCGATCATACTCCCAGTTTTGAAGTCGCAGTTTAATCTCCTCACTTGTCCATTCTCGATTTGTAACTGTTTCATAAAATAATTTTCGAACATACGATTCTACCTTTTTATCCACATCTTTCTCTTCACTCATTTCTTTCAGTCGAGCAAGGATATCCTCTGGCTCGTCATGGGTAAACTCATAGGCGTATAATGCCTGAAGTACAAACTCCCGTGCCTGACGTCTGCTGTGGATTAGGCTCAAAAGTTAAATCTCCAGTACCGGTCGAAGCCAATCAAATCTGTCTTCTACTTTTTCTTTTTGGATACCCGTGAGCATATCATAAAGTTTTCGAGTAACCGGTCCAATCTGTTCTTCACAATAAACTTTTGTATTCTCTTTATCAGTTATCTTGCCGATGGGCATGACAACAGCAGCTGTTCCGGTGCAAAAAACTTCATCAGCATCCAGCACTTCCTCTAAAGTCACATCCCGCTCTTCTGTCTCCATATCCATGAGTTCTGCCGCAATTGTCAGCACAGAGTCACGCGTCACGCCCGGGAGAATTGAACCGCCCAGCCGCGGAGTTACCATCTTATTTCCTTTGACGGCAAAAATATTAGCTGCTCCCACCTCTTCCACCAACTCTTCATTGGCAGCTTTCAGGTAAATGACCTCGTCAAATCCTTCTTCTTTAGCTTGCATCAGTGGATAAAGAGAAGCAGCATAGTTGCCGATTGCCTTTGCATTTCCTGTTCCATGTGGAGCGGCTCTGTGAAAGTCATGAGATACTTTCAGATTGAGACAACGGAGTCCGCCTTTGAAATAAAGTCCAACAGGTGATGCATATATAAGGAAAGAAAACCACGGCGCAGGTTTTACTCCCAAGACAGGTCCTGATCCCCACAGTATGGGCCTGATGTAGAAACTTCCTCTCCCGAAGGGAGGGACAAAGTCCGCGTTATCCCGCACCACTGCTTCCACTCCTTCAATGAACTTCTCTTCCGGAATTGGTGGCATGCAGAGACGTGTTGCTGAATCCACAAGGCGTCGAGCGTTCTCCTCAGGACGAAACAGCACAATACGGTTCTTTTCTGTATGATAAGCTTTCATCCCTTCAAAAGCTCCCTGACCATAGTTGAGTACTCCAGCTGCTGGTGACATTTGTAAATTCCTGAATGGCTCCAGTTTTCCCTCATTCCAAACAAGTTCTTTATCACACTCCATGAGCCACATTGAGCGGGTAGGTGTAACCGAAAATGTCAGATTGTCCCAATCCAAATCTTGTAAGGGACGATCAACTGCTACTTCAGTGGTTGTCATGATAATTCCTCCATAACTGCTCTTGCTATTACAAGAAGTTGAACTTCTGATGTACCTTCATAAATTTGAGTAATCTTGGCGTCCCGCATGAGACGCTCAACTCCATACTCCTGCATGTAGCCGTAGCCGCCGAAAATTTGCACACACTCCGTGGCGGCTTCCATGGCTGTTTTCGATGCCAGCCATTTTGCCTGTGCAGATGCTTTGGAATACGACTGCTTTTTATCCTTGAGAACTGCTGCCTTGTGCGTTAACAGCCGGGCTGCATCGAGATTGATGCTCATCTTGGCTATTTTCTCCCGGATAGCACCAAAGGAAGACAAAGACTTACTGAACTGCTTCCGTTCCTGGGCATATCGAACTGATTCTTCTAATGCTGCCCGCCCAATACCAAGCGCCTGAGATGCGATTCCAATCCGGCCGCCATCCAGAGTCTTCATGGCGATCTTGAAGCCGTCACCTTCGTTGGCAATAAGATTTTCCGCCGATACTGTGCAGCCATCAAAATAAAGTTCGCACGTATCCGATGCCCGGATGCCTAGCTTGTTTTCCTTTTTGCCGGTGGTAAAACCAGCGATCCCTTTCTCCACAATGAAGGCGGAAACACCCTTGTGACCGATGCCCTTTTCTGTAACTGCGAAGACGATCACCACATTAGAATTGATGCCACTTGTAACCCAGTTCTTGATTCCGTTCAAGACGTAGTGATCGCCTTCCCGCTTGGCAGTGCAGAGTAGATTGGAGGCGTCTGAGCCGGCTTGAGGTTCGCTGAGAGAAAAGGCGCCCAGCCATTCACCGGAAGCGAGTTTCTTTAGGTATTTTTCCTTCTGATCATCATTGGCCCAGTCCATGAGAAGCTGGCAAACAAGGGAGTTATTCACGGACATGACCACTCCCGCAGAGGCATCCTCCCGGGAAATCTCTTCCTCGGCAAGACAGTAGCTGAGTGCATCGAAGCCGGCACCGCCCCACTCTTCCGGCACCATCATCCCCATGAAGCCCATCTCGCCCAGCATCTTAATCTGCTCTGTCGGATACTCCATTTTGTCGTCCCGCTCTTTTACTCCCGGCCTCAACTGCTCCTGGGCGAACTCCCGAGCAGTCTTCTGTACCAATAACTGTTCTTCAGAGTAGTCATAATTCATGTTTAAAGTCTCTCCACAATCACTGCCGAAGCCTCTCCCCCACCGAGGCAAAGGGACGCCAATCCAAGTTTCGCTTTCCGGCTTTCCATGGCGTTCAGGAGTGTAACTAATATGCGGGCTCCGCTGGCGCCGATGGGATGCCCCAGCGCTACCGCTCCACCGTGAATGTTCACCTTGTCGTGATCCAGTCCCAACTCCTTCTCCGCCGCCATTGTCACTGCCGCAAACGCTTCGTTTATCTCGAATATGTCAATGTCATCCACCGTTAATCCTGACTTATCCAGCACCTTACGAATGGCTCCAACAGGAGCGGTAGTAAACCACTCCGGCTCCTGAGCAAAACTCGCCTGAGCCACAATTCGAGCCACGGGATTAATTCCCAACTCCGATGCTTTTTCCGCGCTCATCATGACGACTGCCGCAGCGCCATCGTTAATCTTGGAGGCGTTGGCTGCAGTTACGGTTCCGTCTTTCTCGAAAGCCGGTCTGATTTTCGTCATCTTCTCAAAGTTAGCTCGCTGGGGCTCGTCATCTTCAGCCACCTCAGACAGATTCCCTTTGCGGTCCTTGATTTCCACCGGGACGATCTCCTTAGCGATGGTACCGTCAACCTGGGCATTCTGAGCGCGAGTGTAAGATTCCCGGGCGAATTCGTCTTGCTCCTCCCGCGTAAACTGATATTTCCGGACGCAGGTTTCCGCACAGCTCCCCATGTGCTTGTCATTGTACACATCCCACAAACCGTCAGTGATGATGCTGTCCACCAGTTCGGTATGTCCCAGCCGGAGACCGGTTTTGGCTCGTGGAATGAGGAACGGTGAAAGACTCATGCTCTCCATCCCGCCGGCTACGATAACCTCCGCATCACCGCACTGGATGGCTTGCGACGCCAGCATCACCGCCTTAAGCCCAGATCCGCACATTTTGTTAATCGTGAGGCACTCCACCGATTCATGCAGTCCGGCGTAGAGAGCCGCCTGCCGGGCGGGTGCTTGACCCTGTCCGGCACTCAGCACATTGCCCATGATGACTTCATCTACGCTGTCGCCGGAAACGCCGCTCACTTCCAGCGCTGCCATGATGGCTGTTGCTCCCAATCGTGCTGCCGGCACAGACGCCAGAGATCCCTGGAAAGCGCCAACGGCTGTCCGCTTTCCGCCTGCGATCACCACTTGCTGTCTGTCACTTGCCACCTTTGTTACCACCATTTTTGTTATATGCTTTGATAATATCTTTCACCAGTCGATGCCGCACTACGTCCTCTTCTGTCATATAGACGAAGCCGATTCCATCAATACCTTTTAACAGTGTCTCCGCCTGGAGCAGTCCCGAGTTATCCCGGGACGGTAGGTCCATCTGCGTAACATCTCCAGTGATAATCGCCTTGGAATTAGGTCCCATGCGAGTGAGGAACATCTTCATCTGCATGGCAGTACAGTTCTGCGCTTCGTCCAAAATTATGAAGGCATCGTTCAGCGTTCGACCGCGCATGTACGCCAGCGGTACTACCTCGATAACCCGCTTGGAAACATGCGATTTGAGCGTCGCTGAGGCGAACATATCGTGGAGTGCATCGTAGAGAGGAGTCAGATAAGGATCAATTTTTTCCCGTAAGTCCCCCGGTAGAAAACCAAGATTTTCTCCCGCTTCTACAGCCGGTCGGGAGAGGATGATGCGCTTAACATGCCGATTCTTAAAAGCTGCCACTGCCTGCGCTACTGCTAAATATGTCTTCCCGGTACCGGCAGGACCGATGACCAGTGAGATATCACTGTTCTGGCAGGTCTCAACCATTGTCCTCTGGCCTTCTGATTTAGGAACAATCTTGCCTTGCTTAGTGTAAAGCAATACCTGCTCTGAATCATTCGCCTTAACATGATGCCCCTCAGAAATTAATGCCACCAATGAACGGACATCGCCTTCAGTTAGAGAGTTCTTACGGGAGAAAGTGTTCATCATTTCTGAGATGACTTCCTCCGCTTGTGTCACCGGTTGTTCGTCTCCATCCATAAAAATGGTGTCACCCCTGAGTAGTATTTTGCAGGTGAATGAATCTTCGAGGATCTTTAGGTTGGTATCAGCAATACCTGTTATCTCAACGGCATCTATTCCCTGAATTTGGATCTCTTTCTTCATAGAAATAAAAAAAGCCCCTTATGAGGCTCACCTCTTATCATAAAATTCTTCCAATCAGCAACACAACTGTTTCCAATCGATTATATGAAAATATTTCGAAAAACACAGTGCAATAATACACAATAACGGCTTTTCAATCAAGGTGAAACAAGACTCTAAAGTACACAGATATTTGAAAGTATAGGGTACTTTTGGAACCCTAAAAACTGTACTTAATTTTTAGATAGATATTATCGTTCACATCAAACTGACCAAAAAGTGTATCCTCGTTCCCCCAGAGGAAAAATCCGCCTAGACTGATCCTTAATGCATCCGACCAAGCGTAGCTGACATCTAGACGACCGAGACCGGCATCTTC
>DKQU01000087.1 GCA_002471865.1 Fidelibacterota bacterium UBA7300 | reverse complement strand
CAGGCCAGAAGCACTAACTTGAAATTCTTCATATGCAACAGTCTCCTTTCGTTTCACAGCTCAGAAAAGTTACGCAGTGGGGTGGCATTGTGGAAGGAAGAATTGGGTTGTTGAAATAGATACAATAAAGTATATTGGAAACGATAATAACGGATAACGTTTCCAATGACTGACCAGATAAATCCACAACAAGAGCATATATTAGAAGAAGGATTTGAAGAAGTAACCAGTCAAGGCGTCCGAGCTTTTACGGTTGAATCTCTAGCGTCTCGGCTTGCCATGAGTAAAAAAACCATCTACAAATTCTTTCCCACAAAGGAAGATCTTCTTGATAAGATCTTGGAGTTTGCCACGGATCGTATCATACATGAAATTGAAAGAATCCGATTGGAAGAACCCAATCCTGCCCGGCGCTTTCTCCTGATGATGGACTTCATCGTTAAGATGGCTGGGAAGGTATCACCTCAGCGGCTGTCAGAACTGAAAGGCCGTTATCCACTGCTATGGAAAAAGCTCGAACAGTTTCGCTTGGAACGGAGAGCCGATTTCTATGAATTTCTATCTGATGCGCAAAAGGCGGGATATGTCCGGGCGGATGTGGATATTGATGCCGTTGCCACTTTGTACATCCACATTGTCAACTCAACTTTTCAACCTGAGTTTTTCGTGCAGAACGACATGTCAGTTTCGAAGACCATCCGGCTCTTCGTAGATATCATCACACAGGGTTTATTTACTGAAAAAGGACTCAAGAGTGTCGGGACTGAATAAAATAGTTTTAAAGTATCCCCGGACTGTGATTGCTCTGTCTCTATTTATTACGGTCATCATGCTCTCCTTTCTTCCCCGCATTCAATTTGAGTCGGATGTGAAGGCGATGATTCCTGATGATTTTCCGGCGGTAAAATATTTAACTGATTTAGACAGCATTTTCGGCGGTAGCGATATTATCGTAGTTGCCGTGGAATCCGATTCACTTTTCAGTCCTGACAGGTTGAAGAAATTTGCTCCACTGGACACACTTCTGGCGAATGTGGAGGGAGTGGATAGAGTGATGTCGCTTTACTCGGCGAAAGAAATCTCCGGCGGTGCTGGGATGCTGTCTATTGATAATTTAATGGATGAAATCCCTGACAGTCCTCAAGGAATAGACTCTCTTAAGCAAGCAGTTCAAGCCAGCGATCTTGTTTATGAAAGTCTTGTATCAAAAGACTTTGGTGCTATGGCATTTTTCCTGATGCTGGGTGCTACTGTAGAATTGAATGACAAGGGGATACGTGATGAGGTTTTGAAGGTGATTGAACCTTTCCGGGAGCCGGAGAAAATATATGCAGCTGGCCTCCCTTTTACACGTTCCAGTATTGTGGAGACCATGCAGACCGACATGAAGTCATTTCTCCCCTACGGTATATTACTTATGATTATCTTATTGGCACTCAGCTTTCGAAGCTGGATGGGGGTCTTTCTTCCGCTTGCTGTGGTGATCATGTCCATCATCTGGACGTTGGGACTTATGAGCATGCTGGGAATCAAATTTACCATGATCTCCATCCTGATACCGGTGATGCTGATTGCTGTAGCCAATGACTATGGGATTCACATCATTGCACATTACTTTGAGAATTTCAAGCGGCAGAAATTCACTGAAAAAGAAGCCAATATCCGTGATACCATCGGCAGTCTGAACAAGCCCATTTTTCTTGCCGGCATCACCACCATCGTCGGTCTTATGAGTCTCCTTGGACATTTTCTTCCACCTGCCAAACAACTGGGACTTCTTGCCGGTTTCGGTGTATTTACTGCCTTTTCCCTGAGCCTTACTTACATTCCTGCTGCACTTAAGATTCTTCGCATACCGCCGTGGATCGCTGAGGGCGGTCAGGATCATCGCTTCAATCGTTTTCTCCAGGGCTGGGGGAGATTTTTTGTACGCTTCAAACGAATGGTTTTGGTAGTTGCTGTTGTAGGTGTCATCATCGCAGGATTGAAAATTCCAACCCTTCGCATTGACACGGACCCTATCCACTACTATAGAGAAGGATCGGAAATCCGTGTTAACAATGAGCGTATCAGTGAGAATTTTGGCGGTTCGAGCCAGCTTTCTATCGTGGTAACAGGTGATATCAAGGAACCAGCCACATTACGTCGGATGAAGGATATATCGAACTTTTTGGAGGATCAACCATCAATTTCTCGAACAATTTCCATAGTGGATCAAGTGGAATTGCTTAATGAAGCGTGGCATGATGATGACACTCTGTATCGAACTATTCCAGAGGACACTGTTATTAACGGTGATGCTATATCAGGGCGGAGTCAGGTAGCACAGCTTCTTCAGTTTCTGGATGATGAAGATGTGGAACAGCTCGTACAGATGGAAGAAGATACCTCAACGTGGGAGACGGAGTTTATAAGAGCGCAGATAATCGGTCGTATCAACCGCATCAGTTCTGCAGAGATTTTGGCATTAAATCAAAAGGTTGATAATTTTATTGAATCTAATTATTCTTTTGAAGAAGTATCATCTGTAACCGGAGCAGCCTCAATCCTCGGTACGCTCACTGATCTCGTCGCCAGGGGACAGTTACGGAGTCTGGCTATTTCGCTGGTGCTGGTTTTTCTGGTGACATCTATGGTATTTCGCTCATTTCAAGCGGGACTTTATAGTGTTTTTCCATTAGGAGGAGCTGTGATACTCGTATTCGGCTTTATGGCGTATTTTGGTATAGAACTCAACGTGGCTACCAGCATGCTGACGAGCATTCTCATTGGAGTAGGTATTGACTACACCATCCACTTTCTTTGGCATTATCGGCGGTATGTAAGAGAAGGAATGGACGATCATGAAGCTGTCATCCAGACGCTCACCACCTCCGGAAAAGGGATCATCTTTAATGCATTTTCGGTCATGATTGGTTTTGTTATTTTGACAATATCCGGATTTCTACCCATCTTTTTCTTTGGCTTTGTTATCATTTTTTCAATAGGAATGTGTCTGGTTGGTGCGTTGGCACTATTGCCAGCTCTTGTTGTTTGGACCAAACCACGGTTCATATTCAGAGAGGTGAAAGGTGGATCTTAGTCGTCTCAAGTCAGATCGTGACTACCTTTTCGCTTCTATCCTCGGAACAGCAGCAGTAATTATAGTGATTATTATGATATGGAATGGATTGACATGGCTATGGAGCTGGTTCTCAACTGCAGGTGATAATGGATCAGTGTGGCTTGCTATCTGGGATTTCTGTAAGGCTAACCTGAGCATACTCATAGTTATTTATGGACTCATCTCACTGCAGGCGTCTGGCCTGGCTGAGTTGAAGTTTGGTAAAAACTTCCTGAAGGCTTTTGGATTGGCGCTCATTCTCACCCCACCGATTATGATGGCGGTGTATGGGCACAGGAAAAAGAAAAAGAATTCTAAGGAGGGGATATGAAACATATTTTGGGGCTACTAATAATGTTTTCTATCATTTGGGGTCAAATGACTGGCCGGGGGATCATGGAAAAAACTGATGCTCTACCGGAACCGGGTGATGCCATTTCAACGGTGAAAATGTCGCTCATCAAGAGCAAAAAAGGGAAGACCCGGAAGAGGATGCGGCAAATCAGACGGTATCAGGTTTTCTATGAGGAAGGGGAATTCAGATCAAAATCACTCATTCGCTTTCTCAAGCCGACAGATGTGAAAGGGACAAGCCTTCTCATGTGGGAGTACCGTGGAGAACAAGACGATGATCAATGGTTATATCTGCCGGCCATGCAGAAGGTGAAGCGAATCGTGGCACAGGAGAAGTCGTCGGAGTTCATGGGAAGTGATTTCACTTATGAAGATATGGGAGGCCGTGATATTGATAAAGACAGTTACAAACTTCTCGGGGAAGAAGAATTGTACGGAGCAAGCTGTTTTCGCGTGGAAGCCGTCCCTATTGGGAAAGGGTCGTCTTATTCCCGACGGGAAGTGTGGGTCAGTAAGGTATCGTGGATGATTCGGAAAGTCCATTACTATAATAAGAAAAGCAAACTGGTAAAAATCCTTACCATCCCGAATCTCCACAAAGACGGTAATTACTGGACAGTTGACAAAATGGTGATGGAGAACGTGAAGAAGTCCCACAAGACTGTCCTTGAGATGAAGGATGTTCAGTACGATAGTGGTATAGATGAGTGGCGATTTACCGAACGAGGTCTCAAGCGGAAGAACTGATTCTGAGAGATAAATTATGAAAACTAATATTAGAGCATGGAGCTTGTTATTAATGTTGGGCGTTTCGCTTCAAGCGCAGATGGAATTTTCTGGATTTTATCAGAATTGGATGGCAGTCCGAGCTACGGAAGAGAACGACATTATGTTAATCCGAAACCGTGTACGGCTGGACGGGAATTTGTACGGCGAAACTGTTGGAGGCTATTTTTCCATCGATTTACGTAATGACGGTACCAACAGTGAATATGATTTTGAAACCTCTCTCCGAGAGGCGTACGTGGACCTTTTCTTCTCAAATGTAGAATTCCGCCTGGGGAAGCAGCAAGTAGTCTGGGGTAAAGCTGACGGTGTGTTCATCAATGACATAGTCTGCCCGCTGGATATGAGCATGTTCCT
>DKQU01000075.1 GCA_002471865.1 Fidelibacterota bacterium UBA7300 | reverse complement strand
GCATTCCGAAAATAGAAATACTTCCATTAACCACAGGAAGCGAGATTTTTCCACTAGAACCGCTTTCACCAAAGGAGCCGGATTTAGTTCGGAAGTATGAAGAAGTTCGGTTATGTGCAGAAAGATTAAGTGTTCCTCCCACGGCGCCAGAACCGTATAGTGATGAGCCGTGCCCGCGGAATAGTTCTGCTTGTCCGATAAATTCCACCGGCAAGCTGCCCAGGTCGAACCCGCCCCACTGGGGCGAATTAAGTGGAAGTCCTTCCAGCATGACAAGTATGTGTTCACTCTGTCCGGTGGGAGAGGAGATAGTCTTCAGTCCTGCGGGACCGCCATAGTCCTTAACCTGAAGACAAAACTTATCCAGACGTTCAGCGATACTGTTTCCCCAGGTTGGTTCATCGTTGAGTGGAATTACGGTATGGCTCACCGGAATGTTGAGCCGGTCAGCGGAGTAGATATTGCCGGTGATTGTAACGGTAGTAAAACGGTATGTCCTAGGTTCTAGGACAATCTCATTTATCTTATCTGAGACGGCAGTTTTTGCTTTCCGAAAGGCGGTATGAGTGATGAGAATCGAGTCTGCATCAAAGTCGGGAACTAGATAGAATCGTCCATCACTATTTGTTGTAGTGCCGGCTGATGTCCCGATAAGTGATATGGAAACATTGGGAATGGGCTTACCCTGGGGATCAGACACGTAACCTGTTATCGTCGGCTGATTGGCAAACAGCCAAAACGAATGAATCAGGAAAGCGATTAAAACTGGTAAGGTACCTTTGGTGGGTTTCATATTCTCCTCCTTCACCCTCGAAAGCGATTGCGAGAATTTGTAGTTCCGTAGGTTTCCTGACTTACGCGTTATCAGAAATTTCTGCCTTCTCATCCCGAGTTGATTTAGGACAATGGCTCAGTAGATATTTCTCGACGATTACAGTAGCGGGGCTGTACCCGATTTTCACGGGTTTCCCTGTCGGAACTGATTGTCAATTAGCGCAAAAAACTTAGTAATTCTCGTCGGAAGAATCAAGGGTTTTGGCTTGATTTGCTCGATAGGTCAAGATAAATTCACGAGATTTGACAGAGTACAATCAGAATCAACATGAGAGCAGAATTTGCTCAGTCTTAGTTTCAGTGGCAAATATCCACAAGGAACCGGAATACAAGACCGAGATAATTACTCAAACTCTGTTAGGTGAACAATTGAAGATTTTTGAAAGAAACGAATCGTGGTTGAGGGTGTCTCAGTGGGATGGATACGAAGGGTGGATTAATTCATCTGCCGTAACTGAGAAAGAAACTCCAATGGGAACTTCACATACTGTTGCTGATTTGTTTAACGGTGTTTATGCAGAAAAGAGTAAATCTTCCCCGATTCTCCGTGACTTGGTTTTTGGGAATGCACTCGTCATCCTTGATAATGTCGATGATTGGTCTCGAGTGATTCTACCCGATGGCATAAAAGGTTGGACTAATGCCTCTTGGCAGAGTGATCCGGAAAATGACTTGAGAAGTCACATTGTGAAGACCGCCGGTAGATTTCTCGGTATCCAATATCTCTGGGGCGGAAAATCACCTAAAGGGTTTGACTGCTCGGGATTTATCCAGACCGTTATGCATTCTGTTGGGATTAATCTCCCGCGAGATGCTTACCAACAGGAGCAGGTTGAGTTTCTGAGAGAGTCAACTCTTTTAGCTGTAGAACCGGGTGATCTCATCTTTTTCCGGACAGGTGAGGGAAAGACAGATCATGTGGCAATCGCTCTTGGAGAGAAGAGCATAATTCACAGCTCTGGATTTGTTAAAATCGAAAGTTTAGATGAGAAAAATGAAAATTATAATCATCACCTCAGTGAGCATATCTCTACGGTAAAGAGTATTCAGAATTATTGCTGATGAAGACACTTAAACGAAAAGGTAACGGGATTTTAAACAGAGAGGTATTGGTTCTGAATCAGAATTATCAGCCACTCCTTGTCTGTACTGCCCGCCGAGCCATTTGTTTAATATACCTTGGGAAAGTCGAATTGGTTGAGAGCTATCATAAAGTAGTACATTCGCCATCCGTAGTTTTTCCTTTGCCAAGTGTTATTAAGCTCAGTCGCTATGTTAACACTCATAATAACGATATTGTTTTGTCACGCAGAAATGTTTTAAAGCGGGATCAGCATCAATGCCAGTATTGTGCAAAGAGGAGTGTTCCCATGACGCTGGATCATATTCTTCCTAAGGAGCGAGGCGGTTCAGACAGTTGGGAAAATTTGGTAGCGTGCTGTCAGGAGTGTAATCGGAAAAAAGGCAATCGAAGACCTGTAGAGGCAAAAATGCCGCTTATAAGACGTCCTAAAAAACCCAACAAAATTTACTATATCCGTCAATTTGTGAAGAGAGAACAGATATCATGGCGGCCTTATCTTTACATGGAACCTCTTGGTTTAGACTGAGCAACAGCATGAAAGGAAAACGCGTACTTAGCGGAATTCAGCCATCTGGGGGATTACATCTAGGCAACTATTTTGGCATGATGAAGCCCATGATTGAGTTCCAGGTAGAAAACGAACTATTTTGTTTTCTTGTTAATTATCACGCCCTTACTTCTGTAACGGACACTGAAAAACTTTGTCGAGACACACTAGAGGCTGCTGCAGATTTTCTGGCATTGGGATTGGATCCGGAAAAAGCGGTTTTCTGGGTTCAGTCAGATGTACCGGAAGTAACGGAGTTGACTTGGTTGTTAAGCAATGTAACCGGGGTCGGACTTCTTGAACGCTCACATTCATACAAGGATAAGATAGCCAAGGGGATCGCTCCGAATCACGGTCTTTTGAGCTACCCGATTCTGATGACTGCGGATATTCTACTGTTCGGCGGTGAAGTAGTACCTGTTGGTAAAGATCAGAAGCAGCATCTCGAAATATCCCGTGACATTGCCAGTCGATTTAACTCAACATATGGAGAAACATTCATTATACCTGAACCGCTTATCGCTGACGACACTGGTCTCATTCCCGGAATTGATGGCCAAAAAATGTCCAAATCCTACAATAACACTTTAGAGATATTTTGTGATCACGATGAACTTCAAAAGAAGGTTATGAATATCGTTACTGATACAACACCTGTAGATGAGCCAAAAGATCCGGACAGCAGCACTCTATATAATATCCACTCATTTTTCCTGGATGAAGCCGGGAAAAAGCAACTTCGTTCACGTTACGAGACGCCAGGATTACGTTATGGAGATGTAAAGAGAGAACTAGCTGACATCATCTGGGATTACTTTAAGCCATTTCGTGAGAAGCGAATGGAATTAGCTGAGAATAAAGATATAGTTATTGAAGCGTTAAACAGTGGTGCAGAAAAGGCTCGAACTATTGCAGCGGGTTATCTCGAAAAAGCCCGGCGAAATACGGGGCTTATTTACAAATGATAAACACCTATCAGATTGAACTGGAAAATTTTACAGGTCCTCTCGATTTATTGCTTTTTTTCATCAGGCGTGATGAGCTTGACATTATGGACATTCCCATTTCGCACATTACGGATGAATATTTAGAATTTGTTGAAGCGGCGAAATTTTTGAATGTGGCGGTTGCCGGAGAATTTATCGCTATGGCAGCGCTGCTCATGAGGATAAAAGCGAAGTTTCTGCTACCTAAACCTGTTTCTGAGGAAGAAGGTGAACCGGAAGATCCTCGAACTGAATTGATTCAGAGGTTGCTAGAGTACAAGCGCTTCAAGGAAGCCGCACGGGGACTAGCAGAACGAGCAGATGAGCAGAGCAGGAAATTTCCACGGGCAGTAACATTCAATCTGGAGAACAGTGTACCTGATGCCGCATATTACTTGGGTGATGCTTCTATCTTCCATCTGGTTACCACATTTAAGAATTTGCTAAGTAATATTCCAGTCGTTAATCGCTACGACATTACAAAAGAGCAGGTTAGTGTACAGAAGCAAGTAGGATACATTCTTGGCTGTTTTGTCGATCAAAGCCAACGCCTTTTCTCGGAGATTGTGAAACCTACCGCCTCTCGATCGGAAATAATCACCACTTTTATAGCATTACTTGAGCTCGTTCGTGACGGCAAAGTCATCGTGATGCAAAAAGATGTGTTTGAAGAGCTTGTTTTACAGAGAATTGAGGCATAATGAGCATGAATCTGGAAAAAGAGAATATTAGAATAATTGAAGCTTTACTTTTCTGTACGCAGGAATCCTTGACACAAGCTCAAGTGAACAGTTGTTTTGACAATGATGATGTTCCATCTCTAAATGAGGCTGTAAAGGCTCTGAATGAGGAATACGAGAAATCCGATCGTTCATTTGAGATTGAAAAAGCAGCCGGAGGATGGCGGATGGTAACTCGACATGAATACGAGATGTGGGTGCGTCGTCTTCTGACCCGAACCGGTTCACCTGCACTTTCTCAGGCAGCTCTCGAAACATTGGCAGTTGTAGCATATAAAGGACCTGCCAGCAGGGCTGATGTAGAGAGTATTCGAGGTGTCAGCTGCGGCTCTGTTCTCAAATCTCTACTCGAAAAAAATCTGATTAAAATTAAAGGTCGTGAAAAGAGTCCAGGCAGACCTCTTATCTATGCAGTAACGAACAATTTTCTAACATCTTTTGGAATTAGTACAATTTCTGATCTTCCCAAACTTCGGGAAATGTCTGAGCTGACAGCTGAACTTGAGCCTACTTCTCAAAAGGAGCTGTTTGACTCTAGTTCATTAGATGCGGCTGAATAGGTATCTTGCTTCGTGTGGAGTAGCGTCCCGACGCAAGTGCGAAAAAATCATTCGTTCAGGCAGAGTTCATATCAATGGAGAGGTTGAAGAGAACCCTTTTTTTTCTTTGATGCCAGAAGACACTATAATGCTAGATGATCAGGAAATGATCTTCCAACATGAACCTGAGATAATTGTACTTAACAAACCTGCTGATTACATCACCACTACACATGATACACATAATCGTAAGACAGTAATGGAGCTTGTTCAAACAAATAAACGTCTCTTTCCCATCGGTCGTTTAGACAAAGACACCACTGGAGTGCTATTGCTCACGAATGACGGTGATCTTTCAAATCGATTGACACATCCTAAGTATCAGGTGGAGAAAGTATATAGAGTGCACTTTCAAGGACTCCTGTCAAATGATGAAATAGAGCACATTAACTCAGGAGTAATCATCGGTTCAGATGAAGTTGGAAGGGGAGATGTTTTATCTCAGAATGAAGTGAGTAAAACTGTAACGGAAATAGAACTGAAATTAACAGAAGGGAAAAAGCGCGAAGTACGTAGAATATTCAGTTCTTTGGGGTACAAAGTTTTAGCTTTGCAGAGAACATCGTTTGGAGGTATTACAACTAAAGGTTTGAAGCCCGGTCATTGGAGAAGACTTTCCGAAGAAGAAATACTGTCACTTAGGGGTAAAATGGCAGTTTCTGATATAGTTTAATTAAGGTGATTATATTTGGGTTTTCAAAGTCAACTAAGTAACTTCCCAAGCTTTTTGAGAAGTGGAATTGTTCGATTCATTCTTCCATCACAGCAGGATTGAAAGGAGTAAGTGACGTGATTATTGCAATTGATGGGCCTGCAGCTTCCGGTAAGAGTACTACAGCAAAAAAAGTGGCTCATCAACTCAGCTTCATTTACCTGGATACTGGTGCTATGTACAGAGCTGTTACATTAGCAGTTTTAAATGCCGGCATTGATCCTAATGTGGAAGGTGATGTAAGAGGTGTTTTACAAAACCTTAAGATCTCTGTAGAAGAATCTGATGGAGAATCTAAGACTTTTCTTAACGGTAATGATGTTTCAGAAGAAATCCGAAGAACCGAAGTGACGGATCATGTCAGTGCTGTAAGTGCTTTGCCTTCAGTAAGGGAAGAGATGGTAACTATACAAAGACGGATTGCTGATGGAAAAGATGCTGTCGTAGAAGGAAGGGATATCGGCACGGTTGTTTTTCCTGAAGCTGACTTCAAGTTTTACATTTCTGCAAGTTATGAAGTGCGGGGTGAAAGGCGAGGATTAGATTTGAAGAAGTTAGGAATTGAACTTTCTAAGGAAGAGTTAATAAAAGATTTGAAGCGACGTGATGGAATTGATTCTGGAAGAATGCATTCTCCACTCACACGAGCAGATGATGCCATTTTAGTTGATACAACAGATATGACATTTGAAGAACAGGTCGCCTTCATAGTTGAAAAAGTAAGAAACAGTTGATAGAAAGGAGTTAAATATCATTAAATGACTGACGAAAAACAGATAACTGAATCAGAAGAGGTACAAGAAGACATTCTGGTAGAAGCAGAAGAGTCACCTGAGGAATTAGACGAAATTACTGAAGAATCAGATGAACTACATGAGGAAGTAAATGGGGAGCTTATTGATTATTTAGATTCAGACCTCTTTAATGATATTCGTCAGGTTCATGTTTCAGATTTGGATACTTCGGAAGAATTAGTTGATCAGTTAGATTCTAATATTTTACAGAAATATGTCGATACAATTTCAGATATTGCTGGGAAAAAGATCATCGAAGGCAGGGTGATTGGCCAAAATGAAAAAGAGATTATTATGGATATTGGATTCAAATCCGAAGGAGTTATTCCTCGTTCCGAATTTACTACTAAAAACATGCCTGCAATAGGAGATGTCGTTGAGGTTTATCTTGAGCGCTTAGAAGACGAAAACGGTCAGACTATTCTTTCTAAAGATAAAGCGGACTGGTTCCGAACTTGGAATAATATTTTAGATACTTTCTCCAGTGGTGGAACAGTGTCAGGCACTATTTCTCGTCGCATAAAAGGAGGTATGATAGTTGAGGTTGATGGAATCCAAGCCTTTTTACCCGGTTCACAAATAGATGTCCATCCTATACCTGATTTTGATGAATTACTCGGCAAGGAGATGGAGTTCAGAATTGTTAAGGTAAATCAACTTCGAAAAAACATAGTTATTTCTCGAAAAGCCCTTTTAGAAGACAGTCTGATGGAAAAGAGGGAATCTTTACTTAAAGAGATAGAGGTAGGGAGTATTCTTGATGGTAGAGTAAAGAATGTCACAGATTTTGGAGTGTTTGTAGATCTTGGGGGATTTGATGGTCTGCTACATATTACTGATCTTTCTTGGGGAAGAGTTAAACATCCCAATGAAATGGTAGAAGTTGGTGAAGAAATTACAGTGAAAGTTATAGACATTGACTTAGAGAGACAGAGAATATCACTTGGATTAAAACAGCTCTCTCCTCATCCATGGGAAGGAATCATAGAAAAATATCCTGTAGGGAGTAATATAAAAGGTAAGGTAGTAAGTATTACTAATTATGGTGCTTTTGTGGAAATTGAAAAGGGTATTGAAGGGCTCGTACATGTTTCCGAAATGTCATGGGGTAGAAATATTCACCACCCAACTGAAGTTGTTCAGCTCAATGGTGAAGTAGAAGCTCAGGTACTTACCATCAATACTGATGAGAGGAAAATTGCCTTAGGTTTTAAACAGTTGGAACCGGATCCATGGGAAGACATAGTCGAAAAATATCCCATAGGCAGTCGACAAAAGGGTATAGTACGAAATCTGGCTCAGTTTGGAGCATTTGTAGAATTAGTAGAAGGTGTAGATGGTCTTATTCATGTTTCAGACCTTTCCTGGACAAAAGTAATTCGACACCCCAAGGAAGTTGTGGAAACAGGTCAGGAACTTGAGGTTGAAGTTTTAGAAGTATCCCACGAAAATCGTAGAATTGCGTTAGGTCTAAAACAGTTGAAGCCAGATCCATGGCCTGATATTTTAGATCATTTTGAAATAGAGAAAAAAGTGAAAGGAAAAATTATTCGGGTGTTGGATAAAGGGGTCATTCTTCAAATGGAGTTTAACGTTGAAGGAATTATTCCTGCCAGAACTTTCCCTCAAAATGAACGGAAGAATGTTCTTTCTCGATTTAAAGAGGGGACTGAATTAGAATGTAAAGTAACTGAAGTAAGTCCTGAAGATAAAAAAGTAATATTGAGTCTTGAGAATATTCCTCCTGAAGTAGAAGTAGATCAATCTGAAGAAATTGTTAAAGATGAAGCTAATAAAGATTCCTCGGATGAAAGTCAACAGACAGAAAATGTAACGGTTGATAACTCATCTATAGATGAAAAAGAAGATGCTGATATTACTAAAGATAAACCCAAAGATTCAGAAAATGAAATCGAGGGGGATGAAGATACCGAGAAATAGGCCAGCAATCGATCTGGGGTATATGCAATAGGATTATGAAACTCCCCGTTAACAAACATATTTGGAAGAAAGGGCACTTAAGGCTTTGGGCTGGTGCCTTTTTTTTCGCGCTTCTTTTGTGGTTTTTAGTAGTTTCGGAGAGAGAGTATATTCATACGTTTGATATTCCCATCGAAATTAGAAATATTCCTGCTCGTAAAACCTTAAGTGCTGAAATTGTTCCTACTGCTGAAGTAAGATTCAGAGGTACAGGAAGAGCTCTCTTTCAATCTTTGTTGCTAAAGCCACTGTCTAATTTTAAACTGGTATTAGATCTAGACAGAATTAAAACCGAGTATGATTTCGATTTAAATAACTATTATAAAGAACATCCTGATAAAATTGTTATCCCAGATGGTTTTGATATTCAATTTATTAGCATTGTTCAACCTGATTCTATTCATATTGCCCTCGATGACAATGCTGAGCGTTCAGTACCAGTTCGTATCAATGTGTCGATAAAACCTGCACTAGGCTTTATTCAAGTCGGGCCGAACATTTACTCTCCAAGAAGCATAGAACTTAAAGGACCTAAGACAGAAGTTATTCCTGTAAAAATAGTTTCTACTAAATGGCATGAATTTAAAGGGCTCACTTCAGATTTAAATGTTACTGTAGATTTAGATGTTGATTTTCCTCAAACAGTAGAAGTTTCACCTGCTAGTATATTAATTCAAGCTGATATACAAAGTATTGGAGAAAGAATCATTACAGAGATCCCTGTTCAGCTTCTAAATGAACCAGCAGAATTGAAAGTATATCCTAATCCATCTGTTGTTTCATTAACTGTAAAGGGGGGAGTTGATTATATAGCTAACATTGATGCTTCTGATATCATAGTTTCTATAGATTTTCTAAAATGGCGAAGATCTCAAGCTTATTATGAACCGACAGTAATACATCCAAAAGATATCCGTGGTTATTCAGACCTTTCACCAAAAAATATTGAATTAGTAGTTACTAGAGTCCCTGAGTGATAATTCTAGGTATCGAAACCTCATGCGATGAGACTGCTTCAGCCATCTGTCGTGATGGGGAAATACTTTCATCTTTCACATGGGTTCAGTCAATCCACGAGCGGTTTGGAGGTGTCGTCCCCGAGATGGCTTCACGTGAGCATGAGAAGTGTCTGTCGTCAACTGTAAAGCATGTATTGAAGGAAGCGGAAATAACTTGTAACGAATTAGACGGTATAGCAGTGACAAGAGGTCCTGGTCTCATGGGTGCTTTATTGACCGGTGTTAATTTTGCTCGGGGATTTTCTCAAGGATTGGGAATTAGATGTTTGGGGATCAATCACCTTGAGGCGCATATTTTTGCGAACTTCATAGCTTGCCCGGAGTTAGAATATCCGTTCTTGTGTCTCTTGGTTTCAGGGGGTCATACACAGATTTGTCAGGTGAAAGGAATCGGAAAATATTCACTCCTAGGTGAAACAAGGGATGACGCAGTAGGTGAAGCTTTTGATAAGGGGGCTCGATTATTGGGGTTAGCATTTCCTGGAGGTCCGGCCATTGAAACTGCAGCTTTGAAAGGTAATGAAAATGCTGTATCATTTCCGCAAGCTTTCAGAAAATCGAATGAAATCGAGTTCAGTTTTAGTGGATTGAAGACTGCACTTCGTTATTATTTGGAAAAAATCGAAAGGAATGGAACAAAAGTTTTGCTTTCGGACATTGCTGCAAGTTATCAGCGATCAATTGTGGAAATTTTAGCTAATAAACTTCAAATGGCAGTGATGAAAAGTGGAATTAAAACTATAGTTTTGGCTGGAGGAGTGGCTGCAAACAATCGCCTCAGGATGGAAGTTCAAGAAGTTCTTTCAGACTGTAAACTTTTTTTCCCAGAGTCTAAATATTGTACTGATAACGGAGCAATGGTAGCATTTCTGGGAGAAATTTACATGAAGAAAAACAGTCTAACTTCAGATCATTTTACTACTGCACCTAATTTGAGTCTTAAGAACTGAATATTTTACTGCTATAAAAGATGTTGAGTATTTCGCATTGGTTTTTATTGATTTTTGTAGTTTTGTTTGTAATTGTTTCTGTATTGTCATACAAAAAGATGAATGCTGGTAACAAAAAAGGGTGGCGATTATTATTAATCCTTCGTTTACTTATGTTCGGTTTTGTACTACTTCTCATTGCAGATATTACACTACCCCATATAACGAAGCTGAAGAAGCTTCCTGAAGTCAGGATATATTTAGATAACTCTGTCAGTGCGGCACATCACCCATCTCTGTCACCTGATGCACTAAAGAACGGTTATGTTGAAATTATCTCAGAAATTAAGGAGAAAGCTGCAGATATTAATAATGATGTTCTAATTAAATTGTATTCATTCGGTTCAGAGATTCAAGAACTACATTCAATTTCACAAGATATTGATTTCATGGAGCCGTCAACTGATATTTATTCAATTATGGATGATGATTCATATTTGTCTGCAGATAGATATATTGCTGGAGTTGTTTTAGTAACGGATGGTCAAATAACTAGTGGTAGTGAATCTCCTAAAATAGTTGCTGAAAAAGGATTTCCAGCTCACATAGTCGGTTTCGGTAATAATACTCCCTTATTGGATATTCATTTAGAGAAAGTGAATGCACCTACCATTGCGGTTCGAGGAGATCAGATAATAGTAACAGCTAAAATATCTTCAGTTGGTGATTTTAAAGAAGACGTTCACGTAACATTAAGAAAAGGTGATGAAGTACTCGGTACAAAGACTATTAAATTGACAGGACAAGGATCTGTAAGAATGGTTAAGTTCCAATTTCCACTCAATAATTTGGGTGAGAATCTATTCAATGTGCAGGTTTCATCCCTTCGCAGAGAGACAAATATCACAAATAATCGAAGTTCTTTTAAAATTACTGCATTAAATGATCAGTTTCGTGTTGCATTAGTAACTGGAGGAGTGTCTCCTAACAGCGGACTGATAAAACGGATATTAGAAAGTGAAGAACGATTTTTAGTTGATCATTATGTTAAAACTAAATCGGGATGGTCAAAATCTATAGCAATGTTTTGGCGAACCGATTATGACTTGGTCATTCTCGATAATGCTCCTAGTAAGAACATGAGTGGAAGATGGGTAGAAGATTTTAGGCTTAAGTTAGACAGAAAAGAAACTTCATTGGCTTTTATTTCAGGATCGAGTGTAGAAGGTGAAATGCTGCCTGGCATGTTGTCCATTTTAGGCTTACAAGTGTCACTTACTAAAACAAACCAAGTAACTGGAAAGCCACACTTTAACAAAGAAGCAGTTCACCACCCACTTTTTTCCGGATTATCTGCAAGATTAGAAGAAATATCATTGCCACCTATAAACCTGTCAATATTTGCCGAACCCAATACAGAAACGGTTAAGACCGTCGCATTTATTGAAGGAACAAATGAATTGTCACTGTTTACAATCGGTGTTCATAGGACTTCTAAGAGTAAAATTAACCGTCGTGTAGCAGCTTTTTTATCAAGTGATCTTTGGTCACTGTATTATAAAACTCTTCGATTTTCCGATCAACAGTTTATTCATTTATGGTGGAAGCGACTTTTCAACTGGTTAGCGGGTACAACAGGTGCAGAGACACTTTATTTCCGACTGAATAAAACCACTTATCAACAGGGAGAACCTGTCCATGTTAACGGTACTATCCTTTCACTGGAAAACCCTGATAAACGTGAGGGTCAAGTAACAATGACTGTTATTGATAAAGATGGAAAAGAAGAATCTGTTCACCTTAGTTATTCTGAAGAAGATAGACAGTGGCAAGGAGGATTTCACGCTTTTCAACCTGGAGAATACCAGTATGTTATTTCTGTCATTAAAAGTAAAGGTGTGCAGCAGACAACATCAGGAAGCTTTAATGTTGAGGAGAGTCAGGTAGAACTAAATCGTGTATATCTTGCCAGACAGACTCTAGAAACTATAGCTAACAAAAGCGGAGGCACATATCATTCCTGGATAAGTAGGAAAGAAGTTGCCAACAACTTGGAACTAAATACAAGAGAAGACGTACTTTCTTCAACCAGAAAAATAAGCCATTGGTTACCGTTAATGATATTACTTCTACTGCTACTGACGACTGAATGGATATTACGAAGAAAATGGGGACTTCAATAGCCCGGGTCAAACAGTTTGACTTTCTCAATAGGAAGTGATATCTTTATTATAGTAAAAGCGGGAGAGATGTGAAGCGTATTTCTGTAATAGGTACCGGATATGTCGGTTTAGTAACAGGAGCTGGGCTGTCAGATTTTGGTAATAATGTAATTTGTACGGATATTGATGAAGATAAAATTAATCAATTATTAGCTGGCGACATACCTATTTACGAGCCCGGGCTTAAAGAGCTTGTA
>DKQU01000051.1 GCA_002471865.1 Fidelibacterota bacterium UBA7300 | reverse complement strand
CCACTTCAGATCAATCTTGTCTCCGCCATCCCAGTTATGATCTGAAGCGGTAACAACTATTGACAACTGTTCTTCTTGACCGAAAGCAGGAAGGGTAAAAATAACCAATGCAATAGTGATTAGAATGAGTTTTCGCACTAGCTGTCACCTTCAATCAATTCTACATTTGCACGAGGAACAGTAACTATTTCACCTGAAGTTAGCTCTACATCAAGGACTCGCGCTTTTGAGCCTGATTCCAACGCTTGAGGTTCAGATGGAAGATCCTTTACGGTACCGATCATACCAAAGTAAGGATCACGAATAATTCTGAGTGAGCAGCCAATTTCCAACACACCTTCAACATGACCTTCCGCTTGATGTGCTTCCGGAACGGTGTCATCGACCGGGATTGCGATAATTGGGCGGATCACTCCGGCACGAATCTGAGTGGCGCCGTTGATAGACGCATCTGCTCCCTCTCGTGATTTCAGTAGATCGAATGTACGCTGAGCCATGGCAATATCACCGAATCCTTCTGTGGTGATCAAGGTAATACCTTTCTTTTCTGTACCGGTAATGGCAACTCCAAGATCGTAACCGAGAAAATCTCTCAGATCAGCATCGTCAATGCCTCCGGTTACGATTCCGGCAGCACCTACATCTACTGCTTTAGTGATGGCATCTGCGGTTACACGGCTCCCGCCAACAATCACTGACCCTTGCATATCTTTTTCTATTTTATCTTTTGTGAGTTCTTCAGAATGTAAATCGCAGGCCATCTTAATGTTGCCAAATGTCTCTCCTCCGATTCCGAATATACCTTGAATGTAACTCACTTCAGCTTCTATAACCACACCTTCCTCTGGCAAAACCTCTACTACTTTACCCGGTATGAAACTCAGTACCCGCACAGGATGAGGTTCTCCGCGCAGAATCATCTGTCCAGTAACATTTGATATGGTTTCAACGGTTCCTTCGTACTTGCTCTTGTACTCACTCTTGAACATACCGAATATTCCTTGTGTACGGGCTATGGGATCACCCATGGAAATCTGATCACCTACTTTTACCAGCATACATTCAGGGACATCTGCCGGCGGCATGGAAAGCAGATTGGAAAGATTAACTGGAATGATATCTCCTGGCATGAAGGTTTCAGCTACAATCTGCTGAGCTTCTAAAATATCACCTTCACTCACCAGAACTTTACCTTTGATAGGTAACGTTCTGCTCCTACGTATCACTTCCCGGTGACTTATCCTTAATCCCGGTGTATAAGCGTGTGCCATTCTTATTCTTGTCCGTTCGTATATAGGTCTGCTGCGTTTACCCAGTTATCTATCATTTTTTTGCTTCTGCTGTGATCTTGAGGTATATCAAGTGGTCTTCCTCTCCCATCTAAGAAAAGTCCTACGGTTCCACCACGAACTTCAGCCTTCACCTTTTTTCCTTCACCATCGCCGGCATCAAAAGTTTTCGCAGGTTCTAAGGAAATGGTCGCGGTTTCACCAGGCCCAAGCGGTAGAAGTTTAATATCACCAAAAAGTATTTCTCCGGATTCGTTCAGAGTTGAACCTTCAATTGAATAAGAGAAACATGGTTTCCCTTCTTTTCCTCTACCTGCGGGAGCAACGACTGAACCGAGATAGATAAGGCAGTCCCGTTCAAATACTTCCGTCGCCGCCTGAGGATGGACTTGCGCCAAAACACCCAGATGAGGCATCATAAAGATGCTGTCCTTTGCTAGCGATGTTACTCCTTCCGGCTGGAAAGCGTCTATCATTAGTAAAGCTGTCTGGTTCATGCGAGGCGCGTGGGACAAGACTCCTCCCGAAGCTACCAATAAATTGAGCTTCATGTTATTCACGATGGATTGACCGCTCGTCTGCTGACTGAATGTATCCCCCACCGTCCGCTGCTGCTGAACACCTTTGAGAGTTGTGGCAAATTCTTTATGCTGCTGATAAGCAAGGCGTAGAGCTTCCCGTGCTACGGCATGTTCAAATATGAGTGCTTCAAGTGATTGAGGAATGGTCGTAGGACGAATCATCTTGTTTTTTACCCGATTACGCAGCTCACGCTCGTCCATATCAAAATTAACCCAGCGAAGTACATTAGGCATTGTCGCTTCAGCACAGACATTGGAGATGGAATAGCTCATCCCCAGGTTCGCGCTGACTGTGCGGTTGAAGGTTTCATCAAAAACGCTAAATATATCTGTTGTGGCACCGCCAATATCTACGCCAACAACATTTATCTTTTCCCGTTCGGCTATGGTCTGAAGGATGTTACCCACTGCACCCGGCGTCGGCATGATAGGAGCGTCAGTCCACTCGATAAGTTTATTGTATCCCGGGGCATGAGCCATGACGTGCTCCAGGAAAAGATCGTGAATGGCATCACGGGCAGGACCGAGATTTTCCCGCTCTAGAACAGGTCTTAGATTATCTACGACCATTAGTTCGAATCCATCCTGGAATATCCCCTCCATGTTCTCCACAGCTTCATTGTTGCCGGCATAAACAATGGGGAGCTGATACTCTTTTCCGAAACGCGGTTTTGGTTTCGCCGGGGATACTAACTCTGCAATCTCCACTACATGCTTGGCATCGCCGCCGTCTGTACCTCCGGAAATAAGCATCATATCAGGACGTAGTTCACGAATGCGCTGAATACGCTGATGAGCTTTCCGGCCGTCATTAGAAGCTATGGTATCCATGACAATCGCACCGGCACCGAGAGCAGCACGCTTGGCACTGGCCGCAGTCATTTCCTTGATGACTCCGGCTACCATCATTTGCAGTCCCCCGCCTGCGCTCGATGTAGAAATATAAATGTCACACCCTTCTGAATCTGTTGCCGGATGAATAATCTTCTCGTTCTCATCCACCAAGCGTCTTCCTGCTAGTTCAGCTACCTCCGTTACCGAGTTAATGACCCCAACGGTCACATCAGCAAACGGTTCTTCCACTGTGGTAGGAGCTTCTCCTCGATGGGTCTGCCTGTACTCCCCATCAACTTTCTGAATTAAAATGGCTTTAGTAGTAGTGCTGCCGCAGTCAGTCGCTAAGATTACGTTTATTTTATCTGTATCTAACTTAGCCATCTTTGGTTACTTTTTGAGTCGACGCACTTTCTTCAGTTTTAGATTTCTTATTCTTTTTCCGCATTTCATCATCAAGCTGTTCAATTCTCTGGCACAGATAATCCACACTACCGCGTCTTTCCAGGAATTCAGTAAAATGTTTATAAGCTTCTGTGGTTAAAATTGCAGAAACAATGGGATGGAAGAAATGAAGTACTTGCGAACCTACAAAATTGAGTGGTCGAAATGTCTCCAGCATAATAAGTGCTGGCGTTGCCATTCTGCGGCGTATTACTTCCTGGCAGACTTTCTCTACTACTGGCTTTTGATCTTCTGTTGGTTCAGCAGCTCCGGGAGGATCAATGGCAAAGGCGTGTTTTAACCAACTCATTGTGCAGATATGAAGCCTGTTTTTAACAACGATCTAACTTTATCACTATCGTTCCCAAAGAGGATATGCATTCCCCGGAAAGCGTCCCATCTTGAAGAGACAGTTCTATCAGAGAGATATGCTCCATATTCATCATTAACTATACGCTTGACGTCGTTCCAATTCATGTATTGTGAGTTTAGAAGATATTTTGCTGATATGCCTTCGCTATCTATGGAAAAACTGCTGGGAAAATAGAAACGGTTCAGTCGAAGTACCAAGACGAAAATTGATAACAGTGCCAGAATCAAGCTTTTAAAAACAAACAGGATAGTTACAGCAAGAAAAAGGATAATTAATCCCCCAGTAATGGCTGACCTTGCTCTCTCTTTTGCCGGATAAGCCTTCCATTGGAATATTGTATTTACTTCGACTGTTTGAGTTTTTATTGATTTTTTGTAACTAAGGTCCGATGATGTACTAATTTCTTCTACTTTTCTATCTGTTTTTGTCAAACGTTACAACAACCTAAAACCACGTAAATATAATAGAGGTACACAAGAGGCGTGGCTACGATGAGGGAATCGAATCTGTCCAGGACTCCACCATGTCCTAGCAGAAATGTGCCACTGTCTTTCACTCCAGCGTCACGCTTCATCATTGATTCAACGAAATCTCCAGCCTGTCCGAAAATTCCCACAATAGCGCCAATGCCTGCAGCATGATAAATTGAAATTGTATTTTCTGGGAAAAAATGAGTTTGATGAAACAAAATCGCTACAGCTATCGCTGTAATAAATCCAGCTATTCCTCCTACCCAAGTTTTCTTAGGACTAACTCTTTCTAGGATTTTACTCTTACCCCATTTTTTACCAAATACATAAGCAGCTGAATCACAAGTCCAAACAGAAACAAAAAGTACTATAACCAAATTATATCCAATTTCAGCTCCACCGGATTCTATCTCTCTTAATGAAACCATTGTCCCCAACAAAAGCGGTATGTAGAGAATTCCTGCTAAGGTGTACGTAATATTAGCTGTTGCGTGCTCTTTTCCACTGAAGAGTTCCAGAAATCCAACGAGAAGAACCAATCCAATAAGAATGTGGTTCCAATTGATTATCACTATATCTGGACAAATATTACCATAATGAAAAAGCATATAAATAGCCCCTGCAAATATGCCGATCCAAACATGAGGAGATGCATCTTTGTGGCCTACTAAGCGGTAAAATTCATAAAGAGCAATAAGAGATACAATTGTAACAAATCCGAGGAACCACAGATCCCCCAGATATATCATCAAGAGAATCCCAGGTATTCCGAGGAAGTTTACAAACATTCGTGATGATAATGTATCAGTCATGACAATTTCAGGATGAATATAAAACTTTTTTGTTATTAGTATTCGACACTTTGTCTTGACGAAACTTCATTTGATGAGAAAAGTGATACGTTATTGGACATCACGTTTTATGCTTCATATATTTATTATCACCAAGCTCCATTACTTCGATTTTAACCTTAGTAGTGCCTTGTCCTACAAAGCCCAGCTTTAGAGCAGCTCCGTAAGAACAATCCAAGATACGACCTTTAACATAAGGACCTCTATCGTTGATGCGAAGAATAAGCGATTTACCATTATTGAGGTTTGTTACACGAACGATAGTATTGAGGGGTAGAGTCTTATGAGCCGCTGTTAGTCCATACATATCGTATACTTCTCCGTTGGCTGTCAGTTTACCGTGAAAATCATCAGCATAAAAAGATGAAATCCCTGTAATTACTCTAGCATGATACTTTTTACTTTTTCGCGAACCCGACTTATTTTCGCTTCCGTAGCGCGGAGATGCAGTGCACGCGAGAAGAGAAATTATTATAAATAAAATGAAGCTTTTACGTATCATTCTGTAGTCGACCAATCAATTCAGTTAGATCAGATATATTGTTTTTGTCACAGAAATCATGGAATTCAGTGAGAATTTGCAATCCTGCCGCTGGATCCCGAAAATTTGCCGTCCCGACTTGAACTGCTGAAGCTCCGGCAAGCAGATATTCTGCCACATCTTCCCCTTTAGTGATACCGCCTATGCCGATGACAGGAATGGAAACAGACTGTGATATTTTGTACACTGCAGCCACCCCTACAGGTTTGACGGCAGGACCTGACAGCCCGCACAATTTCGTGTAAACGTTAGACTTTCTCGTCGCCGGATTGATACTCATACCCACTACTGTATTAATAGCTGATACAGCATCAGCTCCGGCAGCTTCAGCAGATTGGGCGATGGCGGCAATATTAGTTACATTGGGTGATAGCTTAATGACCAATAGTTTATCTGTCCTTTGTCGTAGTTCAGAGGTTAGCTGCGAAGTTAAATCACAATCCACTCCAAACTCCATTCCACCTTCGCCTACATTCGGACAGGATATATTAATTTCATAACCGGCAAGACTATTTGGAACTGCTTCCACCGCTTCCAGCACATTGATGTATTCCGTCAGCGAGCTACCGGCGATATTCATGATGACGGTTGTATCAAGTTCATCGTACTTAGGCAGCATGTCTGAGATATAACGGTCAACACCTATGTTTGCCAACCCGATGGAATTAAGCATTCCGGAAGCCGTTTCTACAATGCGCGGAGGCGGATTGCCTTCTCGCGGGTGTAAAGTAATGGACTTGGTGATTATTCCACCCAATTGATTCACATCTGAAAACTCGTCACACTCCTCACCATAACCAAATGTCCCTGAAGCCACAAGAATTGGATTCTTCAGTTCGATTGAGCCGATGGTGGTATTCAAGTCTGTCACTTCTCAGATGCGGATTGCATTAATGTCGTAAACAGGTCCGTCGCTGCAGACCAATGAGTACTTCTGGTGATAGGTATGCTCTTTGCTGATGTTCTTCGTTGTTTCGATAACACATCCCTGGCACAGTCCAGTACCGCACGCCATGTAACTTTCCACGGCAAACTGGCCTTCTATTCCCTTCTCTGTAGTAAACTTATAGATAGCTGCTAACATAGGTTCAGGTCCGCAAGCAATAATATATGGATTCTCTACTTTATCCGCCAGAATCTCTAACATTGTCATCACAGTCCCTTTTTCTCCGACAGAACCATCATCGGTTGTGAGATGAATGCCAGTTTTCGGAGAGTGCTCCAAAAATTGCTCAGCAGCAGTAACTGCACCCACAATAAGCAGATGATCCTGATTATCCTTTGACAGTTGATCGTGCAGATACAGAATAGGTGCAACTCCTACACCTCCTCCAACAAGAATAATCTCTTTGCCATTTATCTTATCTAATGAGAATTTATTGCCCAACGGTCCAATTGCCTCAATAACTTCTCCAGAAGTTCTCTCTTTAAGCCAAACTGTACCTTTTCCGAAAATTTTGTAGATGATACTAATGGAATCATTCTCAATAGATGCGATACTCATGGGCCGGCGGAGGGGCATCTGCCACCCTTCTCCTACTGTCAGTGAGATAAACTGGCCAGGACCCTGCACTTCTGATGAAATCTCAGGGAGGGATATATCCATACGATACATTCCTTTTGCCAGCTTATGATTCGACAAAACTTTCCCTGATTCAATCCTCCTCATTATGCTCCTTTTCAATTTGAACAGGTATTGGAAGCTGCGAAGGTAAAATGTCATTCTCGAATAGTGCGGCAGAAGAATCTGGTTCAATGTCAACTAAAGTTGAATCGCTCTCAGTTTGACTATTAAGTGAATCAGTTTGAGATTCATTGAATGCTATTGAAAGTGTCTGGTAATGAGATTTAATTGATTCTGCCTGTTCACTCTCAGGATACGTTTCCATTAGTTGCTGATAATAGCTTAAAGTGCTGTCCAAATCGTGCAAAGAATATTCATGAATATATCCAATAGAAAGAATGGCATGAGGAATATATTGTGACTTTGGATACTCAACTAGAATCCGCTTATAAGATTGGATAGCACTTTCGGGATCACTTTTGATTTGAGCTTCTGCAAACTCCAGTAAGTTTTCAGCTTCATTAATGATTTCAATACCTCTTTGCGAGGCGGCCTGTACTGCATATTCTGTGTTCGGATGCGCTTCAATAAGGTTGGACAGATAGTTATCACCCTTAGTGGTGTCTCCTTTTGTAGTAAGGAGATAACCAAGAGTAAAAAGAGCTTGCGGACAAGCATCACTTTCCGGATAATTCATTACGAGTTGCTCTAATACTTTAATGGCACTGTCTTCTCTGTTAAAGTGGAATGCTAAAAGTTCACCGAGAGCATATAGATTTTGTGACAGTTCATGACGAGTATTCATTGTATCGATTGCAGCAGTTTCATTCTCTTCATTCGGAACAGTTAAAGTTTCGGACAAAACTTCTAAACTATCCTCAAATTCACTTTTAATGGTCTCAGTTTCAGTGGGATCTACTCTCGCTTCAACCAGAACAGCTTTAAGGATATCAAGTTCACTGATTACTTCTAGATACGATTCAATTTCTTTAACTCGGATCCTAGAGGCTGGTACGAGAAGTGACGATCGCTTTTCTTTCTCAACATTTCCAAAATACCGCTTAGCCGCCTCGTAATCTTCCGATTCGGACAGTGCCAATCCACCCAGATGGTAATACGCCGAAGCAGACGCTTCAGTCTTGGGGAAATCATCTGTAATAATCGAAAATCTGCTTTTGGCTTCCAGAACCATACCTCGCATTTCATAAAGTTGAGCAAGTTCTAGATTAAGATCTGATTTCAGTGAAGAAAATTTATCGTCCGATAGAAGCAGTTGAATAGTCTCTATTGCCTCATCCCACCTTTCCAAAAGTCGTAAAATTCGGACGACTTCAAGATTGGCTGTATTTAAATGATCACTGTCAGAGCTCACTTTCAGTGCTTCTTGATACGTTGCCAAAGCTTTTTCTGGTTTATTAATCTGCAGCAATAGCTCACCACTTCTCAACAAGAGTTGCCCCTTCAGTATGGAGTCCTTAGAAAGATTGACGGCTTTTCGAAGTTGATCGACTGCTGCCGATTTATCACCTAGTTCAATGTGAATCTCACCTAGAGTGATAGCAACCTGTACTCTTTGATCACGAGAACCATTTTCCTTTTCAAGTGATTCTGATAATTTCTGGAGATCTAATTGAGCCGATTCCGTTTCACCCAATTTCCATTGACAGCGTGAAAGCCATAAGAACGCTTCCTTCAGGAATGGACTTTCAGGATGTTCTCTTTTTAATCGTAATAGACGTTTTTTAGCAGTAGAAAATTCGCCACGGTAATAATATGATTTAGCAGATAGAAATAGAGCGTCATCCCGAAGTTTAGATTCTGAGAAGTCTTCTAGTATAATATTGCAATTGACAATTGTTTTATCGAGTGCCTCTTCTGCCTGCTTGCTCAATTTCTCCCCTGCTGCTAATTTGGAGATTTCTTCCTCGGCAGTACGGAAATAGTTTTGTGCATTATAAAAGGTGTTAAAGTATGCACAGCCACTTAATATGAAAGTGACCGAAATGAGAAAAATCAACGAAATTTCGAAAGGTCTCATGGAAACGGTGCGAACCGGTCGTTTGAGGTAGTACATATCAGGTGGAATTTTACGATAGTCTTGATAAAAATAAACTGTTAACTTTCTATGTCATGAGAGTTCAATCCGCTGTCCTCCGTCTACTTCTAATGTCTTCTTTAGTCATTGCCCAAGACAGCCTGAATGTTCCAGCTGATACGACAAAACCGAATCCGGTGTTTCCAAAAAATGGCTATGTTACCATCGCCAGTGATTCCGCTGGATTGGATATTTACATTGACGGCATGCTTGCAGGGCAGGTTCCTATCAAAGAGCCAATTCCTTTATCGGCAGGTAAACATGTCATCACCTATCTCCAACCGGACTATCTAAATCTGCTGGAATATTATTACACTGGAGCAAAAAGAGAGGAATTTGTGAATAAGGCTGTCCAAACTGTATATATAGTCCCGAATGAAACCATAAATGTAGTACTTTGGTGGCGACCGTATGAAGAACAGTTAAAACAGCGCAAAACAATTATCTGGATCAAGTCACTTGTTGGAGTTTCAATTTTAACAGTCATGCTGACTTTAAATTTTTCGGGGTGAGATGACATTATAATAATATTTTTTGTGGAGCTTTAATACTCATCTTCGATAAAGTACAAAGTTAAATGCTACAGAGTTAGATTCAATTTTGATTCTTCTAAACAACACCCTTAAATTCGACTCATGAAAGATCACTCAACATATGAGACTCCCATCAAATTCCAGCCTGATTACGAATGGCCGGCTAGTGACGCCGAAGCAGATTGCCCACGATGCGGGAACCCCCTCATGGTTAATGAAAATAGACCTGATTACATGGGGAAACCTTGGTGGTGCGGCGACTGCCGATGGCAGTTTACAAACGATGAGATTTCTTGACTATTTTTAGCCACTAAGTCAAGAAACAACAAATACTTATTAGAATCTATCCTTATGTGTACCTATATCTATGGGGATTGCTACCCACATTTTTCTCGGTCTCCCTTTACGTTTTCCAGTTAAAAACATAGTATTCTGAATAGCGCTAATAGCCATGAGGTCACAATCCTCATGTAACGACCTATCGATTTTAAAATCTATTGGGAGTCCTTCATCATCTATAAGAACTTGAATAATAATTCTTCCGCGAATACCGGAGGTGGCAGGTGAACAGGGATAATAGACATTTTGAATTAAAGCAATCATTCCACCCAAAGGAGCAGGAGGTTCATTGTATGGAACAAAGCCATTTTCTTCCCTCAGCATTGGTGGAAAAGTGGGATAACTAGCTCGCCAATTACGGAGATCGGCAATATCTTCTTCACCCATCATAGAACCTTCCATAAAAGCAATTCCGGAATTAAGAACCACTCTACCGCTGTCCATCTCACCTACCTGCTTGAAGCATTCGGCAAGAAACATGTAGCTCTCGTAGTGGATGGCAAACCGATCAGTTAGTACGTGATTGAGAAATAGCCGCTTGGCTTCATCATAATTGCCCTGAGAAAACGCATTATATGCTTGGCTGAAACTGACATCAACAGGAGATTTTGGACGAACTGTCTGATTGCTTCCACCGCAATTGATCAGTAACAGTGCTATTAGAAGCAGAGAATAGTATACAGTTTTTCGGAAGTATTTCATTATTCAGTATATTCTGGATGGATGTTTAACAGTTCATCCATCACCCACCGAACTACAACAGCATCATCCAGAAATCCAAGAAGATCTATCGCATCTGGAATTTCATCCTTTTCTTTAACAAAGTAATTAAGAGCAAAAAGTATCATTCTTCGGGATTTTTCATCCAAATCTGATCTTGAAGTTAATAGAGAGAACATCCGATCTACATCCTCAACAAGTTGAATAATGAAAGTAGAAATATCCTCTTTTGCCACAAGATCCTTGAGTTTTCCGTGCAGTTCATTTAAAATGCTATGTTCTTTTTCCAAAGGGAATACAGAAATTTGCCTTCGGTATTTTGCAATATCTGACTCTGTTAGCTTAAATGTAACAGGTGTTATTTCCACAAGAATGAACTCCCTTCAATTGTGTCTTAATTTAATTATAATTTACACAGGTCGATTGAAATTCAGTAGTTATTGAGTTTTTGATTTAAACGTCAGTTGAAATGAACTCTCATTATGTTAAATTTCATTGCATCAAGGAATCCATAAAATAGAGTCGAACTGCTTATGCCCAAAATATTACCTTTCCGAGGATACCGATATAATCCACAGATCTTTGCTAATTTGACACATGTCCTCGCCCCGCCCTACGATGTCATTTCACCGGAGCTTCGAAAAAATTTGATTCACCGCTCTGAACATAATATCGTCAATCTCACTCTTGCAAAAAAGGCAAACGGTGTAGCTGATAAAAATCATTATTCCACAGCGGCTAATCTCTCTTCTCAATGGAAGCGAGATGGCATTCTCACCTCAGCTGAAAAACCGAGCATCTGGCAAGTGACTGAATCATTCCGAGATGAAGACGGTATAGAGATGAAAAGGTTTGGCTATCTAGCACTGGTAAAACTAGAGGACTATTCTACAGATGGAATCCGACGGCATGAGCGGACGCATAAAGCTGCAAAGGAAGATCGATATCGTCTCCTGGATGCAACTCACATGAACTTCAGCCCCATATTTTTCGTTTTCAATGACGACGATCGTTCTTGTGAAGTACTCATGAATAGATTTCCATCAGAAACTGTTCAGACAGGTACACTTGATTTCGAAACTGACGTTAACTTGCAGATTGAGCAAACTTCAGATGAAGAGTGGATTGACTCATTTTCGTCAATGCTTGCGAATAAACCTATTCTCATTGCCGATGGACATCATCGATACGAAACTGCCCGAACTTACCACTCGAATCAAACAGATTCCGGATTGAACAGCGGATACGTACTCGCTTATCTTGTACCATCGAGCAGCAAAGGTCTGCAAATTCTCCCGACTCACCGAGGACTTTTTGGACTTTCCTCTAATCAAATAGAGCAACTGCAACAAGGTCTCAAGCTTTTTTTCACCACGAAACAGCCTTCAGACAGTACTTCTTTTCTTTCTGTAATTATTGGAGACGATAAGCTTACTAAGTACTATTTAGATGACGATGTAAACTCCTCTTTTTTGGACGTGCATATTTTTGAGGATGTTATTCTAAAGAAAACACTCGGATTTTCTGAAGATGATATTGCCAACAAATCCCAACTGGCGTATTTTCATAACAGACGTAACTGTCTGAAAGCGGTCACTGATGGAACAATAAACGCCGCATTTATCATGGAAGCTCTAACTGTGAATAGGCTCATGAAATCAACGGAAAAGGGTTCTGTACTCCCTCAAAAATCTACTTTCTTCTTCCCGAAGATAGGTGCTGGAATGGTAATGCAGTCGTTGGAGATGATATAACCATGGACAAGCCCAAACTCTTCATTCCCGGTCCAACTCATGTTGATTCTGAACTTCTCTCTTCGTTGTCAGAATATCCTGTAGGGCACCGTTCGACACAATTTTCTGAGCTCTACGATGAGGTAGTGGACGGGGTTCAAAAGGTTCTGTTCACCTCCAATCGCATCTTACTCGGCACTTGCTCCGCCACAGGATTGATGGAAGCGGCAGTACGCAACACCGTACAAAAGCGATGTGCCAATTTTGTCTGCGGCGCATTTTCTAAGCGGTGGCACGAAGTAACTGCATCGTGCGGAATTGAGTGCGACTCTATTTCTGTGGAACTTGGCAAAGCGACTAAGCCGGAAGCAGTCAGAGAAGTTCTTGAAACCGGTAAGTACGATACGATCACCGTTGTCCATAATGAAACTTCTACCGGAGTGATGAACCCTATCGCCGAGATTGCTGAGGTTGTTCGTGATTTTCCGGATGTGGTGTTGCTGGTGGATATGGTGAGTTCCATGGCAAGCGTGAAAGTTGAAGTAGACATTCTGGGGATTGATGTCGCTCTCGCCAGTGTGCAAAAGGGATGGGGACTCCCTCCTGGATTTGCCGTCTGCTCAGTCTCAGATAGAGTCATTGAAAGAAGCGAGCAAATTTCCAACAAAGGTTATTATTTTGATTTCAAAGTGATGGAAAAATATGCGAAGAAATCACAAACTCCCACGACTCCTTCCATACCACACATGCAAGGACTTAGATCTCAGCTCGCTCGCATTTTTCAAGATGGAGTTGAAAACAGATTTCAGCAACATATAAAGTTGGCAGAAGAAGTTCGAAGTTGGGTCAGACAGAAATTTGATACTTTCGCTGAATCGGGTTACGAATCAAATACAGTAACCTGTGCCGGAAATCCGAACGGTATTGATTTAATAGATATGGCAAATCGCCTCTTAGAGCGCGGCTACATGATTTCCGGAGGTTACGGACCACTTAAAGGGAAAACATTCAGAATTGCCCACATGGGCAATCTACAGATGAATGACATCCGAGATTTACTCACATCCATGGACAACGTACTGGACGAAATGTAATGCAAGTACTCATCACAGACCCCATCGGCGAAGTAGGAACTAAGATTCTAAAAGATGCAGGTCTTAAAATTGTTGAAGAAATAGGTGCTTCAACTGACGATCTCAATAAAGTGCTTCCCAAAACAGACGGCTGGATAGTCAGAAGCGGGACAACTGTCACTCGAGAACTGATGGAAGCGGCACCTCAACTCAAGGTTGTAGGACGAGCCGGCGTAGGAGTAGATAATATTGATATTCCTGAAGCAACTCTCAGGGGAATTGTCGTCATGAATACTCCCGGCGTGAACACCGTAGCAGCTGCTGAACATACAATTGCTCTCATGCTTTCATTGGTCAGAAACGTCCATCGAGGACATTCTTCGCTCATTGGTGGTCAATGGGATCGAAATAAGCTGGTTGGTTCCGAGCTGAGAGGAAAGACTCTTGGCGTAATTGGATTGGGAAAAGTCGGTAGCGAAGTGATTAAGCGACTTCACGGCTTTGGGATGGATGTCTTGGGATACGACCCTTACATCAAGGCGGAAAATTACGAGTTCGATTATGTAGAATTTTGCGATGTGGATAGACTCTGCCGAGAGAGTGATATCATTTCCCTCCACGTTCCGCTGGTTGATAGTACAAGAGATCTCGTCGATCTGGAAAGATTGAACTCTATGAAACCTTCGAGTTTTCTCATTAATTGTGCTCGAGGAGGGGTTGTGAACGAACATGATCTGGCAGTTGCTTTAGAGCAGGGAATCATTGCCGGTGCTGCTGTGGATGTTTTCGAATCTGAACCGGCTTTGAATACCCCACTTTCTTCTGTCCAGAACATTCTGCTGACTCCACATCTCGGAGCATCTACTCAGGAAGCAAAAGAAGGCGTTTCCCGAGCAGTCTGCGAACAGGTACGAGACTTTTTACTCGACGGAAAACTTGATAATGCCCTTAACATTCCCATTTCTGATATATCCCTACTCCGTACGTTGGAACCGCATCTCGAACTGGCAACGAAAATTGGCGAATTCCATCAACAGATCAGCTCCTCTCCTGCTGATAACATTCACGTCGAAACCCGTGGAACTCTCACTGAAGTAAAGCTCGTTACATTGGCGTTTTTAAAAGGATTTCTCGGAACTGCTCACGGAAGCAGCATCAACTTTGTCAACGCCCTTGCAGTTGCCCAGCAGCACGGCATTGAAGTAGAGGAATCTTATCGTCACGGAAAGGAAGATTATGCCAATCTCATTTCTACCACAGTTTCAGCAGATGGCATCTCGAATACCATTCGGGGCAGCCTCTTTTCAGATAAGCATCCACGGATTGTCTATTACGATGGATTTCATTTCGACCTGAATCCTAACGGCACTCTTCTAATCGTGGAGAACGAGGATGTACCGGGAGTCGTGGGCAAGATGGGGACGTTCCTGGGTAAACTCAATGCAAATATTGCCGGATATCAGCTCAGTCGTAAAGGCGAAGAGCACTACGCAATGGGATTTATCCGCCTCGATTCTGCCATTTCTGATGATGATCTAAACAAAATTACTGACATAAAGGAGATCATTTCCGTTCAGCAGATTGTACTATAATTTGATGACTGCCCACTACCGCAGAATCTCGTTTCTTCTTGCACTTCTTTTCTGTTTCCCCACAATCTCTTCCTCACAGGATCACCCTTCCATACATGAGGAGCAGCTTGAAGAACATGACACATGGGAAATGATAGTCGAACCGGTTAATGTTACGACTGGTCTCGAAAACCTCATCCTCAACTTTCCAGAGAAAATAAATGGAAAGGTAGTTGGAATTGTTACAAATCACACCGGACTGGACAGTCGTGGACGACCGAATTGGGTAGCCATTAAAGAGAAAACTTCCGCTGAAGTGGATGTCATATTCACTCCGGAGCACGGTCTGTCGGGAGAGTTCTTGGCCGGTGAAGACGTAGCCTATCATTCTGAGGAAAACATCCATCTTCCCAAGGTATTCTCTCTTTACGGAGCTGCGAAGAAACCGACTGCAGAAATGTTGACAGGTTTAGATATATTGATTTATGATATTCAGGACGTTGGTGCTCGATTCTATACATACATCACCACGCTTGGGCTCATTATGGAAGCTTCGGCAGAAAGCGACGTTCCTGTTCTTATCCTCGACAGACCCAATCCAATCACTGGCGCCAAAGTTTCTGGACCGACACTCGACATTGCTAATCAATCCTTTATCGGATATTATCCAATTCCGGTCCAATACGGATTGACTCCAGGAGAATTGGCGCTGATGATAGCTGGAGAAGAGTGGATTAATGAAATTCCAGAACTCGATGTTATTCCTATGATCAATTGGTCGAGAGATCTGTGGTACGACGAAACAACATTAGCATGGGTACCGACATCGCCAAACATTCCTGACGTAGCATGTGCGACTGTTTACCCAGGGACATGCTTCCTTGAGGCGACAAATGTCTCAGAAGGACGGGGCACTCTACTACCGTTCCTTCAGGCTGGCGCACCGTGGATTGACGATAAACTGCTTTCCCGAAAGTTAAATCAGCTTAATCTGGACGGCGTAGTATTTAGTCCAGTATCATTTACGCCAAAACATCCAGAAAATAGTGGTCACAAAAAATATCACGAAGAAAAGTGCTACGGAGTAAAAATAGTAGTGACTGACCGAAGAATATTTGATCCGGTAGTAAGTGGAATTCATCTTTTGAATCAGATAAATGAATTATACCCTGATAAGTTGATCATTAAAGTAGGAAGTTTGAATCGGCTGTCCGGAACTGATGAATTATCAAAGATGATCAAAGGAGATATTACACTTCAAGAGATACTTGAGAACATTGTATCCGACAGATCATTATTCATGGAGATGCGTAAACCGTATCTTCTCTATTGATTTTCCATGATTTTCAAATCATCTATCTTTTTTGTTCAAAGTACTGGGTACTTTATAATGAAAAATGAAATCAACTAACCGACTTCTCTCTCTCGACGCTTTCCGAGGGATGACTATCGCCGCCATGATTTTGGTGAATACTCCCGGAAGCTGGGGTCACGTTTATGCTCCATTAAGACATGCAGATTGGCACGGATGGACGCCTACCGACCTCATATTCCCATTTTTTCTCTTTATCGTGGGAGTAGCAATGACTTTTTCAATTCAGACACGAATCGGTGTAGATTTCAAATCAGATATCTATAAAAAGGTCATCAAGCGGTCTGTGATACTTTTTCTTCTCGGTTTGCTTCTCAACTTTTATCCCTTTGGAATCCCGTTTACGTCTGACGGCTGGAGTAACTTTTCTTTCTCTTCCATAATCGACACATTCATGGATATTCGAATCATGGGCGTTCTGCAGCGAATCTCACTCTGTTATCTCATTTCCTCAGTCATGATCATTTACTTAACACGTCGGTTACAATATTACGCTGCTTTTGGCTTGCTGGCAATTTACGCAACTGCAATGTTGCTTTACGGAAATTTCACTCTGGAGGATAATCTGGCACGAACAATTGATTTGGCTATCTTCTCACCTTCTAATATGTATACAGTTCAAGGATTACCTTTCGATCCAGAAGGAGTGCTGAGCACTATTCCAGCTGTTGTAACCACTCTTTCAGGCGTCTTCGTAGGCAATATGCTCAGAAGACATTTGAGCCCGAGGGAGAAAGCAATTCAATTGATCATATGGGGATTGTCTGGTATTTTACTTGGAAATGCATTAAATATCATGATTCCCATTAATAAACAACTTTGGACGCCGAGCTACGTCTTCCTCACATCCGGCTGGGCGTGTCTAATCCTCTCGATCTTCTACTGGCTGATGGAGATAAAAAATATTAAATCGTGGGCAAAACCTTTTATTGTATTTGGAAGTAACTCTATTATTGTCTTCGTCGCTTCCGGAATAGTGGTAAAAACAATACAAAAAATTGAAGTTCACCTAAACGATGGATCAATTACATCACTCTACAACTGGATTTATAAGTATCTGTTCGTTTCGTGGGCGGGAGACCTCAACGGATCACTGTTCTTTGCAATTACGTGGATTTTACTGTGGCTGGGAGTTCTTTGGATTCTTTACATCAGGAAAATATTTATAAAGATATAATAATAATCAGGATTAGTCTTTTTCCGGCTTCCTGACCCAAGAGCGTCTTTCGTTAAATGTTTCTTTTTTTAGATCTCCCCAATCCTGCACGATTTCTTTCAACAATTCAGCTCGATGCGGATGAGTTGGGACTATCTCCTCTTCGATGAGTTTATAAAGACCCTGCAGTTTTTCATCGACCTGTTCAGGATTCATAATAGATTCGTGAGCCCACGATTGATGTTTCTCTATATTCCTGGATCGTCTCGACTTGACGCTATCCATTTGCCCCGTTCTCCCTGAAAGTAAAATCACAATTAAAACAAGGATAACAATAATGACAATTAACAATTCCGTCATGCTAACCTCCGGTCAAGACTTCTAAACCCAGAACACCCACCCAATAAACGATAACC
>DKQU01000005.1 GCA_002471865.1 Fidelibacterota bacterium UBA7300 | reverse complement strand
CGCAGGGAAGGGACATTTGCCATTCTTCCATCTGTAAGTGTAAGCAGTCGAGAGCTGAAGCTGGAATTAAATCCACGGGCGCTAAGATTGTAGCTATCTACTCCAGACTGAGTGAAATCCACACCCTTGATGGCTTTCATATAGTCTCCGAGATTAGTGTTGCTCTCGCGTCGAATATTCCGTTCTGTAATAACGGATATAGCCGCCGGAGCGTCTTCGATCCGTTCTTTACGCCGGGATGCAGTGACAACATAGGTTTGGAATTTAATGGCTGCGGAAGAGAGCTCTAAATCGACGATTTCGACAGCATCTTCCCCTAAATGAACAGATTGAGATGTTTCGTTGTAGCCGATATAGCTGACTTTAATCAGATAGAATCCCGACGGGAGATTCTCGACTCGATAAAGACCGTCATCGTCCGTTGAAGAACCGGTTGGTAAGGACAAATTTTCGCTAGTTATAAGGACGTTGGCACCCATCAAAGGATCTCCGGTATCTACATCGGTGATACGACCTTTGATGATGCCCCCCGCAAGAAGGTGTGCGGGAATTAGACAGAAGGCTAAGAGAAACATAACAAAACTCAGTTTCTTCATGTTTCTTAAGGTTCTCCCAAGTTAGCAATCAACCCCGCATAAAAATGCGGGGTTGATTGCTTTCTTAATACTGTTCAGCGAATTCCGAGCTTATTTAATAAGCAGCATTTTGCCGGTCAGCTCACGGTTGTCTGCTCTAACTTTATAGATGTAGACACCTGAAGGTACGGGGTTGCCAAATGCATCTTGGCTGTGCCAACTGACTGTATAACGTCCCGGCTCGCTGTAACTCTGGTAAACCGTGTTGATCTCCTGACCGAGCACGGAATAGATGGTTACCTTAACATCAGCGCTCATATCGAGATCAAAGACGATATTGGTGGACGGGTTGAATGGGTTCGGATAGTTGCCCTGCAGAGTGAAAGTCTCGGGAACTGTTTCGCCGTCATGCTCTACACTATTTTCCAGATTCGTGAAATATGCATAGACTACGCGGGTCTGTATTTCGTATACACACTGGTTGCCCATCTCAAACACCAAGCGACCATTACCACTCACTGGATCGTAGTCATGATCGGAATCATCCGGGAAAGCCCAGGTGCCACCCATAGCTTCTGTGGCGGCTCCTATAGCGAAAACCACACCGGCAACGAGTGCATCTTCTACAGGCATACCGCTTACAATCAGGCCGTATACATAGTCATAGACAAGAGTCACGAGAGCTGCTACGACCTCTTCTGGTACTCCATACGTTGTCAGAAGTGCGGTGGCCGCGTACTCGATTGCAGCCTGTAAATTCGTGCCGTCGTATACAGCACCGAAAGCACCCGTGAATGTTGCAATAGCCATCATATCGTTGTAGGTGAAGTAGTAGCTGGTGAACTGAAGAAGTTCATCGCCGCTGAACGGTACGCCATCACCTCCGGCAGGATCGAAGAGGTACATCCAATTGGCGCTAATCTCTTCATCGTCAGGCCAGTTATCGCCCGCCGTCGGAAAGGTTCCAACGGGAAGATCCAAGCCGTATGCGGCATTCAATCCGGCAACAAAATCTTGGTCTGATGCCAGCGTAGGCACACCCATTATTCGATTGAAGTTACCCTCTCCATCAATACCGCTGTCAGAGTCGGGTCCGTCGATTGCATCCCATTCAATAAGGATATCTACAATGTCTCCAATATCGTCACGTCCGACTGTAATCCATCCGTGACTTTCATCACTTTGATCCATACTGAAAAGGTCAAAGATGTTCGATTCAATAATACCGAATCCACCAGCGTCGTCATTACCATCCCACTCATACGTACCTTGGTCCGATATGGTCGGGATAAAGGCGGATGTGGAACAGTTCTCCGTATTGGTAGTTGGGTAGGTACTGCCATCTGGGATCTCAAATGTTCCATCACTGTTTAGAGTTACAGTTAGGTCTATACCGAAAAGTGCCAACCCTTCAGGAGTCAACAGTATATCGGGAGTGATAGGCGCCGCAATCGTATCGCCAGGGGCAAATGCTGCCACCGGGTATTGGAACATCGGTGTCGCACCGCTGGGCCAAGAGAGATTCAGAACGTATGTTCCGCCGATATCAGCTTCAGCATCACCGGAATCTCTGGCCACATCATAGTACTGGACCTGAAGAGCTTCACAGTGAAAGGTGCCGCCCAGACCCTGAGCTGACAATCCGCCACAAAGAAGGAACAGACTAAAAGTTACCAATAGCCATTTCGTTTTCATGTAAGTGTCCTCCACATTATTGATGAGTAAGTAAACGTATAATTCTTACGTTCCGTTAAGGTAGACATAGTTTTCGGTAGAGCGCAACACTTTTTTGTCGTCTATTTGTATAACGTGTTTTGGATCAAATCCATCAAATGGGAAACTTTTTGATCAGATTCTCGGTTATTTCTTCGATTACAAGCCTCATGAATAAAACAATGTTTAACTTGTTTTTTATACAAAAAACTTCATCCAGTCAAACTACATATTAACCCAAGCTGGCCCATCGCCTCCTTCAGGCGGAACCCAGTCAATGATCTGGTACGGATCCATAATATCGCAAGTCTTACAATGTACACAGTTTGAGAAGTTAATCTGAAGCCTACGGGATTCACCTTCCTGAACCATTTCATAAACTTCAGCGGGGCAGAAGTTTTCACAGGGATTTCCATACTCCTCGGTACAGGTAGTCAAACATATTTGGGGATCCAGTACATGCAAATGGGGCACCTGATCCTCTCCGTGAGTCGTTGCAGAATGATAGACATCAGTTACCTTATCAAAAAGATATTTTCCGTCAAACTGCAGGTTTTCATAGCGATCTTCCTGCATACCCTTTTCCATGCGACTGTGACCCGCATCACCGGACAGCCGGTTTTTGAATCCCCAGCCTCTGCCCCCAGTCAAAAGTCCCATTCCTGCGTTTATCAGTCCTCCCAGCAGGCCGTGGTCAAAACCTTGGTGAAAATTTCGTACTTTCCACAATTCATCTTTCAACCAGCTGGATTCTACCCGTGTTTCAAAATCTGCAAGTTTCTCCTCAGAAAAATTGTTTCCCTCTAACGCTTCCAAAACTGTCTCCGCTGCCAGCATCCCTGATTTCATCGCCAGGTGGATTCCTTTCAATCTCTGTCCATTCAATAATCCAGCAGAATCACCGATAAGTATTGCTCCATCAACAGTTAATTTTGGTGTGGAATACCACCCCCCCTCGGGAAGTGATTTTGCACCATACGAGATGAGTTCTCCTCCATCAAGCATTGATCGTATCCAAGGATGAGTTTTGAGGAGTTGGAGTTCATGGTGAGAATCCACTCCGGGGTTTCTATAATCCAATCCTACAACCAACCCCAGATCCCAGATATCATTCTGCATTCCGTATATAAATCCCCCGCCAAAAATGTTATGTCCAAGCGGGAAACCCATGGAATGAGCCACAAAACCAGGCGGAACGGTTCCGGGAGGCATCTGCCAAAGTTCTTTGATTCCAACAGCCCACACCTGGGGATTCTTCTCCACCATGAGATTGTGGCGTTGAATGAGTTTTTTGGTCAAATTTCCCCGGGACCCTTCACCCAGAATAACGACCTTAGCGAGAATGTCCGCCCCCGGTTCATATTGGGGGGTTTCCTCCCCATTTTTGCTAATTCCCCTATCGCCTGTTCGAACTCCTATCACCTGATTCCCATCGTACAGCAGTTCAGTTCCGGCAAATCCAGTGAAAATATCCACACCTTGATTTTCACAATACTCTCCCATCCAGCGGGTAAGCTTTCCTAAAGAAGCTACAAAACATCCATGATGTTTCATGGCCGAGGGTACAAATGGGAATGAAAATTTCTTCCCAGCAGTCAGATAATAAAGATGCTCTTCAGTTACTTCAGATTCATATGGAATATTTTGCGATTCATAATCCGGTAAGAGTTCCTGCAAGGCGCGAGGATCTACAATAGCCCCAGATAGGGAATGAGCCCCTACCTCTGCACCTTTCTCCA
>DKQU01000049.1 GCA_002471865.1 Fidelibacterota bacterium UBA7300 | reverse complement strand
TTCAGTACTAAATGGGTTTTGAAAGTTTAGCTTTCAAGATTCTACCAGGCTTAAAGTGAGTTTTTCTGTGAGGAGGCACGAATACTTCCTCGTTTGTCTTAGGATTTCGGGCTCGTGGTTTTGCTTTAGTGGGTTTCACCTGAAGAGTGCCGAACCCTCTGATTTCGATACGAATATTGTGATCATCTTCGGTCATCATTTCCCGCATTACATTGAAAATTTCTGATACTGTAGCATGAGAATCTATAAAACTGTTTCCAGTTTTTTCTGCGACTCGGTTTGATATATCTTTCTTCGTGTATTTTATAATCATCTTAAGATGCCCTTTCTGAGTAAATCGTTCCAGTAACTTCACCTATCTGCTTTAACATTGAATTAAGCCTTCGCAGATTTGGTACAGTCACAACCAAAAAGCAGTTTGCGACACCGCTTTCATCTACTTTAATATCAACACTTGTTATGTTTATGCTGAGTTTTGAAATTGCTTCAGTTAAATCTTTTAGATACCCTTTTCGATCTTCAGCAACAACTTTTAATCTAACCATAAATTCTTCTTTTCGGCTTACGTTCCATTTAACTTCCAAAATTCGATCTAAATCTTCATTCATAACAGGAAGATTTTTGCACGCTAAACGATGAATTGTCACACCTCTTCCCCTCGTAACAAAACCTATAATTTCGTCTCCCGGAATAGGATTACAGCATTTCCCAAAGTTCATCATAACGTTATCAATACCGTGAATTTGGACACCTTTTACAGTCTTTCTGGCTGCTGACAGAAAACGTTCCTTTTCATCAAATTCCTCAATTTCAGATTCTTCAGTTTCTGGAGCTATCTTCTTTATTAGATCTCGTACAGTCATTTTACCTGAGCCCAATGCTGCCATTATGGACTCCTCATCATTGAATCCAGTTGTTTCAGGTGCTTTCTTAATTTCTTTCAATAAATGAGCCAATTTTAGTCGCCTAAGAGTTTTATCAAGAATTTCCCGACCAAGTTTGATGCTTTCTTCACGTTCGGTTTTGTGTATCCATCTACGGATATGTGTTCTTGCCTTACTGGTTCGTGCTACTTTCAACCAGCCGTAACCTGGAGTTTGAGAATCTGAAGTGATTATTTCTATAGTTTCGCCACTTTGTAATAATGTATTAAGGGGAACTATTTTTCCGTTTACTTTTGCACTAAGGCAGTGGTTACCGACTTCAGTATGAACCGCATAAGCAAAATCTATCGGCGAAGAATTTATTGGAAGTTGGATAAGATCCCCAGCAGGAGTGAAACAAAATAGTTCATCCTGATACAAATCAATTTGAAGAAGATTCATAAATTCAGCAGGATCTGATGATTCATCTTGAAGAATCGCCACTAAATCCCTCAGCCAGTTGACATGTCTATCCAGATCACCTTCTTTTTTCTCGTTAGCTTTGTATCGCCAATGAGCAGCTACACCAATTTCGGCTGTTCTATCCATTTCTTCAGTGCGAATCTGGATTTCTATCATCCTTCCCGATGGACCTACAACAGTTGTATGTAACGATTGATAACCGTTTATCTTTGGGGTGGCAATAAAATCTTTAAATCTTTCGTGTACAGGAGTAAATAGTTGATGTATTGTACCAAGTACTGTATAACAGGCAGTCACATCCTGAACAATTACTCGAATGGCAAAAATGTCATAAAGCTCGTTGAGTGATTTATGGACTTTCCTCATTTTTCCTGAAATTGAAGAATAAGATTTCAATCTACTGGTGACTGAATACTCTAAGCTTAATTTCTCGAGTTCTTCTTTCAGTGGTATTGTTACCTCACGGATGTATTTTTGTCGGTAACCAAAGGTTGATTTTAGCCCCTTACTGATTTCTTTATAAGCATCCGGTTCGAGAGTTTTAAGTATAAGATCATCCAGTTGGCTTTTGATTTGGTGCATTCCCAATCTGTGGGCTAGAGGAGAGTAAACATCTCTAGTTTCAGTTGCGATACGGTGTTGTTTTCGGAGAGGTAGGTGCTCGATTGTCATCATATTATGATATCGATCGGCGAATTTTATAATGATAACCCTAATATCTTTTGCCATGGAGAGAAGCATTTTCATCAGATTCTCTGCCTGTTTCTGCTTGCGGCTGGTAAACCTGACATCAGCTAATTTTGTAACTCCATCCACTAAATCAGCAATATCCTGCTGAAAATTGTCAACTAGTTCACTATAAGTTGCATCCGTATCTTCCAGACTATCATGGAGAATGCCTGCTGTAATTGTCGCCAAGTCCATTTGCCACTCTGCTAATAATTTTGCTACAGCATAGCAATGTCCAAAATACGGTTTACCTGACCGCCGACTTTGACCTTCGTGCTTTAATTGACTAAACTGGTATGCTTTCCAAAGTGTTTCTTTAATATAATCTTTAGAAGTTCTGCCATTTTCGGCAGTGAGTTCTACAAGTGATAGGAACTCTTTAGGGTAGGCGCCTGTAACGGTAGGGATGAGGCTGGCAATCTTCATTAGAAAGGTACTTCAGCAGTCGCTTCCTCGTGTCTAGCTTTGCTCTCAAACTTGGCGTATTTATCAACAAAAGTCGTCTGAATAATGCCAGTTGGACCATTTCTTTGTTTAGCTACAATTACATCAGCCAATCCTAAATCTTCTTCATCTCGTGAGTACATCCATTTTCGATAAAGGAACATCACCAAGTCTGCATCCTGTTCTATGGCACCACTTTCCCTCAAATCAGACAGTTGAGGGCGTTTGTCAGTTCTTGCTTCTACCGCTCGGGATAGCTGAGAAACAGCAATAACTGGAACGTTGATCTCTTTTGCTAACGCCTTCAGAGAGCGAGAGATAGTTGAGATCTCCTGTTGACGGTTTTCTATGCGAGCAGGTCCTTTCATCAACTGCATATAATCTACTATAATCATCTGAACGTCTTGCTTAGCCTTCAGACGTCTAGCTTTTGCCCTCAATTCTGTGATTCCCATTGCAGGCGTATCATCCAGAAAAATAGGTGCATCTGCGAGCGTCCCTACTGAGAAAGAGAGATTTTTCCACTGATCTTTAGGCAATCTTCCTGTACGCACAAGGTGACTGTCAACTCTTGCCTCTGAGCAAAGAAGTCTCATTGCCAACTGATGATTAGACATTTCAAGGCTAAATACACCTGATGGTACACCGTAATCAACTGCTGCATTCCTGGCAAAAGTCAATGCGAGGGCAGTTTTTCCCATGCTGGGACGACCCGCTACGATAATCAGTTCTCCATTCTGAAATCCACTGGTAATTTCATCCAAATCAGTAAGGCCTGTTGGAACTCCCGTAACGGTTCCAGGTTTCTGGTGTATCCTGTCAAGTTCCTCAAACGTTGCTTGAAGTATTGGATTTAGTTGCAGAAATCCTCCCCTAAGGCGATTTTGAGAAATAGCAAATATTCTCTGTTCTGCTTTATCCAAAATATCATCTAATTCCTCTCGATCTTGATAAGCATCCTGTGAAAGCATAGCAGATACTTCAATAAGTCGTCTTAGACTCGCTTTTTCGAGGACGATCTTGGCATAGTGTTCTGTATTCGCCGAGGTAGGAACACTGTCAGCAAGCCCTGTGATATAATACGATCCTCCACATGAATCGAGTTCTTTTCGTTTTTTCAGTTCGTTGATTAGAGAGACAGCATCTACAGGATTACTTGAATTAAAAAGATCCTCCATGGCACGAAAGATTTTTGCGTTCGCTTCTTTATAGAACGTATCTGAAGTCAGTATCTCCATTGCTTGCCCGACTGCATCCTTGGAGGTTAACATAGCTCCAAGCACTGCTTCTTCAGCCTCCAGAGCTTGAGGAGGTAATCTTATTTCAGAAAGGTTAGGATCATTAGCCATGGTTACTTCTCTAGTATTTTTCGAACCCACTTAAAATCTTCCCAGGTGGGACGTTTCCAATTTGAATTTCGTAGCAATGCAGCAGGATGATATGTTGCAATAAGATTGAAGTCATTCCACTTCCAGATTTGAGATCTCATTTTGCCGAGAGGTGTTTTCACGTTCAGCAGCGTCTGAGCAGCAGTAGCTCCCAATGCTACGATCAGTTTAGGATTGATAATCTTCAATTGAGTTTCCAGATAAGGTAGACAGGCATCTATTTCATCTTGATGCGGCGTTCGATTTTCAGGTGGGCGGCTTTTAAGGATATTGCAAATATAGACTTCATCCCGAGTAAGATCAATGGCTGCCAAAATTTTGTCCAATAGCTTTCCAGCCCTACCCACAAAAGGTTCACCTTGCAAATCCTCTTCTTTTCCCGGCGCTTCACCTACCAGTACCAGCTTTGCTTGTGGATTACCAACACCAAAAACAAAGTTCGTCCTGTCTTTCCAGAGATCACAGTTCATACAATCTGATATGGATTCTTCGAACTCAGACAGTGTCAAGCCGGGATTATCGTCGGATTCACTTTGAGGGATGGAAACAAATAAGTTGTCGCCAAACATCTCTCGAGTTTGAGTAAAATAACTCCTGATTAGTTTATTTGTGGACAATGTATGTGCCACTATTTTTCCTCGTCTTCCTCCTCAGCAGAATTATATTTCCACTCAAGTTCTCCTTTAAGAAATTCGTCTAATGCGACGGTAGTTGCCTTCTCTTCTTCAACGTAATTTTCATTCGGTTCAGGCAACTCTTCCAACAACCCGGGCTCCTCGTCATAGTCTCTAACTTCCCTTAACTCATGGCGTTCTCCAACTATCTGGCGAGCTCTTTGAGAAGCTACAACAGTTGCTTCATACAAATCGTTAGCCTGTTTTTCGATTTCCTTATTTGGTACACTTTTCAATCCCATACTTCCTCCTTTATTTGGTTTATTGATTCAATCGATTCCAAAATTTCAGTAACAGCTTCATCTAACTTTTCATTTACTACAGTAATGTCATATTTAGGTTGATAAGAAGTTTCTAACTCCATCCTTTCGAGCCGTTTGGCAATACGCTTTTCAGAATCAGAACCACGGTTACGAAGGCGGTGAATGAGCTCATCCTCACTTGGTGGCATGATGAAAATGGCTAAGGTGACCTCAGGATAACTCGACTTTATAGCTAATCCACCTTTAACATCTACCTCTAGTAAAAGCAACTTCCCTCCGGCTATTGTCCGTTCAATTACTTTTCTGGAAGTTCCGTATAAATATCCATGAACTTCCTCTGACTCTACAAGTTCATCATTATCTACTCGCTTCTGAAATTCCTGTTCATCAATGAATTCATAATCAATTCCATCAATTTCGTAAGACCGTTTGGGGCGAGTTGTGCAAGAGACAGAAAATTCCAAGTCGGGCCGCCTTTTCTGAAGCTCTCTGCAAATTGTTGTCTTGCCTGCTCCGGATGGAGCCGAAATTACAATTAAATTCTTCATCAGAGTACGTTCTGAACTTGTTCTTTAATTTTTTCCACTTCGTCTTTCATGTCCACTACTTTTTGTGTAATCCCAAGATGACTCGACTTTGAACCAATAGTATTGGTCTCACGATTTATTTCCTGAAGAAGAAAATTCATTCGCTTTCCAACAGGTTCATCTAATTCAATTAATGCATCAAATTGGTCGAGGTGACTTCTGCATCGAACACACTCCTCAGTGACATCGAGTTTCTCCGCCAAAACAGCGGCTTCTTGGATGACTCTATGTTCCTCTATCATTCCTTCATCTAATAACTTGGTAATCTTGGATTCATATTCTTTACGGATTACTGAAGTCATTTGATTCCAACTCTCTTCAATTTCCGAGAGGTAACTCCTTAAAGCAGCTGTACGAGCAGATAAATCTTCCGCCAGAACAGACCCCTCTGCAGTACGCATTTCATCTAGTTGACCTAAAGCATTCTCCAGTTCATTCTTCAGCAGTTCAGGATCGAATTCGACATCTTGCTTTGTTTGAAGAATATCACGAATGTCAATAACCTTATCAATATCAAGGCGAGTTCCATATTCTTTTTCAATAGTCGCTAAAATTGATCTATAATTATCAAATGCATTACGGTCGAAATTAACGGCACCGTTTTCTCCTGAATTTCTTTCAATTCCTACCAACACGGAGATATTCCCTCGGTGACACACTTCCTTCACACGTTTCTTAATATAATGCTCCAGTGAAGATGCGGTTCTGGGCAGTCTAACTTTTGCTTCGAAGAAACGACCGTTTACTGCACGTATTTCAAGTGACAAAGTGTAATCAACAGCCTCAAAGGATCCAGAACCATAACCTGTCATGCTTTTTATCAAATTTCCACCCCTGTTTAGCTCTGGAATTTACCAGAGACTTTAAGACACTGCAATTGTATTTTGAATAGATAAAACTTCGATTATCAAGAAGTTATTCACATTCAGCCGCTTAAACGATCACGGAGTGAATGTAGGTAGTCAAGTCTTATATTCAAAGCGACATGATGACTGCTGCCTATAATGCTGTTAACAGGCGATGGGGAAAATGCATAGTCAAGCCTGCCAAAAGGAAAAGAAAGTCCAACGCCTAATGAAAAATCTGTCAGCGGATTTCTTCCTGCACGCAAATGTACTTTTTCTCTATAGCTAATTTCTACTCCACCGGAAAGTTGTGCACCAATCGAACCGAGAGTAAAATCATCATTGAGACTCTCACCGGCCAAATCGAAATTAGCGGCAGTCATGAGAGTTAGATCGATTCCGATGCTTTCCAGCTTTAGCTGTTGAGCATCACTTAAGACGATTGTCGGTGCGATTCTCTCAACGGTTCCTGAATCCCAGACGACCCACGATGTAGTTACATCCCTGACGATAAAAGAAGATCTATTCCCACGAAAAAAACTCCGGGAGGCACTCACATCAAAACCTACTCCATGACCGGAATGCTCACCCAATTTATGGCTCAACAGTCGGGCGTTTCCGCCGAGATTCCATTCACCCCTCTTAAATCCACCGCCAACTACTGCTGCCCACTGAACTTGATTGAAATAGGAAATATCGGATTCCACTATCCGTTCGTTAGGATCATCAAGCGAACCGGTTCCGAGAAAAAGAGCATTGGTTGTATTGGGAATCCCATCCATCCCCTGCCGAATGAGAACAAGAGACCAATTTAACTTTAAGTATTTCTTTAAGTTAACCGCTACAACATCATAATTAACTATTCCTGCGAATCTCTCCTGATGCGCATAAGACAGAAAATTTTCACCTCCATTCGCCAGATTAGATGGATTCCAGAGTGCAGCAAACGGTCCTGAAATAACTGCGCTATTTGACTCACTAAGGGCGATAGTTCGAGCGTCGCCTGCCCCTTTAAAAGCTTGATTTCCGTACTTCACCCAGATTGATTCTGCAGAGAGTTGTGTAAGGATAAAAGTGAGTGTTACTACAAGTCTGAGAGGTTTTATCATCTGATTAAAGTCCATACTCAGATTTCAGTCTATCCAATTCTTCGAGAGCTTCTAAGGGTGTCATATCGTTTATCTCGAGTTCTGCCAGCTTCTTTCTCAGTTTAGATTCTTCCTCTTGAAACAGGGTTATCTGCTTAGACGCATCCTGCGGCGGTTCGGTTCCATCAATTTCCGGAGCTTCATGACGGATAAGGTGGCTGAGAATCTCGGTAGCTCTGTTGATGACCGCTCCGGGCAAGCCTGCCATTTTTGCCACGTGGATACCGTAGCTTTTATCCGACGGTCCCGGTATGATTTTTCTGAGAAAAACAATTTTATCGCCGAATTCCTTTACTGCCACGTTGTAATTCACAACCCTTTCCAGCAGCTCTTCTAATTCCGTCAGTTCGTGGTAGTGAGTGGCGAAAAGCGTACGCGCCTGAGCAAACTCGGTATTGTGTACAAATTCCGTAATTGCCCACGCCAGTGATAGTCCATCGAATGTGGCTGTTCCCCGACCGATTTCATCAAAGATAATCAAACTCTTTGGTGTGGCGTTGTTGAGGATATTAGCAGCTTCGATCATCTCCACAAGAAAAGTGGATTCACCACCTGCCAAATTATCGCTTGCTCCAACACGCGTGAAGAGTCGATCTACGATACCGATCTCTGCTTCTCTTGAAGGTACAAAACTTCCCATCTGCGCCATGACGGTAACGAGCCCTATCTGCCGGAGGTATGTGGACTTTCCGGCCATGTTCGGTCCCGTGATGAGGAGGATCTGACTTTTGCTGTTGTCAACTTCCAAATCGTTTGCAACAAACTCCTCTCCAGCAGGCAAAATCGCTTCTACTACAGGATGGCGGGAGTCTTTCAAAACCATTCTCGGCTCGTCAGTAATTGTGGGCTTCACATAACTATTCCTCACCGCAACTTCAGCAAGAGTCGAGTGGAGATCGATCTTATTCAGCAAAGATGCGGACTGAAGAATCAATTGAGCTCGACTGAGAATCCACTTTCGGAGCTCATCAAAAATACGGATTTCGATGGCGAGAATCTTCTCTTCTGACGTGAGAATTTTCTCCTCGTACTCCTTTAGTTCAGGAGTGATATACCGTTCAGCATTAACAAGCGTCTGCTTGCGGATGTAGTGCTCCGGCACTTTGTCGATGTGAGTTTTCGTCACGGAAAGGTAGTAGCCAAAAACTTTATTGTAGCCCACTTTCAGCGACGAGATTCCGGTCGCTTTTCGCTCGCTTTCCTGCATGGAAGCGATCCACTCTTTCCCGCCGGAAGCGATGGAGCGAAGTTCATCCAGTTCGCTATCCACTCCATCACGAATTACGCCACCTTTGTTGAGCAGAGCTGGTACATCGTCTTTGAGCGTTGAGTTGATTTTAGCGACAATCTCTTCTGTATCCGGGATATTTTGCACAAAACTTTGCAGCACCTTTGAACTGGACTCGCTTACTGCTGCGCAAATCTCAGGCATTAGTGTGAGCGTAGAGCTGATACTTTCGGCATCGCGTGGTGCTCCTTTGCCGCGGCTCAGTCGGGAGAGATTTCGCTCTAAATCGGAACAGTTGGTGAGTCGTCGCCTTATTTCTGAGCGGAGATCGCTTTCCGCTTCAAATCCGTCCACGAGTTCCAGTCGCCGCTCGATTTCAGATCGCTCGACCAACGGATAAAGCAGCCGCCTTCTAAGCAGTCGTCCCCCACCGGGTGTAACTGTATCGTCCAGAATAGAGATAAGCGTGCCGTGGGTTCCCTGAGTCGCTAGAGAGTTGAACAGTTCGAGATTACGGACAGTAAAAGCATCTAGTCCCATCACATTCTCGTCCCGCACTCTTCTCAGACGGGTAACGTGGGAGACGCTATCGGGAATATTACGCTGGACGTAGCTTAAAATAACTCCGGCTGCTGCGACACCTTCTTGGAGATCATCGCATCCGTAAGGTTTGAGCGAGGTCGTACCAAAGTGCTCAGTGAGAGACTGCAAGGTGGTTTTATAGTCGAATGCCCACTCGTCCATTTCAGTGATGAACGGTTTCAGTCGGCGGTGCCATTTTTCATCGTGATAAGGACGCCCTTCTTCAACGATAATCTCTCGTGGAGCATATTTCAAAATTGTTTCTGTCACACTGTCTTCCGGACATTCTCCGATGTAAAATTCCCCTGTAGAATGATCCAAAAATGCGAAGCCAGCCTTTTCGTGTCCGCTGAAGACGGCTCCGAGAAAATTGTTGCGCTTACTGGATGAGCTGTCTGCCGTCGCAGTCCCGGGAGTCACCACCTCGATCACCTCCCGCTTGACGATCCCTTTCGCCAACTTCGGGTCTTCCACCTGTTCGCAAATGGCTACTCGCAGTCCGGCTGCTACCAGCTTAGGCAAATAGGAATCGAGAGCGTGGTGTGGGAAACCAGCCAAGGGGACATCTGCCGCAGCTCCGTTGGCACGTTTGGTCAATGTAATGTCGAGAATCCGGGAAGCTGTCTTTGCATCATCGTCGAAAGTTTCAAAAAAATCGCCCATCCGAAAAAGAACCAGCGAATCGGGATGCAGTTTTTTTATTTCGTAATACTGTTTCATGAGTGGAGTCATTTTCACGGTCGATCTTTTCCCTGATGAGTTCACGCCAATACCCTTTTGTTGCCGTCGCGGAATGTCACGTCGTGCTTATCAAGGTACTCCAGCAGTGGGATAGCGTGTTTACGGGTAGTGCCGGTCAGTTTCTTAAAGTCGGTCACTTCCATCCCATCGTGAGCTTCAAAGAAATTGCGTACCGACGACTCCATATCCTTCAACACATTGGAAAAATACCACAGGTCTCGAGTAATCTCAGTTACCTTCCCCTCGCTTTTCAGCACATGGAGTATTTCGAGAATTTTTTTGTCCGACTGACCTAACTCAGAGGAAAGATCTGAAAGATTGGGCGGAGTTGTTCCGAAATTTTCCAAAAGATTAGAAACTTGCTGAGCAAGATTCTTGTCTTCTTCGCTCAGTTTTATTTTGTGCCCACCTGCCTGTATCAGTCCATCTTTCTCTTTTACCAAACCATCCTCGACCAGTAATTCGGTCAGATAATCAAACAACGGTTCACTGTATTCCAAATTTTGTCGGAGTTCGTCCTTGGGAACACCCAAACGATAAGCGGCTTTTTCGTGAAACTCGCCAACGGTTTTTATTAAATCTGACTTTTGTTCCTCCACAAGATGAGACAGCGATAAAAATGGATTTCGGTCATCTCCAAAACGGATAAGTTTGAGTCCATCAAGTCGAGAGTTGAGCTCAGTTTCGCCTAGTTGAAATCTCTTTCCCCATTCTGAAACCGTCTTGGGATTAGATTCATTCCGCTCAAGAAAAAGCGCTGTTCTTTCGTCTTCAGACAGGTGAGTCAATTCAGTCAACCATTTAGCGGTAGCTTTCCATTTTCTCGGAGGATGAGTGTCAATGACCGACCCGCCACCTAGAGTTTCAGGTGGCGAATAGAGACGAATGATGAACTGATCTCCAATGGTGACAGGAATCGGTTTTTCCAGCCGAATGAGAACCGTAGCACTTTCTCCCGGATTGATGCTTTTCTGTCCGTCAGAACTGACAATTAAAACTCGTCCCATCACTTCATCCGTCCCCAAATGAATGCGGACTCTCTGCTCGTGTTTCAATTTTCGTTTTGTGTCGGTTGTCATCTTGATTTCGGCTCCAAAAGATGTTAACGGCTCCAGAAATCCGGCGGAAACAATTTGCGAGCCACGCTTTAGATGATGGCGTTCGACTCCGCTCAGATTCACGGCAGACCGATCTCCCGGCTTCACCGACTTCACATCTTTCCCGTGGGACTGCAATCCTCTGATCTTGGCTTTCACATTGCCTGGTACGATTTCCAAACTGTCGCCTACTTTTGCCCTACCGCTGCTGACCGTTCCAGTAACGACCGTTCCAAACCCTTTCATAGAGAAGACGCGATCTACCGACTGCCGAAAGAAACCTCGATCATTTCTCTCAACAGCCTTACCTGCAAGGTCGGTCAGTACGTTCCGGAGATCCTCAACTCCTTCGCCGGTCTCAGCCGAGGTTCTGATGATTGGAACACTATCTTGGAATGCGTCTTGCACAAAATCGCTAATCTCTTCCTCCAGAAGCTCGAGCCATTCATCGCTCTCGGCAAGGTCACATTTCGTGATAGCGACACAGCCCAGCCGGATATTCAAGAGCCGGAGGATGTCGAGATGCTCCCGCGTTTGCGGCATGATGCCGTCATCGGCTGCAATGGTGAGTAGAGCGATATCCACCGTGCTGACACCCGCCACCATGTTGCGGATAAATTTTTCATGCCCGGGGACGTCAATAATCGTGATGTTGTCGGTGAGGAAAGCGAAGCCGAGATCGATGGTCATCCCCCGACGTTGTTCTTCCGGGAGGCGATCAGTATCCGTGCCAGTCAGCGCTTTGACGAGAGCTGTTTTTCCGTGGTCAATATGCCCGGCGGTACCGATGACAATCTGAGTCATGATTACACGATTTCTGCGGCGACTCTTTTAATCGTCTCTGTCAGCTTCCTGGTCTGTGATGGTAGAACTGCTTTCATATCGATCAGAAAGCGATTGCCGGAAATATAGCCCAGAACCGAAGGAGTCTGGCGGCGAAAAGCGGCAGCTAATTCTGTCGGTTTCGCAGTATTGCAATTAAACTTGAGTGCGACGCTTTCAATAGTTTCTGTGGGAAGCGACCCGCTTCCCGCCTCTACTTCTGACGGTTCAGCCGTAATGTCGAGAGTTTTGACGACTGATTTTGGCAGATCAGCTAAGATTCGTTCAGCTCGAGTCATGAGTGACCGACGTGATGTTCTCAGCAGACGATATGTAAGGTTCTGCCGCATGACAGGTATATCCTGATAACTTCGCAACACCTCTTCCAGGAGCGCTAACGTCACCTTGTCGCATCTGAGAGCTCGATAGAGTGGATTATCGTGCAGTTTTTTCACGATTCCCTTTTTCCCGCAGACGAGTCCCGCCTGAGGACCTCCTGGGAGTTTGTCACCGGAAAATGTTACCAGATGCGCCCCTTGTTTCAGTACATCACTCACGACTAATTCACTTGGGAGATTAATCTCTTTCATGTCAAATAGAGCGCCGCTGCCGAGATCTGCTACGAGCGGAATGCGCTTCTTTCGGGAGAGCTTGGCGAGAGTCGCTATGGCAACTTCTGCGGTAAATCCTTCAATCTTGTAATTGCTGGTGTGAGCGAAAAGAATAGCGCCGGTTTTAGACGTAACAGCATTCAAATAATCTTTTTGGTGGGTGCGATTGGTGGTTCCTATCTCTTTCAGAATGGCACCGCTTTTTGCAATCACTTCCGGGATGCGAAAAGAGCCGCCTATTTCCACAAGCTGTCCACGGGAGATAATTACTTCCTTCCCTTCTGCTACAGTGTTGAGAGCCAAAAGGACAGCGGCTGCGTTGTTGTTCACAGCAAGAGAAGCCTCTGAGTCGGCAAGAGCGTTTAGGAGCCCTGAAATGTGGCTCAGCCGTTCGCCTCTTTTTCCTGAGATGAGATCAAGTTCCAGATTGGTATAGCCTGTAACTCTGCGAATCGCCTGTTCCATCATTCGAAACGAAAGTGGAGCTCGCCCCAACCCAGTATGCAGTACTATACCTGTTCCGTTGATCACCTGTCTCAAACTCCGTTCTGCAGATTTCAGCACGTTTTGCTGAATACGCTCGCGAATCATCTCCCGGCTGCCGGGAATATCTCCGTCAATTGCCATTTCCCGAATATTAGCCAGTTCAGAGCGAATTAATTCTGTAATATAACTTCGCGGCGCGGAAATAGCACTCAGATCCATATTTTCCAGTATGGAATTGACAGATGGAAGTTCTCGTAGTTTCATTTATTGCCTCGAGTGCAAAAGGTAGAAGAGTGAGAAGTCATTTGCAAGTGAAAGAACGGATAGTTCATGAAATTTTTCTCAAGTAGAGAGCCAGTAAAAAGGCACACCCCATGAAAATGGCTATGAACGGAAAAACGACTTGAACGCCATTACTTTCTGCCAGTGACCCTCCAATCCCCGCTGCAAACGATCCCAAACCGAAACTAAGAAAGAATGAAATACCATAGCCCAATCCACGGTTAGCTGAGGTGGTGTACTCAGCAATCAATGCATTACCTATCGGTTGAGAGGCAAAGTGTACCAATCCGAGCATAACGCCAAAAGCCAGCAAAGAGGAACCAGAGTTGAGTCCAAAAGCTATCAGCAAAGGTGTATGAACCAAGAAAATAACCGCAAGTAACGTCGGTCGGTTATACTTGTCACCTAATCTTCCACCGATCATCTGTCCACCAATTCCTGCCAATAGCACGATGGTGGAAAAAAGACCTCCTCGAACTACAACATCCCAGTTCTCTAGAAGTCCAGTGGCATTCATGCTAAAATGAACCGGCATAAAGGTTTTAAATCCGTAAAATGTCAATCCCACAAAAACAGCAATGAGGTAATAAACCACTAAAGGTTTCATCCTCGTAACTTCTGTTTTTAAGACGTCTTCTTCTGCTTCACTTTTCCGGGAGGGGATGAAAGTTGCTGTTGCCCCGGCCAGCAACAGACAGAAGAGCCCAATGCCTACATACGCCCAGCGCCACGATCCCGCCACTGCAGAAAGAGATGCCAATAATGGCCCTGCAGCCAATCCGGCACTACCGGCGATTCCGTGGTAACCCATGGCTCGGCTTGTCTGATGAATTCGTCGGGAGATAATGGTAAGTCCTGCGGGATGATAGATGGACGAAAAAAGTCCCAGAAAAACGAGAGCGATGGTTAGCGTAGTCAAACTTGTGGAGATTGAGACAAATAGTGCAGATGCTGCGGCACCTAATTGATACAACAAAAGAAGTTTTCTACCACCCACCTTTTCTTCGATCCAGCCGGCAGGAAGCGCACCGAATCCGAACATGAAATTAGAAAGTGTGTAAATCCAGCTCAATGTCGCCAATGTGATAGCTTCGGCAGAAAATTCATTTTGGAGCACAATGAACAGAGCTGGGAAAAAAAGCATACTGCTGTGGACCGCAAAATGGGAAAGCCCAGTAAGGGTGATGACTGTTTTAGATTCCCGAGTAAACATCGGTTTAATGCTGAAAATCAGCTAGCAGTAATGTAAGACAAAACAGGGGCAAAACAGTGTTTACCCCTGAACATTGAAACTCAGATTTGGAACAGAAATTTACCTGCGTTCCTTGATCCGGGCAGCCTTGCCTCTGAGTTTCCGTAAGTAGTACAATTTTGCTCTTCTTACCTTTCCACGACGAACAACATCTATGTTTTCAATGATAGGAGTATGGAGAGGGAAAATACGTTCAACTCCAACTCCGGAAGATACCTTTCGCACAGTAAAAGTAGCGTTTGTTCCGGTACCTCGCTTGGAAAGAACAACACCTTCAAATCTCTGAAGGCGTTCCTTACCTCCCTCCACTACTTTCACGTTTACACCAACAGTATCGCCGGCACGAAAATCTGGAATGTCGGTACGTAAATGATCTTCTGAAAATTGCTGTGGGTCCATGGTTCTTACCTCATCTGGTTTGTTTTTGTTCGTATGTTTTCCAAAGGTCAGGACGACGTGATCGAGTTCTTTTTTCACGCTCTTCCTGCCTCCATTTTTCTATTTTTTCGTGGTGACCACTCAAAAGTACATCCGGGACATCCATCCCTCTGACCTCAGCCGGTCGTGTATAATGTGGGAAATCGAGAAGCTCGTTGGTAAAAGAATCACCCATGGCGGATTCATCATCGCCTAATACTCCCGGTATCAGCCGGACGACTGTATCAAGAATTACAAGTGTGGGAAGCTCTCCATTGGTCAGAACGAAGTCACCGATGGAAATCTCATCCGTTACAACTGACTCGCGGATACGTTCGTCCATACCCTTGTAATGTCCTGAAATAAATACCAAGTCATCATCCTGAGAGAACTCTCGAGATTTGTCTTGAGTGAGTTGTTCGCCCTGTGGAGTGGGGAAGATAACTCGCAGGTTTCTATCGCCGGAATGTAATTCCTTAACTCGATCTAGAGCTTTTAAAATTGGCTCAGGCATCATAATCATTCCTGTTCCACCGCCGAACGGATAGTCGTCAATCTGCTTAAATTTCCCTTCGGCAAACTCTCTGAGATCTACTACGTGGTATACCACCAATTCCTTATCGGCAGCCCGGCGAAGTATACTCTCACAAATGACGGCTTCCACCATTTCCGGGAAGGGAGTGATTATATATATTTG
>DKQU01000012.1:9741-23714 GCA_002471865.1 Fidelibacterota bacterium UBA7300 | reverse complement strand
TTACGCACATCCCAACCGGTACAGTAGCACAGTGCCAGAATGAGCGATCGCAGCACAAGAACAAGGCGAATGCCTTGAAGATTTTGAAGGCGCGGCTCTATCAGCTTAAATTGGAGGAACAGGCTGAAGCGCGGAAAGATTTAGAAGATAAGAAAATGGATATCGGATTCGGGAGTCAGATCCGCTCGTATGTATTTCACCCTTACACCATGGTGAAAGATCATCGGACGAAGGTAGAAGTGGGAGACGCCAAACGGGTTATGGATGGTGATCTTGATGGATTTATGAGGGCTTATCTGCTGCAGAAAGCAGGCAAGTCAGCAGTTATTAAGGAAAATTAGGAGAATAAAACATGGCGGCTGAAAAAGAACAAAGCCTGACCCAAATCATTCAATTCAGGAAGGAAAAAGCGGCGAAGCTCCAGGAGATGGGAATCAATCCGTATCCCTACGTTTATGACCGGACTCACCGTTCTACTGAGATCATTGAAGGTTTTGATAAACTGAAAGGCAAAACTGTATCCGCAGCCGGGCGAATTGTATCTCTCCGCCGGATGGGAAAGGCTGCCTTTTTCCATATTCAGGATGACGTGGGCAAAATTCAGTGCTACATCAAGCGGGATAATGCAGGTGAACAATCTTACGAGGTTTTCAAACTTCTCGACATGGGTGATATAGTTGGAGCAAAGGGAAAAGTTTTTACCACACGTACCGGCGAGATTTCCATCGATGTATCTGAATTAGTTGTACTAGCGAAAAGTATCCGTCCGCTTCCCGGCGGGAAAGAGAAAGAAGGAGAGACGTACCACGCATTCGCTGACAAGGAACAGCGCTACCGCCATCGCCATCTCGATCTGGTGGTGAACCCGGAAGTGCGAGATGTCTTTAGAAAGCGAGCGCAAATTATCACTGCCGTTCGAGCATTCCTGGATCAGAGTGGATTTCTCGAAGTGGAAACTCCAGTGTTGCAACCTATCTATGGAGGTGCTTTCGCAAGACCGTTCAAAACTCAGCACCACGCTCTCGACAGTACGCTTTATCTTCGCATTGCTGATGAACTTTTTCTGAAACGCCTTATCATTGGAGGTTTCGACCGGGTGTACGAAATGGCAAAAGATTTTCGCAACGAAGGGATGGACAAAACACACAATCCCGAATTCACCATGCTGGAGTATTATGCCGCCTACGTAGACTACAATTTCCTTATGGACTTTACCGAGGAGCTCATCAGGGCTGCGGCGGAAGCTGTCGATGTGAAAACAGTTGAGATTGACGGAACTTCCATTGATTTTTCCAAACCGTATCGCCGAGCCGGTTACGTGGAACTACTTGAAGAAGCGACAGGAGAGAAAATTGTTTTATCAGACGAAGGCAAGCTCACTAAAATTTGTAAAAAGCACGGTATCGATGCTGAGAAAGATGCTCACGTCGGCGCTCTTCTGGAGCTGCTTATGAAGAATTTAGTGGAGCCGAAACTTCAGGAGCCTACGTTTGTCATTGATTATCCCAAAGCGATTTCACCTCTAGCTAAGCTAAAGCGAGATGACGATTCCGGGGAGATTGTAGAGCGATTCGAGCTGTTCATTGGCGGAAGAGAATTGGCTAACTCATTTACGGAGTTGACCGATCCTGTAGATCAGCGAGAGCGACTTATGGCCCAGGCGGAGCTCCGCCAGAAAGGCGATGAAGAAGCTCAAGCATTTGATGAAGATTTTGTACGGGCTGTTGAGGTAGGAATGCCGCCCACCGGTGGAGTGGGCCTCGGTGTGGATCGTCTCGTTATGTTGCTGACCGATCAAACCTCCATTCGCGATGTACTGTTGTTTCCTGCCATGCGGACACTCCCCGGCGATGATTAGTCATGGGTCCCCTTTCCCTAATCGCCGCTCGGCATCTCCGATCCAAGCATAAATTTAGTTTTACTTCGTTCATCAGCTATCTCGCAGTGGCGGGATTGGCCATTGGCGTCGCTGTACTCATCTTGACGCTGGCTGTCTTGGACGGCTTCGAGAGCGAAATCGAGCAAAAAATCATCGGCTTCGACGGTCACATTCGTATTCGCGGATATTTCGATCGTAATCTTCCGGAAGTGGACAGTCACCTCGATTCTATCCTAAACAACATAAGTGAAATTGCCGCCAGTGAGCCGTATATCAGTCAAGCGGCCATGATTCGAGTCGGCAGAGAGACGCAAGGTGTTATGGTGGAGGGGATGCCTTCATTAGGAATAGATAAAATTATCGCCACACCTCAATTCATTACTGACGGGGAATTTGATCTCAGTGGTGACGGTACTGTCGTCATGGGAGCGGCGCTGGCCAAGCAGCTTGGAGTCACAGTCGGCAAAAAGGTCACTCTGTTGGACATGGCGAATTTAGGTCGTCCGGGAAAGCCGCCAGGCATTAGGCAATTCCGAGTGGTGGGAATCTACGATACTGGACTGAAAGATTATGATGAAACGGTCATCTATACATCGTTATCAGAAGCTCAATCACTTTTTGGTATGTCTGATCAAATTTCCGGTCGTGTTGTACAGCTGAAAAATGAAGATAAGACAGAATTTGTTGCGGATGTTGTCTCTTCTGCAGGGATAGGCTACATACCCGAAACATGGTTGGAAAGGCACGGCAGACTTTTCGCTTGGCTCAGGTCACAAAAACAACCCATGACTATCGTTTTCGGACTCATTGCATTGGTGGCGATTTTCAATATTTCTTCTGCACTCACCATGATTGTCATGGAAAAAAATCGGGACATAGGTGTTTTGCGGGCAGTCGGTTTTTCGCGTAGAAAAATTTCCCAACTCTTCCTCTTGGAAGGGGGACTGGTTGGGCTCATCGGTGTTGGACTTGGAATCTGTCTTGCCCTCGCGGTAGGCTTTCTTCAGATTAGATATGGATTTTTCCAGATTCCCGCAGAAATTTACTTCATGTCTCAACTGGCGGTAGAATTTCATCCTCAGCAGTTCATAACTGTTGGAGTCTTCGGATTCCTTCTCGCTTTAGCAGCGACGGTTTATCCTGCTTGGAAGGCCTCTGGAGTTCAGCCGGCGGAAGCAGTGAGGTACGAATGAAGAATCTGACGCTGGGATTGGGCCGCAGATTTCTCGTCTCCCGAAAGCGAGTCGGATTTGTCTCGTGGAGTGCCGTCATGGCTATGCTGGGCGTAGCGGTAGGGTGCTTTGCTGTCTTAGCTGCCATTGCTGTACTAAATGGTTTCACAAATGAACTGGAGGAGCGAGTTTCCGGTTTCGAGAGTGATTTGAGGATTGCAAATATATCCCTTGATGAAAACCTTCAGGCAAAAATCAAGTCGGCTGCAGTTTCCATTCCGGAAGTTGAAGATGCTTCCTTTTATCTGGAGCGGAAAGGAATTATCATCCGAGACGACAATCGCCAATTGGTCACTCTGAAGGCGGTGGAATCGGATAAATTGGGCTCGGTCTATCGTCCCTTCATGGAATCTGAATTGGATCGACCGATGGAAAAATCTGGCATTGTGATGGGTACGGAACTGGCAGCAAGATTGCAAGTCAGACCGGGCGACAGATTGCGGCTTGTCAGTCCGACAAGTGGTCAACTTGCGTTAGGTTTTCCTACGTGGGGAGATGTGGAAGTTCAAGGCGTCTTCCGGACGGGTATTCCCATTTTCGACGATAGAGTCTGCTTCATACCCATGGAGATGGGCAAACAGCTGTTCCGAGCGGGTACGTCCGTAGATGGCGTTGACTTCCTGCTCAGGGAAGGATCGACGGCAAAGATTGCGGAAGACAAAATATCTGCTCTCTTGCCGGAAGAATTGACCCTCACAAGCTGGCGGGAACAGCACGGGATATTGTTTTCAGCCATGGAGCTTGAAAAACTCGTTGGTACAATCGTACTTAGCTTAATTATCATTGTCGCATCGTTTGGAATCGCTTCCACACTTATCATGCTCATCATGGAGAAAGTGCGGGAAATCGGGATCCTTCGAGCCATGGGAGCTACCAGAAGAAAAGTCGCTCGCATCTTTGCGTTTCAGGGAATCATGATCGGTGGAATCGGTGCGGTATTTGGTATGATTACAGGAATAACATTAATTTTTGCGCAAATGAAATGGGGATTTCTTAAACTTCCTGAAACTATCTATCTGGTGTCGGCGGTGCCCATGGCTCTTTCTCTGGGGGATGTTGTGATATTAATCTCTGTCTCCGGAGCGATCATCAGCCTGGCCTCAGTTTATCCCGCTCGAGTGGCAAGTAGGTTGAGTCTTACTGAAGCGGTTAGGTTCGAGAAATGATTCTGCAGGCGAAAAATATCAGCAAAGGATACGCCGTAGCTAATGGCCGTTTGGAGGTACTACGTGATGTCAGCATCAGCGTAGAACAGGGCGAAATCGTCGCTATCATGGGACCTTCCGGCTGTGGAAAATCCACTCTTCTGAATGTGCTGGGAACACTCGACCGGCCGGACAGTGGTTCTCTTTTCATTAATGAACAGGATGTCTCCAGACTAGGTGACACGGCCCTTTCGAGATTGCGTAACCAGACCATCGGCTTCGTCTTCCAATTCCATCATTTACTGCCGGAGTTCACAATTCTGGAAAATCTGATGATCCCTCTGATGCTGGCTGGTCGGGAAGTGTTGGAAGCTCATAAGATATCTGAGGAGTGGCTGGACCGCTTGGAATTATCGGAGAGGACAGATCACAGACCCGCTGCCATTTCCGGCGGTGAACGCCAAAGAGTGGCGGTTTTGCGAGCGTTGGTGAATAATCCTAAGCTTGTGTTGGCTGATGAACCTACCGGAAATCTGGATGTTTCTGCAGGAGAGCATCTGATGCAGGTTATCCGTGAGTTGGTGACGGCTGAAGGGTGTGGGTTTATTATCGCCACTCATAATCCTCGGGTAGGTGAGATTGCAGATCGAATGCTCTATTTGAATGAGGGAATCATCACTTCTGCGGAAAAGTAAGTTGCGATAGGAGAGATACCACGGTAAATTCAACTAAGCTCAAGTAACAAATGAAAGAAAATTTCTCTAAACGCGTCCAAACAATAATGAAGTTTGCCAAGGAAGAGGCAATCCAACTGGGTCACAGCTATGTTGGTTCAGAACATTTAATGCTGGGGATAATTCGAGAAGGATCAGGGAAAGCAATACAGCTGTTGGAAATATTGGGTTGTGATTTGGAAGAAATGCGTGTAATGATCGAGGATATGGTAAAACCTTCGGGAGGTACTATGACACTGGGTCATTTGCCTCTTACTCGGCGTGCTGAGAGGATTCTCAGGAATACATTCATTGAAGCATCAAACCTCGGATCTAGTCAAGCTGAGGATTTTCATCTTCTTATGGCAATGCTGCAGGAAAAGGAAGGGGTTGCCTATGAAGTGTTGAGTGCCTACGAAGTGGATTACGATGCAATTGTTGAGCAGTTAAAGGAAGATGATGTTCTCTTAGAAGAAAAGAAAAAACCTATTTCAAATACTAAATCCTCCACTCCGGCTTTAGATCATTTCAGTAGGGATATAACTGTATTAGCACGTCAGAATCGCCTGGATCCCGTCGTAGGACGAATCGGAGAAATAGAGCGTGTAGCTCAAATTCTATGCAGAAGGAAGAAAAACAACCCAGTTTTAATAGGTGAGCCCGGGGTTGGGAAAACAGCTATCGCTGAAGGATTGGCTCAACGAGTCGTAGAAAAATCAGTTCCTCGTCTAATTCAAAACAAACGGATTGTAGCCCTTGACCTCGCCTCTTTGGTAGCAGGCACAAAATATCGAGGACAATTTGAAGAACGTATTAAAGCTATCATGAATGAACTTGAGTCCAATGATGATATTATTCTTTTCATTGATGAACTTCATACTTTGGTGGGCGCAGGGAGCGCGTCGGGTTCGCTTGATGCTTCCAACATGTTCAAGCCGGCTCTTTCACGTGGAGAAATACACTGTATCGGTTCTACAACCATGGAAGAATATCGCAAGTATATCGAGAAAGATGGAGCTTTAGAACGACGATTTCAGAGGATAATTATCTCACCTCCAACCCTTGATGAATCTGTGGCAATTTTGCAAGGTCTACAATCGAGCTACGAAAGTCATCACAATGTTCGCTACGATCAAGATGCGATTCGAAACTGTGTCGATTTGAGCCATAGATATATTTCAGATAGGTATCTCCCAGATAAAGCTATAGATGTTATGGATGAAGCTGGTGCCAGAATGCATCTATTAAATCTCAACGTTCCGGATAAAATAATCGAGTTAGAATTAGAAGTTGAGCAGGTTAGAGCCGAGAAAGAGACTGTAGTGTCAAATCAGAAATTTGAAGAAGCTGCCAGTTTACGTGATCGAGAAAGAAATCTAATTAAAAAACTGGAAATCGCCCAAAAAGAATGGGCTAAGCAAGAATCCAATAGTGCTGTTACCATTACAAAAGATGATATTGCAGATGTTGTTTCGACCATGACTGGCATTCCTATCACAAAGATGGCTCAAAATGAATCTCAGAAGCTTCTTAAGATGGCTGATGAGTTGAAAGAATACATTATTGGCCAAGATGCTGCAATCGAAAGTTTGACCAGAGCCATTCAAAGAGCTCGCGCCGGATTGAAAAATCCCTCTCGACCAATTGGCGCCTTTCTTATTCTGGGGCCAACCGGTGTAGGTAAAACAGAGACAGCTAAAGTTCTGGCCCGCCATCTTTTTTCTCAGGATGATGCACTTGTCAAAATCGATATGACAGAATATATGGAACGATTCTCAGCTTCTCGACTAATTGGTGCCCCACCCGGTTATGTGGGTTATGAGGAGGGTGGAGAATTGACAGAACGCGTAAGACGTAAACCTTATTCAGTAATTTTATTTGATGAAATGGAAAAAGCTCATCACGATGTTTATAACATCCTCCTTCAACTTCTTGATGAAGGAGTCATAACAGATAGTATGGGCAGAAAGATTGATTTCCGTAATACGATAATTATTATGACCTCTAATCTTGGAACAAAAGGAATTGGTAAGCTGCATACATACGGATTTGGAGAAGGTTCCTCTGATTCAGATTATGACGCAATGAAGGTAAGTGTTATGAATAATGTGAAGGATACCTTTAATCCGGAGTTCCTTAACCGTCTTGATGAAGTGCTTGTATTCGATACCCTTTCGACTAAAAGTGTTAGAGAGATTATTAATTTACAATTGAAAGATCTGTATTCTAATTTAGCTGAAAAAAAGATGTCTCTTACTCTTACACATCGTGCAAAAGATTTAATTATTGAGAAAGGTTACAGTCTTGAATATGGAGTTCGACCATTAAGACGAGAAATTCAATCGTCTATCGAAAGCCCTCTTTCTGAAAAAATTCTTGAAGGAAAATATCAGGAAGGTGACACGATTAAGGTTGATGCTAAATCAGGTGAATTGGTCTTCAATAATTCTAAAAAAATATCTAGCAAATCAGTGAAAATAAAATCTAAAGTAAAAAATAAGTCTGACAAGAAGACTTAGTCTTACCGTCGTATAGTACCCTATCTCTGCCATATATACACTTTTAGTTCCATGGTATGGTTATTGCATCAAATGGTTCTGAAAACTCATCTTAGATAATGAATAAATAGTTTGGAGGTTATTAGCAATGTCAAAAATTATTGGAATCGATCTAGGAACGACCAATTCTTGTCTATCAATAATGGAAAGTGGAGAACCAAAAATAGTTCCTACACCAGAAGGTGGACGTACACTTCCATCGGTTGTAGCTTTTACTACAGATGGAGAAAGATTGATTGGTCAACCGGCTAAACGACAAGCGGTTACCAATCCCCAAAATACTGTGTTTTCTATCAAAAGATTTATGGGGCGTGAGTTTGATGAGGTAGGTACTGAGGTAAGTGAAGTTCCGTATCAGGTTAAAGCCGGTAAAGGAGGTGGAGTTGTAGTAGAGGCAGTTGACAAAACATATACTCCTCCAGAGATCAGTGCTATGATCCTTCAGAAACTCAAGCAGATGGCGGAAGATTATCTTGGTCAATCTGTGAAAGAAGCTGTTATCACTGTACCTGCTTATTTTAATGATTCTCAGCGACAAGCTACAAAAGACGCAGGAAAGATTGCCGGTTTGACAGTGAGAAGGATAATTAACGAACCTACTGCAGCTGCACTTGCGTATGGTCTGGATAAGAAGAAGGATCAGAAGGTTGCGGTCTTTGATTTGGGTGGCGGAACATTCGATATTTCAATACTTGACATCATGGATATCGACGGTGAGAAGTCCATTGAAGTAAATGCATCTAACGGAGATGGACATCTTGGTGGTGACGATTTTGATCAGCGCGTTGTTGACTGGATTGCCGAAGAGTTCAAGAAATCTGACGGTATTGATCTAAAAGAAGATCCTATGGCATTACAGAGGCTTCGAGAAGCTGCAGAAAATGCAAAGAAAGAGTTATCCAGTTCAATGCAAACTGATATCAACTTACCTTTCATTACAGCTGATAATACCGGTCCAAAACATCTGAATCTTTCAATGTCACGAGCAGATCTCGAAAATCGAATCGAAGATTTATTAAATCGTACAAAAGAACCTTGTGAAAAAGCGTTGAAAGACTCCGGGCTCAAAGCAAGTGATATTGATGAAGTAATTCTTGTCGGTGGTTCTACAAGAATTCCAAAAGTTCAGGAAATAGTCAAGAAGATATTCGGGAAAGAGCCTAACAGAGGTGTAAACCCAGATGAAGTTGTGGCTATGGGCGCTGGAATTCAAGGTGGTATTCTCGGAGGAGATGTCGAAGATGTACTTCTCTTGGATGTAACACCTCTTTCACTTGGGATTGAAACTCTTGGAGGAGTATCTACAAATCTCATTGAGAGAAACAGCACAATACCGACTAAAAAGAGTCAGATTTTCTCTACTGCAGCTGATAATCAAACTTCTGTCGAGATTCATGTGCTTCAGGGTGAACGTGAGATGGCAGTTTACAATAAAACTATCGGTAGGTTTCATTTGGAAGGAATTCCACCTTCACCAAGAGGTATTCCACAGATAGAGGTTACCTTCGATATCGATGCCAATGGAATCTTGAACGTTTCTGCCAAGGATAAAGCTACTGGTAAAGAGCAGTCTATTCGAATTGAAGCTTCCAGTGGACTCTCCGAGGAAGAAGTAGAAAAGATGGTAGATGATGCTAAAAAACATGAAGCTGAAGACAAGAAAAAGCGTGAAGAAGTAGATCTGCGCAATCAAGCTGATCAACTCATTTTTCAGACTGAGAAGAATCTCGAAGAGTTCAAAGATAAGTTGAGCGATGATGATCGAAAGAGCTTAGATGATTCCGTAGAAAAGCTGAAAAAAGCTAAAGAGAGTTCTAATGTTGATGATATTCGTGAAGCTGTGGATGAACTCAACAAAAATTGGAACGAGGTTGCCAGTAAGATGTATGCTAGCGCGAAAGAACAGGAACCAGAAAAATCTACCGATACTTCGGAAGAGAAAAAGAAAGATGATGAAGAGATCGAGGATGCTGATTTCGAGGTAGTTGACTGATTATCGAAAATAGTAGTAAAAAAAAATAAGGCGGAGATTCTCCGCCTTTTTTGTATTTGGAACTTCCTTACGTTATATTTGTATGTTCCCATAGATGACAAAACGTAAAAAAGCAGTATTGATCTTGACCATTACCTTGATTCTTCTAGGTGGAGGAATTTCCTATATTCTTATGAGCCCTGGAGCTTGGTCCAAGTATATTATAGAATACATAAACGAAAATCTCCTGGAACCCAACGATTGGTCCCTCTCGTTGGTAGAAATAAATGGCAAGTTAACTTCAGATGTAACTCTCAGTAGCGTCTATCTAAAGAGTGGAGATGGTTCAGTCGTGATATTTTGTGAAAATGTCTTATTGAACCTCGACCTTAGTAGAATCCTTTCAGGAAATTGGGGGATAGATGAATTAGCGTTTGACAATGCTATTGTAACTATCAGAAACAACGAAGATAATTCAATTGAAAACCTCAGTTTTGTTTCTGATCTCATGGAAAATGATTTTTCTGTCAGCACTCTTAGAATGTCTAGCGCAACTTTACGTATGATAGATGAATCCCAAGAGCCACCCATCGAAACGCTTTACACTGTTGATTTAGCTGGAGAAATCATCTCTGGAGATGAAGCTCTTCAGTTCGAACCTTGGGACTTACACATAACTGAGTCTTCTGGTCTTGAGAAAGTTCGTCTGGAATCAGGTATAATCAATGTAGGCCCCACTTTTGTTGAAGGAAAAGATTTGGACATTTATTGGGGTTACGATCGGTTTGCCTTTTCGGGTAGAATAGATTTTTTACCTAGGAAACAAATCCAGGGTAATCTCTTAGTTGACAATTTATTAAGCTCTAGACTAAAGGCTTACAGTCTCGAAGAATTATTTAATACTGATCGTGTAAATGTAAAATTAACCTTTAACAGTGATTTTGAATCTGGGTTTGCAACTGCCGCTATTCATAACTCTTACAGTAACAAACTATTAGCAAAGGCCGAAGTATCAGGTGAAATATCAGATGGTTTTTATAAACTTAGGAAAGCTCAGTTTGAATTGGGTGAAACTGAGATGAAAGGAAATGGAACTTATTCAGATGCAGGACAACTCAAACTAAATCTAGAGATTACTAATCTCAATTTGGCAGATGTTTTGTTAATTGGACAGAAAACGGAGATAAAAGGTAACATGCAACTTTCAGCTTCATTAAAAAATTTCGAACCTGATGAAGTTGAAGTATCGTTCGATATAAAAAATAGTGTACCAGGACAGCGAGGGTATGTGGCTGCAAAAGGAGGTTTTGTTTATGCAAATAATCGTATTGAAATTAATGATTCCCTTAGATTCGATTTTGATTATGGATCCATTATCGCTTCTGGTCGAATGAACCTGTCCAATGAACAAATGGCTGTCTCAATCACTGCACGTCAAGGTAATTTGACTGCTTTGGCTTCGGTTTTAGAAATTGGTGATGTGACAGGTCGAGTACGTGGAACACTAGAAGCATCTGGTTATCTTTTTGATCCCTCTCTTTCAGGTTTTCTGAGTTTTGAGAATATCGTCACTCAAGATGCAGATTTAGAATCGTTTTCGGCTTCATTTCTAGTTAATTCGGTTGTATCTGAGCCTTATGGACAGTTTCGTGCGGTGGCTTCAAATGGTCACTTAAGTGAATTCCCGTTGGATGCAGCTGAATTTGATCTGTCTTTTAGAGGCGATTCAATCTTGGTATCAAAAGCGAAACTTCAAAATGCGGATTACACTTTTCAAGCTTCTGGTCAGCTAATTGGAAACGAAGAGATTATAGTTGATCAGATGCAACTAACGTTTGCAGATGAGATGGTTACGAATGGGAATCAAATTGTATTTCAAAACCAGAATAATCGAATAGAACTAAAACCTGCAGAATTACGGTTAAACGATGGAAGAGCTGAAATAGCTTTCGTGATAGAGGATGAGCAAGTAGTTGATGCGTCTTTTTCTATAGTAAATCTGAATCTAACTGGATTAGCTAAAGCACTTGATTTGCAATTGCCTATAATTGGTGATCTTTTTGCCGAAATAGATTTAACAACCGAAGGTGATCATATTGAATCGGCTGGAGTAATAGAAATAAGTGATGGTAAATTTGGTGATACATTTTTTGAAAAATTCACTTTAGCATCTGATTTAAAAGATAATGTTTTGCGAATAAAAGAATTCAAGATAAAGGATGAAAAAAAAGGTGACGCGATGCTATCAGGTTCTGTAAAAATCAGACGTACAGATACTGGAAAGTTACCATTTGAAATTGATCCTGTAGGATTAACAAAATTTTCTGGCGAGTTCAAGAATTTTCAACTAGATCTACTTGAAGAATATCTTCCTAAAGATGTTTCGATAGATGGAATTGTATCAGGAAGTCTTGCCGTTAGCGGTATTAGTGAAGATCCCGAAATGGTTTTTGCTCTTGAAATTATTTCGCCTCGATATGACAAAATTATGGGTAAAACTATTTCCGGTTCGGGTCGGTATACTGATAAACGACTATACTTTGAGGACCTGATTGCTTATATAAAAGGAGGTTATTATTCAGGAGGAGGCTATCTACCTATTGATTTATCTATAAGCAATCTCCCTGACAATAGATGGCTTAAAGATGAACGTATTTCAATGCAGTTTTCAGCAGTTACACCCAATCTTGAAGTATTAACACCTTATTTAGTAGATGTTGACTCAGTTACTGGTGATATTGAACTGTCTCTTGAAATTATGGGAACACCTGCTTACCCTATTCGAAATGGAAAGGTACATGTAAAGGACGGTACTATTTATGCTCTAATGCTTGATCGTCCTATACTGGGCGTAGAAGGAAGTGCTATCCTGAAAGAAAATAAATTCATTTTGGAGAACTTGGTGGGAAAGAGCCACATTACCTCTGATGCTTCATGGGGTAGCCAACTGAAAAAAGCTATCATACCGGCTAAGAAAACAAAAAGTAGTTTAACAGATAACATTCGAGTTTCAGGTAGTATGGATCTTGAAGAATTCTTTTGGCCTAATCTTGCTTTTCTCATAACTGGTAAAGATGTGTATATCCGAACTCTTCTTGGAGAAATTGAAGGAGTTGCAGACCTTAATCTTTTAATAACAGGCAAAGATACAGTGTCAATCGCTGGTGACATAATTCCAAGTGAAGCAGTGCTTAGGATGGAATTTGTTGAAGATCCGTATGCTGAATCCCCAATAGAAGGAGAGACAATTTCTCATTACAAGCTTCATTTCCCAATGGAAAATGGAAATGTTTTTCTCCAAAACAGTCAAATGGACGCAGAGTTCGAAGGTACAATGTCTTTATATCAACTTGGCAATGGCCCTTATAGATACTCTGGTGAGGTAGATGTAAGGAAAGGGAAATTCTACTACTTTTCTGATGTCTTCGATATTAAGAGTGGACGAGTAGTATTCGATCCATCGGAATTCAATCCACAGTTGGATTTTGTTGCGACAACTGATGTTTCAGAGATTCAGATTGATGTCTTAGTATCAGGTAGGTTGGATGAGCCTGAAATAATTCTCCAAGCCAATGGCCAAGAAGGTTTTTATAGTCAAGGCGAACTACTGGAACTTCTTACAATTCAGAGAAGATTGGATGGTGGAGGTCCAGCTGGTGATGGTTTTGGAGACCAATCGTTTTACATATTTGGTAAGCTTCTTGAAAATGAATTGGAGAGAAACCTAATCCGTTCGACTCCTTTGGATGAATTTGAAATTGAAGGTTCTGAATCTATCATGGGAGACTCTGATGAAGATTTATCAGTAAAAGTCGGAACCAAGATGACTGAGAATGTTTATCTCAGCTACAAGCAAAGTCTATCTTTTTCCGAACCGTATGAAGTGGGTGTAGAATATAAATTAACTCCAAATGTCTCCTTTGTTATTAGCTATGATGAAGACGGACAGGTTCAGGTTAGATATCGTTTGAAACGGCAGTTCTAACTTGAGACTGAAAACGGTATTACTGGTTCCATTTATTTTTCTGTTTGTATTTAAGGTATTTCCTCAAATAAAGGATCAACGTTATTATGTAAACTCTGTTGTTTTTGAAGGTAATGAAACATTTTCTGATCGTAAGCTCCAGAAGATCATTCGGTTGAAAGAACCGTTCATTTTCAAATTTTCTGAATTCAATCGTAGATCATTAAAACTCGATGCAATTACTCTAAAAAATTTCTATGCATCTGAAGGATTCTTAAGTGCGTCAGTAAGTGAGAAATTCGAAGTTATTGGTGAGGAAAGAGTAAATATTTATTTCGAGATTAACGAAAGGACTCAGTCTACCCTCAACTCATTAACGATAAATGGAGAAGAAGCTCTTTCTGAAAAGAAAATCAGGAAGTATCTAAAAATAAAAACTGGTGCACCATTCAATCAGATAAAGATTCGCCAAAACATTTTAGAACTCCAAAGGGAATATCAAAAGATAGG
>DKQU01000012.1:8386-9347 GCA_002471865.1 Fidelibacterota bacterium UBA7300 | reverse complement strand
GAAGGTCCCACAGTCAAAATAGACGAAGTAATCATCGAAGGTTTGTTGAATCTCGATACCTCTTTTGTCGAAAGAGAACATGTATTTAGTCCCGGGATGATTTATGATATTGATCTAATTGAACTGACTCAGCAGAGAATATTCGAGACAGGTCTTTTTTCCATGGTAAATATTTATCCCGTGGCTAGCGATAAAGGAGAAGAGTGGGCAAACATTCATATAGAAATAAAGGAGTTTACTCAACGTGAATTTCTTTCTAATGGAGGATATTATCTTGTCCAATCCCGAAGCGAAGGAGCAGAACCGGTACCGGGATTAGGAATTTCAGGCGAGTTGCGTGACCGCAGTTTTTTTAACACAGGTGTGAAAGCAGGTTTAAAGGCTAGTATAGAAAGTCCTATCCGTGATGTAAATAGACTGTTGCAGGATAACATCTATGGAATAGAGTTAAATTTATCTCAGATGTGGTTTTTCGGATTACGTATTCCAACTAATTTAAAATTTTATTTAAAGCACGGAGCAGAATTGACTCAGACTAACGAGGTGCTTGATTGGATGGGTGCAGATCTCACTTTTGAAAAAAAATACTCTCGAAATTCAACTTTAAGAGGCGGCTTACGCTGGATTAATGTTTTTACCAGTGCCACAAGTTCTATTGAAAATGATCAGGAAAGTGGGTTCCGGATTTATTACCGTTATAGAAATACAGACAACCCTCTTTTTCCAACTAAGGGTTCTTATTTTTCAATTCAACCTTGGTTGGTAGGTTCATTTCTTGGAGGAACACGTGACTATTACCGAGTTGAGTTGGACTACAGACGATATTTTTCAAATCGTTCCAAGTGGGTTCTTGCAATGAGGACAAAACTGGGAAGAATGGACAAGTTAACATCTCAATCTGATGAAATTCCTCCTCTCGAGCTTTTTTATCTGGGAGGCAGTACCAGTATGAGGGGTTGGC
>DKQU01000012.1:5881-7966 GCA_002471865.1 Fidelibacterota bacterium UBA7300 | reverse complement strand
TAAATCTTTTCGCAGATGGCGGTATATTAGCGAAAGATGCTTCAGATTTTGAAGATCAGTGGAATGCATGGTTCGGCGGACAAGGTTGGGATGCGGGCTTGGAATTGAGTATTGCTACACCACTTGGGCCGGTACGTATTTCCTATGCTGTGCCGTTAAGTCGTCCTGAAGAACCCCATTTCAGTCTCGGACTTATGAATGCCTTTTAGGATTAGTTCTGGAACTTTAGCAAATTCGATTCGTTGAGTGAAAAACTGACTAAATTAGTTATTGATGGGGGGGATAGAACATCATAAATTTCGCTCCAATTTATCTAAAAGGTTAAAATGAAGATCAAGCAAATAATTACAATGATTTCGATATTTGTTTTTTGCAGTTGTGGAGGAGATTCTGACTCCACAAATGGCACTAACGAAAAGTCGGATGACAATAAATTAAAAGAGAGTATGTCTGCTTCCTCAGCCCAAGACTCTGACTCCACAAATGGTAAAAACGCTAAGTCGGCTGAAAATAAGTTGAAGGTGAGCATGTCCGCTGATGAAATTGTTGGGAATATACCGGATGTTGCGACTTTAACAGAATTTGGCTTAACTGCAAAGAGTTTAATCTCGCAGGCTGAACAGCTGAGAGATAATCGAAAGTATCTGGATGCTATAAAGAAACTGGAAGTTTTACTCGGATCTTTTCCAGATTCTCCTGAAGCTCCAGATGCGCAAGTACTCGTTGCTCAAATTTATATGGGATATCAAAATGATTTTTCCTCAGCTGTAAGGGAATTTCGAAAGGTTGTGAACAAATTCCCAAACTCTGTTCAAGCTCATAATGCACAGTTCATGATGGGATATATTTATGCCAATCATCTTGATGACAAAGATAAAGCTCGTGTTGAGTTCCAGAGATTCATTGACCTTTATGGTGGAGAAGTAGAAGAGTATTTCCTCGAATCAGCTAGAGCTGAATTAAAAAGTCTCGAAGAAGGATCACCGGATTTAAATGTTATCTTGGAATAATTCGATTTAATCATTTCTAAATAGGTGCAAAAATGTCTGATTTTAATCTTACTAAGCTGAACGAAAAGATCGAGCAAGAATCTTCATTTGTACAACCTCTTCTTGGAGGTATAAGTGAGGTAATTGTTGGTCAGAAAGAGATCGTTGAGAAATTAATAATTGGGCTTCTTTCTAACGGTCACATCCTACTAGAAGGTGTACCGGGTCTTGCCAAAACAACACTAGTTAAAGTAGTAGCTCAACTGATTGATACGAAGTTTCAGCGGATTCAGTTTACTCCGGATATGCTACCGGCGGATTTATTGGGTACTCTGATCTACAATCAGAGCAACGGTGAATTTGAAATGAAAAAAGGTCCCATCTTTGCCAATATTATTCTGGCAGATGAGATTAACCGTTCTCCGGCAAAAGTACAAAGTGCCCTCCTTGAAGCGATGCAGGAACGTCAGGTAACTATCCATGATACAACATTTAAGTTAGATGATCCATTTCTTGTGTTTGCCACTCAAAATCCCATTGAGCAAGAGGGTACATATCCTCTTCCAGAGGCACAGGTTGATAGATTCATGCTGAAACTGAAAGTGGACTATCCATCCGATGAGGAGGAGATGCAAATCCTTAAGAAAATGGGATCATCGAATGGCGAAATCTTCATGAAATCTGTAGTGAATCCAAAAACGATCCTGAATGCTCGGACGACAGTCAATGAAATCTACACTGATGAGAAAATTGAAAAATATATCGTTGATCTTGTTTTAGCCACACGATCTCCCGAACGATTTGGGCTTGGAGAAATATCTGAGTTAATCTCTTACGGTGCATCTCCTAGAGCTACAATCTATCTGGCACAAGCTTCTCGAGCCAGAGCTTTTCTTCAAAAGAGAGGATATGTGGTTCCTGAAGATGTTAGGTATATAGCTGAAGACATTCTTCGGCACAGACTAATTCTTACCTATGAAGCTGAGGCTGAGGAAGTGACAACAGAAGATTTAATTAGTCGTCTGTTTGATACCATCCCAGTGCCTTAATCGACTCCCATGATACCCCGGGAGCTCCTCAAAAAAGTACGTCATAT
>DKQU01000012.1:0-5467 GCA_002471865.1 Fidelibacterota bacterium UBA7300 | reverse complement strand
AGGGAATATCAGCCCGGAGATGACATTCGGCTTATTGACTGGAATGTGACTGCTCGCTTAAATCATCCTTATGTAAAGGTGATGGAAGAAGAGCGAGAATTGACAGTTTACATTGTTTATGATGCCAGCCGATCGGGACATTTTGGAACAACGGACAGCTTTAAGGCAGAACTTGCGGCTGAAATTGGAGCCGTACTCGGTTTTTCCGCTATTCGGAATAACGATAAGGTTGGCTTGCTCATTTTCAGCGAAGAAGTCGAACGATTTATCCCGCCCAAGAAAGGATCATCCCACGTGCTTCGAGTGGTTCGGGAACTCCTGTATCACGAGCCGGAAGGGAAAGGGACGAATATTGACGAAGCGCTGAGTTATCTGCTCAGAGTAGCTAATCGCCGCAGTGTTGTTTTTCTTATCTCAGACTTTTTGGACAGCCAAGTAAGTCAAACAATGCAAGTTGCTAATCAAAAGCACGACCTTATTGGAATTCAAGTCTATGATCCCGGAGAGAAAAATCTGCCGGATGTGGGATTAGTTAAGATACATGATGCGGAGACTGATGAAACGTTCTGGCTGGATACTACATCCGATAAAGCAAGAACAGATTACAGCCGGCGATTCAACCAGAGAATGGAAGAATTCCAGAAGGATTGTCTGAGGAAAAAATTGGATATTATCCCCATTGAGTCTGGCGGTGACTTTGTAGAACCTCTCATGAGATATTTTCGTCTACGTGAGAAACGTTTCTGATTTACTTTTTGTGAGACAGCTTTTTTTCCTATTAACATTTTCTGTGCTCTTTTCCGGATTATATCCTGCTGATATCTCGACTAAGATTCAATCACAAATAGGGACAGTTGGTGATATTTTCACGTATCGGATTCTGGTAGAGTCAGATGACACCATCTCAGCAGTATTTCCTCAGTTAACAATCGACAATGAAGATGTTGAGATCGTCAGTCGACGTGAAATAATCTCTTTATCTCCTTTCCAAGCCGGGATGGAGTTTCAGCTTCGTTTCTGGAATGTGGGAGAGTTTGAGATTCCACCCTATACTGTTTTAGTAAGTAGTGATGGAGAACAAGGTGCTAAATTAACTACAGAATCTGTAGAGATCACTATTACAACAGTAATCGACGACAAGTCTCCTGTATTAAGAGAGATGATCTCGCCGGTTCCGCTACCTCCGCTAATATCAAAAAAAGAAAGCAATGCCGGTGAATATTTATTACTGAAAGAAGGTGGCGAAAGTGATACGATTACTGTATATATGGTCAATCCTCCTGAGAAATCAATAACTGTTAGCATATACGATGAAAATGGTCAGTTGGAAGCGGAACCGGATGAACTGACTTTTAACTCAGACAATTGGGGAGATTCCCTATCTGTTTATATCTCGGCTATCAATGAATGGAAGGAAGAGGGAGATCATTCAGGGAGAATTTCATTCGTACTGCTCTCCGAGGATGATTCTGATTATCGAGAAATTGGCATGTTGGAATATCGTATAAAGGATCGGGGACCATTTCCCTATTGGTTGGCAGCGAGGATTGCAGCGATTATTATTTTGGTCGGATTGCTCATTTGGATTTGGCTGAAAAAGACGGGAAGACTTCCTACACGCGTGCATGTTCCGATTAAAACTCCTCCGTTAAATATTGCTCTGAAGAAATTGGAAAAATTAGATGCAGGTGATGTTACTTTAGAGAATGTAAAAACTTTTTATTTTGAACTGTCTCAGATTATCCGAGAATTTCTCGAGCATGAATATTTTATTCGCGTTTTGGAGATGACCACTGAAGAGATACGGGAAGTACTTCCTCAATTTGAAGGTGAGAAAGAGTGGGAGGAAAGTCTGATGAATCTGCTTGAACGGGCAGATAAGGTCAAATTTGCCAAGGATGAGCCTGATCCGAAGTTACTCAGTTCAGATTTGGAAAGCGGTGTAGAAGTCGTTCGACAAGCTCATCGTGAGTGGATTATTTTTTCTGATGAAGCTGCTTTAGATGGAGTCTAAGTAGTAAGTTATCACCGCCAGCGCTATTACAGCGCCGGAAAGTGTACAGAGAAGGTTTACAGTATCGTTGGTAATTTCCCGGATTCCACGAACTTTCATAGCTCGTCTATCACAATGTATTTCCAATTCTGTCAGGACATGACAATCTGTACATTCGAAATTCGCCTGAACTGTAGATCCCAGCAGTGAGTCAACCAGACTTGCAGCAAATCCAGCCGATGTAATCAAGATCAGCGACTGTAAGTCTTTTAGAAAGAGGTAGCTGATACCTCCTATGGCCGCGGCGCCAAGAATAGAACCGAAAGTTCCCAGAAGAGAAACTCCGCCTGAGCTACCAGTCGTTACCTTCCGAAAAGTCGTAATATTCCGAGGAGGTTTTGCCGAGAAAAATCCGATCTCTGTACCCCAAGTATCTGCTGTGGCTGCTGCCAAAGATGCCAAGTAAACGATGTAGAGTTCCGGAGAAGGGGTGTAGAAGTACCAAATGGCTATAAGCATGGGAATACCCCCGTTCGCGAATACTTGAACGATATCTCGGCGTGCTCCTTTTCCAAATTGATGTTTCCTGTCGATTTTTCTTTTTTTCCCGAGACGAGATAGAATAGACGATAGTATGAAAAAAGCTAAGATGGGAACCAGGAATTCGAGCCCGCCAATGCTAAAAATGAAAATTCCCATAACAGTAGCTCCCAGTGCGCCGCCATTTGTAAGTGATCTAAAGTAATTGGCCGTAAAAGACAAGATCAGAGCAACGAGTATCGAGACAAGGAAAAGTGATATTTCATTGGAAGCTGCCAGTTTATTATAGAGATCGAGTCCTATTACAGTTATCAGAGGGACAGATAGATTATCCGAACCTCTGCTGGAAGCAGCTTCGGCTGCAGTGGCAAGGAACGCGATGAAAAGAACTTTTGGGATTAGCAATTTAGGTGCAGTCATTTGATCGCCAAGGCAATGAGAAACGAATATAATTCCGCCGGCAATTAGAACAATTGACATCAGAAACATGGCAATGGTGCCTTGGACGGATTTTATATCTTGCCAAACGACAAAAGTGTCTGGAGTATGGACAGATTCACCTATTACTGTTGCCACTGTATCCGCAAAGGTTAGCAGAAGAAGAGCGGTAATAAGCGAAGCAGGATTATCCCACCATCCGAGGACCAGAATCAGATACGCGACAGGGAAATAGACCGTACCGAATGATTTGCGTCGCGTCGCGTGCATGGCGGCGAAGCGTTCCATCTTGAGTGCTGCACCATTGATGAAGATGAAAATAATTGCAAGAATAATAGGTTGAGTATTGGATTTAAAAAGAAAAAGGCTGAAGAGAAGACAGATACCGACGAGAATATGAACAAACTTTCGGCTTGACTCAGTAGTCCAGTGGAGACGGGAACGCAAGAGTTCGCTGAGTCCAATCAGGATGATAATCAACCCGAAAAAAGCAGCAAAAGTTACCCATTCACTCTGAAACAGTTGGAGTCTCGGCAACATGGGTGAGAATGTAACCGTTACAATTTTATTCCGAAAGCAGAATCATCTTTTTTATGCTCATTTTTTCCTTCTGGAATTGTTATCTTGAATTATTCAGGTTATTTTGAAGCTATGGATTTCACCTCTCTAATTCTACTTGTTATCGGTATCGCCTTGGGTGGAGCTGCTGTTTACTATATTGTAAATCGCCAAAAGGAGGATTCTTCTACCAATACCGAAAGCATGAAAGATGCGTTCGCCGCTCTCTCTGCAGAAGCTCTTCGTCAGAGTACCGACCAGTTTCTGAAGCTAGCAAACGAAACACTCAAAGGTCAAATGGAAAAAGGAGCCGGCACGCTGGAGGAAAAGAAAAAGCTCATAGATGCTACCTTGAAGGAGATGAAAACTCAATTGAAGGGGCTGACAACACAAACTACCGAGCTGAAAGGTCAGATGGAGTCGTCGCAAAGAGGGATTACCGAACTGTCTGACACAACTTTAAAACTGCGTCAGATTCTCTCCAGTTCGCAGGCACGCGGACAATGGGGCGAGCGGATGGTAGAAGACATTCTCGGCTACCTCGGATTGAAAGAAGGGATCAATTACGAGACTCAGTCAGGAAGCAAAGAGGGGAAGCCCGATTTTACATTTCTGCTCCCGCATGGAAAACGGGTGAATATGGATGTGAAATTTCCCTGGGATCACTATGCGGCACTTTTCTCGGCGGAAGACGAACAAGTACAGATCGCAGAGAGAAAAGCATTCCTGAAAGATGTGAAAGGTCATGTCAAGGCGCTGACCAAAAGAGATTATATCGATACTGCAGATGACACGCTCGATTTTGTGCTCATGTTCATTCCGAATGAAGGGATTTACGCTTTCCTGAACAAGCCGAAGAAAGGTGAGGAAAACTTGGTAGAGTTCGCCATGGATAATCAGGTGTTGCTCTGTTCTCCCATCACACTGTTTGCTGTCTTGGCAATGGTGCGTCAGTCCGTGCAGAGCTTTCATATGGAATCTCAGGCTATGGAGATCCAGAAGCTGGTACACGATTTTACAGAGCAGTGGCAGAAGTTTTCCGGGAAGGTTGATGCTCTGGGGAAATCGCTGAATACTGTGCAAAAACACTATGAGGATTTGGAAACCACCCGGACCCGACAACTCGAGAAACCGGTCAACAAGATCAATGAAATCAGTCTAGGGACTGGAGAAGGTAAACTGTTGACAGAAGAGAATAGTGACGAAGAGGAAGATTGATCATTTATTAATATTATATTTACAATTATAAGTTATGCCGTTTGAACTAACCTATCCCGACAAAGCATCTCCCGAACAAGTCCTTGAAGAGACTCCCCGGGTGTCTCTGCATAAAGTCACTAGCTTTGGCGAATCAGCGTGGCAAAACCGGATTATTTTCGGCGATAACCTGTCCGCTCTTCGAACTCTCATAGATGAGAAAGAGCAAGGAAAGCTGAAAAACGACGACGGTTCTTCCGGTGTCCGGCTTATTTACATTGATCCACCTTTTGGAACGGGTGACGCCTACGGTCGGAATCACTCCCACGCTTATTCTGCCAAGCGGACCGGCGCCGATTATCTGGAATGGCTCCGGAGACGAGTGATTTTGCTTCGTGAGCTTTTATCCGATGACGGCAGTTTTTACATGCGGACGGATTACCATTTCGGTCACCACATGCGGATTTTGCTGGACGAAATTTTCGGCTCTAAAGGGTTTCGGAATGAGATTATCATCAACCGGACGAAAAAAGTGTTCGACGGCATCAGCCGCTTCAACACGGCGACAGATACACTGTTTTTCTACACGAGGAGTGGAGATTACATTTTTCACGGCGCTCAAAAACCGAGAAAACAGCAAAAATGGATTGCCATGCATTCACCAGGAATCCGGTGGTCGCCGGTTGATAAAAAACAGTTGAAGCACTACAACGACGATCAGTTGGAAGAGCGTCGAGGCAC
>DKQU01000090.1 GCA_002471865.1 Fidelibacterota bacterium UBA7300 | reverse complement strand
CCTGAAATGTTTAAAGAGTGGAGGGATGTGTTGAATCATATCTATACTTACTCCTACTGAAACGTGTCTAAAATTTTCTACTTTAGCAGAACCATCTTGCGTGTTTTCTGGAAGTCTTGGGACTGTAGTCTGTAAATATAGACTCCGGCACTGACAGGAATACCCCGCTGGTCTTTCCCGTTCCAGATTAAACGATGACTTCCCGTGGGTAGCCATTCATTGGTTAAGGTTCTTATTTCCTGACCCATGAGGTTATATATCTTCAGGCTCACCTGTGATGGGATAGGAACCTCAAAACCTATGGTGGTGGCAGGATTGAAGGGGTTGGGATAGTTCTGGTGCAATGAGAACTTTTCAGGAAGTTGAGAGAGTATTTCCTGGGTCATGGAACTGACATATTCCGGAGTCCCGGCAATAACCTTGAAGGGATAGACGGGTAGCTTATCCCAGTTCTGGTTCAAAGTGACCGAAGAGGTGTCTTTAATATGATGTGTCTTTCTATTAATAAGGTCAAGGAGTACAATATCATGTTCTACGGGGAAGTCACCTTCCATATCCATTGATAGAGTAACGGGGCTTGTTTCTTTATTGACCCTCAATTCAACATCCCAGACACCATCAGGCTCGGCCAGTGAACGTATGTCTGAGGTGAAGTGTGATATATTCTCATTCCACTCACTTCTTGGCATGACTACAGAGATATATCCACCCATATAGGGAGGTTCCGGGTTGTCCCTATAATCCAGTCCTTCCAGGGATCCTGAGAGTCTGCCAACAGCGTTACCCGGATCTACATAAGTTTTACCGTAAGCACCGATGTTCAGCTTCCAGCCATCAGCTTCGGTAAAATAGTTCCCTGAAAAGCTTGTTGATAATTCAAACGGTTTTAGAATCAGTTCTTGATCCTTTTTTGTCTTATTATAGATCACATACCCACCCCAGGGAAGGAGCTCCTCTTCCGGCTGTATCTGAGATGTCCATTGATTTTTTTTCCAAGTGATGGGACCATAGAATTTAGTTTCATCGGCCTCTATCTTGACTTTGAAAGGATATGGGTTTCCGATCATATTCCAGCTTTCCGGCTTCAATGTAAAAGTGAAACTGGCTGAGTCATAACTCGAGCCATGACCCGTCATAAACAACTCCAAATTTGAATCGACTGTTTGCTTTAGCCAGTAAGCTTTACCAGACTCTAGCGAATCAGCTTCTTCTAACCCGTCAGGGTATTTTGCAGGAGGCTTCCATTTATATATGATCCAGTTCCAGTTTATTCTATCCTGCTTTGTAATGCTTTGGCTATCATTAAGAAGATCTTTAGCTGAATACTTATCATGAACCCAAGGGATAGAAATTAAGCTCCATTGATTCTTGGGTATACCCCCTTCAAAAGGACTTCCATCAATCATGGAAGATATTTGAGCGAGATCGAATTGGACTGTTGCGGAATGAACAGGAGTTTTTCTTGTATTACCCCGAATGTCCTCTGCAAAAATATAAAAGTAGATGCCTTTGTTGGTTATGGAACCTCCGGGAATGACGGCGGTGAAGGTGCTATCATCATCGATATCCATGTCTATATATTTCTCTTCCATTTCACCTTTATTGATTGTCCAGTAATAAAGTCGTTGTTTTGCAAGGACAGAACTGTCTGTGATCGTTGCTTTAACATCCAGACTTTCGCCTATATTGATATTGTCTGCATATGAAATTATTTTAATTGTTGGTTTATTTGTATCAGGTAATCTTCCTGATGCATTTAATGAAATTTTTATGGTATCCTGCCGCGTAGGATCATTGTGGGAGAATTTTAGCTCACCATCGAAAAATCCCTTCTCGCTAGGGCTAAAATGTATTTCCAGAATCGTGGTATCCTCTGGAGCGGTGTCGAACTGTTCCATATCAGTATAAAACTCTTGCCGATCAGTCTCTATGCCCGTCACCTTAAGGGTGTCGTTTCCTTCGTTGTAAACTTCCAGAGTATCTGTCTTCGTGTCGCCAATTGCTACACTCCCGTCCCAAGTGGGTTCTTTTGAGATTTCAATTTTCGGTTCAAAGTCTTCATTTACTAACTGGACAACTTTATCAGGAAGGTCACTGAATATTTTGTCATCTGATACTATGCCTATGGTAACATAATACTCAACATCATAATCCGCTTCATTATCATCAATGCCCTTGACCTTGAAATCAAAATTTTCTCGCCACATCTCTGGGGTGGCTATTATAATATTTTCTCCCTCAGGTATCTTACCTTCCGTTGTGTCACTGCTAGAAGCAATAAAAATAACATCCTCAGTTGGTTTTGCGGTAAGATTCACAGTGATGCCCACAGCACCGCCTATTTCTGTAGTCCTGTCTGGATCAGCAATTACCTTAAAACCGACATCATCATTATCCTTATTAAACACAATTATATCAACGGGGTCAATTTGTTTGTAGCTAGAGTCCTCTGATTCAGCTGGAAAAGTGACAATTGCAAATTGTATCGAGTCGTCCTTAACAACATCATCAACACCTGTTATGGTGACAGTTTGGGACTCGGACCAGTTTGATGAGTTAAATGAAAGGCTTGCAGGAAGGACGGTCCCTTCTTCGTCGTTAGCTGAAGCAAGCAGCAGTGTTACAGGGGAACTGGGGCTGGTTCTGAGCTGTATATGGGTCTGGGCATTAGTGCCGTCTTCTGAAGTAGAAAGACCGCTTAAGGGGTTTATTACAAATCCTGCACCCTCATCATCGATGTTGCGGAGGACTGGATCCGATACTTCCAATCCGTTGTAGAGAGGATCATCAGAAACGGCCTCTGTTATGACTATGAACTTCTGGTCACCGTCATCTATGTTGTCATTCACGCCCAGTACTGTGATAAACTGAGTTGTATTATAGTTTACGCTTGTAAATGTGACGGAAGACTGGTCCAGAATCGATTCTGTCTCATCTGAACTGGAAAGCTCAATGGTAACATCGTTCTTAGGCTCAGATAATAGCTTCATGCTTAAAACAGAAGTGTCGCCGCTTTCGCTAACATTTAAACCAGTGAGGGGTGTTACGGAAATGCCTGGTGGATCTTCATTGAGGATATATACAGTAGGGTTTGGGACATCATAATTGCTATATGCCGGGTCAATTGAAATAGCCGGTTCGGATATGATTTCTAACATTTCATCGATATACGAGTTGCTGTCCGCAATAGCCGTAACATAAACTTTCTTTATGCCATCCCAGCTGTCCGCAGTGAAAATGAGTGTGTCGGGGCTAATAGTTGCTTTTAAAGTATCTGCACTTGTGAACGGTATCTTAACGTCTCCAGACGGGGCTGCTTGGAGACGGACGTTAAAGAAAGCTTTCCCACCATCTTCTGAGACGAAAATACCCTCTAATGGATAAAGAAGAATTTTTTTGATATCATTATCTATATTTGTTGCTGAAACATCTGTGGGGTCCTTGCCGTTGTAGGCTGCATCTTCTGATATGGTTGTCCCTAACTCAATTGAATAATCAACATTACCATCAGATATTTCATCATCCAGACCGACAACTACAATCCCCTGTGGAGTTGACCAGTTTGCAGTAGTGAAAACAAGTTCACTCACTTCAATTAACCCTTCCGTTGTATCTTCTAATGAAACCGGTATAGTAACGGAGTGGGTTGGCTCTATCTGGAGAGACACCTTGAAAAGATCTGAACCGCCGTTCTCGGAGGTAATAAGGCCCCCGCCTGGCTGTATGGTAAAGCCGCCTTTTTCATCATCTAAGTTTGTTACAGATACGTCTTCCGGGTTAAGGCCGTGGTAATTGGGATCATCGGAAAGGGTTGGTTTGACACGAATAGTATAATCGACGTTAACCACATCATCAGTATCATCAACACCTGTCACAGTTACTTTTTGACGGGTTTTCCAGTTGGAAGAGGTGAACGTGAGAGTGTCTGGTGATACGGTGCCTTCGGTCAAGTCGGAGGACTGAAGGGGAATAATTACATCATGTAGGGGAGCGGAATCAAGGACAATGCTGAAAGTATCCTGGCCAGCGGATTCCGTTGTTTCAAGGCCGGAAGTCCGGGTTACTGTTACTCCTTCCGAAACATCTTCCACATTGATGGTCACTGTGCCAATGCTGGATGTGTAGACACCATCAGTTACCGTGACACCCAGTTTATAAGAGGTCTTTATCTCATAATTGAGGATCTTGGATATTGCAATAGTGCCCGTTGAAGCGCCAATGGTAAAATAATTCTCATCATTACCTGACTCAATTCTCCAATCTTGCATCACATCTTCGGTGTCAGCATCGGTAGCCAGGACGGTGCCCACATCACTATCCACAGCCGAAGCCTCCGAAACAGAGAAACTCTGGTCACCTGTTACAACAGGGATATTGTCATTGAGGCCTTTAACAATTACTGTAAATGTTTTTTCGTAGCTGAGGCTGCCTGAATCAGCAACCTTTATGCGTATGGCGTGTGTCTTTTTAGTTTCTGCATCCATGGTAGTGGCTGCCTTAAGGCTGTCGACAGATAAGGTGAAATTTCCGTTGTCCGTACTTCCATCACCTGTCACGAATGAAAAAGAGTGGCTGTCACCTACATCAACATCTGATACATTCAACCGTCCTACGGGCGTGCCTGAGGTACTGTTGTCATTAACGACTCTGCTGGAAAGAGTGATGTTCGAAGGTGCCTCGTTTACACTGGTAAGGGTTACGGCAACTGTTTTGGAGCCTGTTGATGATGCATCATCCTCCACTTGGACTTCCACTAGATAGGTGCCGTCACCGTTGTTATCATCAGGAGATTCCTTGTTTTTGGCTTCATTAAAAGTGAGGACCCCATCAGTGGTCAAGGAAAATTTTGATTCATCATCTCCGCCTAAAAGGCTATAGCTGAAATCTGTAGTTTCAGGGTCAGGATCAGAGGCCGTTAGGGTTGTTACCGAGATTTGGTTTTCCGCGGCCGACACCGTGTCAGCTGTGGTGATATATGGTGGATCGTTCACTGATGTGACGTTAATGCCAAATGATTCCGTAGTGGTTTTTCCGTTAGACTCTCCTTGTAAGGTAATGGTGGCTGAACCATACTTATCTGATAGAAAATCCAAGGTTAGAGAGTTTCCGTCGGCAGTTGCAGTGATCAGAGATGTATTGCTGTTAGCACTGACTGTCGTTGTTATAGCATCGTCATCCTCATCGCTGAACACATTTGATATATCGATGGTGCTGTCAGGGGCGTCTTCATTCACTATCACTTCCGCAATTTCATTGGCCACTTCTGGCCCGTCATCGGCATCAGTGACAGTTATGGTCACATCAGAAGTCTCTGAAAGTGTTCCGTCAGAAGTAGTTATGGAAAGAATGTATTGGTTATCCCCATCGCTGTCTCCAGGTGATTCATAATTTGGCGCATCTTTAAAGGAAAGAGCGCCTTCTGAGGTAAGAGTGAACTTTCCACTGTCATCTCCTTCCTCAAGGGTATATGTAATTGGATCATCTTCAGGATCAGAGGCCTCTACGTTTCCAACGGAAGTCACATTCTCAGCTGTGGAAATGGAGGAAGAAGTCACTGAGGGAGGGTCATTTACCGGCGTAATAGTAACATTAAAACTAGTCAGAAGCGTATCGATACCGTCGTTTTCAATGCCGGCGTCATCGGTAACTTTTACTATAAGTGCAATGGTGCCATTTGCGTTGGTAGCTGAGGTAAAGGTGATTGATCCGGTGGTGTTTGGTGATATGTAGTTTGGAGTGGGGTGAGGGATAAGCGTTGCGTCTGCACTCTTTGAAGTTACCGTCATGCTCTGTTCCAAGTGAAAATCCCCATCAGAAACACCGGCGAAAATGACCAACTGCTCGCCTGAGTCTTCACTAATGGTGAGGTCTGAAATGGCATTCATGAGGGGTGGCGCGTTGGCGGGAGAATCGAGGCTGTTTTCGTAGGCACCTATATCAGGTCCTGTGGATCGGGGAGCTTTGGTCAAGTCTATATTTAGCGCTGATTCATCGGCATTGGGTGACAAAGAATTACTGGTACTTGCATAGCCAATGGCTGGTGAATAATTTTTCAGGTTGAAGTCATTGCTGCCGGGGTTGGAAAAATAGGGGTCAGTTTCAAAGCTGGTGCCGTCATAATCAATGACGTCATTATTATCAGAGGCCTCTATGGATTCTAATCCCTGGACGATTGAACTCCGGGCCTCGAATCTGCCAATTTTATTTCCAGTACCACCAAAGACCACTTTTTTAGGTGTTTCACTATCCCATATAATGGAATTATAAAAATAGATTTTTGATCCAGCGTCAGCATAAATCGTGGATTGGTCAGAAGCAAAGTTCTGGGAAAATGTAGAATGATAAATTTTAACCTGCGGTCGATCATAAGCACTAATAGCGCTGCCAAGCGCCGTTGCCAGATTGTCATAAAGAAGCGTGTTGATTAGCTTTAATACCACCAGGTGATCCCAAACATAGATCCCGCCGCCATATTCAGCTGAATTACCGCTTATTATGGCCCGATCTATTGTGGGGTCGGAGGATCTTGTAAACAGCCCACCTCCTTTATTCACAGCCGTATTGTCTGACAAGGTTAGATCGTACATCTTAATCCTGTTTTTTGAGTGCCACAGATAAATACCGCCTCCATCCTGACCAGCGGTGTTTTCTGATACTGTAATGTGATAAAATTCTGGATCTGACCAATTCTCTCCTCCGATGTACATCCCCCCGCCCAATTCATCCGCAGTATTTGAAACAACCCTTACATTAGTAAACATCGTCCAACCCCTTTTGGGATTACTATAACCGCCTCCCCTTACCGCGCTGTTATCCCTTATTAATACACTATCCAGTTTCACATTTGCATGGGTGCCAACATAGATCCCGCCGCCATGTGATGTTACCTGGTTGTCTCTAACCAAAGAGCTGTCAAGGGATGCGTCACTGTTATAATCAAAATAGATCCCGCCGCCATGCACAATGGACTGGTTATTGTTTTTTATATCAAGATGTTTCAGGGAAGGACTTGTCTCGTAGGTATAGATCCCGCCGCCAACCCTTTTAATTTCGTCACCTATTGTAATATTTGTGCCGGTACCGTTCTGAAGTGTAAAACCTACAAGCTGTGCTGAAGGAGTCTCGCCATTGACAAAAGTAACAACCGATGCGCTTTCAGCATTTGAGGGTGAACTTCCGTCAATAATGGTCTGGGAGACATAACTCTTATCCCTGGTTGTGAGAGTGAGGGATCCCACAATAACATCCTTACCGTTGAAGTTTATGTTTTCAGTGTAGGTCCCCGGCCCAACCAGGATAGTATCTGCGCTATAAGTTTGATAATGGTCGATGGCGTACTGGATTGTCTTGTAAGGATTCCCCGATGAGCCGTCGCCACTTTCATCTGAACCATCAGTGGCCACATTGATTCTGCGACCATTGTTATAAAGCACAAACTGATTAGAAGTTTCACTATCTCCTCTCGAAGAAAATATATCTGTAGTACCGTCCCGGTCCATGTCTACAAACTTTAGAGTGAGGGACTTCTGCCCTAAAGAAACAGCTGTAAAACTGGGGGTTGTATTACCATCATTTTCATAAATTATTGTGCCGGCTGAATTACCGGAAACCACGTCCATATCACCATCACCATCCACATCTTTTGTAAGGATTGTTAAAGGTCCCACAGGATTGTCGATCACATAAGGTGTAAAGTTTTCATTGCCATCATTATCGTACCAAATAAGTTTTTTGGTTCCATGGGTTGCAAATACTAGCACATCCATGTCTCCATCGCCGTTCATATCCGCCGCACGGGGTATTTTGGGGTTGTTATGAAAAGACGCCGGACCCGAAATGTGATTATATGTGAATGAAGGGTCTTCAGCACCATCATTTCTATACCAAGCCAGTTCGTCATCGTGCTGTGAGGTACTCAAAACATCCATATTGCCGTCACCGTTAATATCTTCAGCGTAGATGGACCACGGCCCGTTGGGTCCATTAGTGTGTCCCTTAACTACCTTCTGATATGTGAATCCGGGCCGGACAGATCCGTCCCAGCAATCGGTCTGTTTACAATCATTCTCGTGCCAAGCAATTAGGTCTTGACCAAGATGTGCTGAAATAATATCAATATCTCCATCCCCATCCATGTCGGCCGCATAGCTATCGTTGCTATTAGCATTTTGGGTTGTTCCTGAAGTAACCTGGATTGATTCACTGAATCCGGCCCCAAGATTTTCAAACCAAAACACACCCTTGTCCGTTGGTAAATAGATATCCTGATCTCCATCATGATCGAGATCATGTAAAATAGATGATGGATTCGAGTTTATTTTAATCCCATCTAGGGATATTGTTTTAGTTTCATCCTCCGAAAAATTTTCCTTGCCATCATTCATCAGCCAGTAGATTTTTCCCGGTGCAGATGCGCTGTTTGTTGCCAGAACATCCAGGTCGCCATCTCCATCCAGATCGAGCACCTCTATGTTACCCAAATTCCCCACGGGGCTGCTTATGTAAGTGGCGCCCCAATCGGCAAAGGCCGGTACGGCTGAAAAAATGAGGAAAGCCAGGATTACGGTTTTATGTGTGATGAGCTTCAAGATTGAATGTTCATTAAATCGGGTTGTGGATTTTGTATTCTCTAATTGTTTCATAATTAACCAGGGTAAGGAAAATTGGGAGGGACAGGTTTCTTGGGCGGTGGCTCAGGGTTAAGCACTTCATAGATCAAATAAAGAGATATAAGTCCCGCAGAAATCCATACAGGGGGCGTGCTTGCAACAAAGTCCAGGAATGGTGATCTATCTAAAAGGAGTTCAAAGAAGGAGAATTCTCCGATGAAGATGTTGGCTGACTCACTGAAGTTCTGACCATCATCAACATAAAAAGAGAGAGTATCAGTAAAAGAGGAGTCAGAATCGGGCACATAAATAATCTTATGTTCCGGGCTCAAGACTTGATAAGAGGGATCAGTTATTTCATCACCTCTGATACTATCATCTTTAAACTGATAGAGTGTCCCGTGACTGGGAAAGTTGGAAATGTAATAGGTCAGGCTATCTTGATCCGGGTCTGAGGCAGAAAGCATGATATATAAGACACTATCCGATCCAGCAGGGACCAACTGATCCGATGCAACAGGCGTATTGTTAGCACTTTCACATGATTCAATGTTTAAGATATCAATAAATTCATCAACTATTTCCTGAGTCCTGGGAAATATATTTTTCTCAACGCCAAAAAAGTGGCTAAAATTCCCAAAGATATATGGCGAAGACAATCCAGAGTCAGAAGCGACCGAGTCATGATCAATGGAATAAAGTCCAATGTCCAAAATTCCCTTCAGCTGATTTTTCTGTGGGAAGTCAATAATCCTCACTTCTGTCCTGCGATTTAGTGAGTCCGCCACAGCGCGCTGATCATCATTGATTAATGAACCAATAAACATTTCTGTAAGAGGAAAGCGTTCCCTGAGGTATGGATACCGTGCACTTTCTCTTTTTGATACGACGGCAGGAATAGCTTCTCCCCAACCTGTTGCAAGCATACGGTAAGATTCAACGTTGTTTTGTTCAAGCCATTCCTTCATTTTTGCTGCACGTCTTTGTGATAGATCTTTATTATAATCTGCATCTCCTTCTCTGTCCGTATGAGATTGCACCTCAATGGTCATTTCAGGATATTCTTTTAAGAGATCAAGGAGAAGGTTGAGATCTTTTTCCGAATCCGATTGGAACTCATCACTATCCCGATCATATGAAATATTCCTGAATGTAATCACTGATTCTGTCGTCAGACGATCTATCTCGGTGCTCAGAATGAAAACGTGAGACGCATCGGTGTTTTTCACATCGTCCAGTGCGCAGTCCGGAGACTGACACTCGGTGTCATAATAAGTGTTAACAATCCTAATATTTTTCACTTTTTCTTTTAATCTTTCAGTCACTGCTTCGGCGAAATCTTTGGCTTCGGAAAAAGACAAATTTTCGTTGTTTAGCACGTAGACGATCGATTTACAGATATTTAATAACTCAACAGAATCTGATTCCAAGGCAACATTATTTGCCTGGTCCACAACCGGTAGTTGAATATTTTCAGCGGAATCAGGCGGTGCCATGATATTCTCTGGAATGTTTGTAACGGTTGAATCATTTTCCAGATTTTCAATAAATATGATAGCCTTTTGCGTTGTGTCAGCGTTACTGACACTTAAGCTGTCTTGGGAAAAAACCAGAACTGGTGTAAGTACAGTAATAAGTATTCGCAAGTACTTCAAATCCATTATTTTTCTTGAGATCAGATTTTCTACTTCAGTAGAACCATCTTGC
>DKQU01000037.1 GCA_002471865.1 Fidelibacterota bacterium UBA7300 | reverse complement strand
GCCCGGCTGGAATAACTGCCCAGGTCTACCGGTTTAATCTTGGTATCCGCCACCTCTTCCTGCACATAATCCAAGGAAATGCCCAGCTCTTCAGCCGCTATCTGCACCAGCATGGTATCACTGCCCTGGCCAATATCACTGGCCCCACTGAACATAACAATACGTCCATCAAAATCCAGCTTTGCATGAACCACTGTTTGAGGATAGCGGTTCCATATAATGGGGAGAGCACTTCCGCTGATGAAAAATCCACAGGCAACACCCAGCCCTCTTCCATAGGGAAGTTTGCCATAGCGCTTGTCCCAATCTGATTTCTTTCGAACTGTTTTTAAACAATCACGCACACCATTACTAGTAATACGGAATTCGCCAACAGTGAAAGAATTTTCAGGAAGAAAATTCTTATTGCGCAAGTCACAGGGATCCATCTTCAAATCCTTAGCCAGCATATCTAGGATAACTTCTACTGCATACCGTGGGTTTACCGCTCCGTGCCCCCGCATGGCACCGCACTGATGTTTATTGGTATAAGCCCGGCGCGTTTTAAACCCAAACTTGTCAATTTTATACGGCCCCTGTAATAGAACGCCATTGTAGTAAGAAGTCACTACACCAAAACTTCCATAGGCGCCTCCATCAATGACAATATCCGTATCCAGTGCTGTGATTTTGGCTTTGTTGTCGCAGGATACTGACATGCTCATTTCAGTTGGATGTCTTCCGTGATGAGTGATGAATACTTCTTCCCGGGTAAAGGTGCATTTTACCGGCCGTTTGGCTTTCATTGCCATGTAGGCAGTAATCATTTCATGGGGGAAGGGATCGCTCTTCCCTCCGAACCCACCACCAAGAGCCGGTTTTTTCACCTGAATCTTATGCAGTGGAAGACCGAGGACTTTGGATAGATTTTTGTGCAGATAATGTGGAACCTGTGTGGCACTAATCACTGTGAGGGTTTCATCTCCATTCCAGATTGCTAAAGTGGAATGAGGCTCTGTAAAGGCATGGGTTACTCCCGCAAATTTAAAGAACCCCGTCTGCTTAAATTTTGCGGTCTCTAATTCCTTTTCTGGTTCATTGAAACGAAGTTCTGCTGTTTTATGAATATTTCTTCCATCTTTTGTATGCGGATGAATCTGTTCATCAGGGCTGCATTTTTCCAGAGAATCATGAGGAGAAATAAATGCTGTAATAGCTTCATATTTAATTTTGATCTTTTCCACGGCTTCCCGAGCCGCCTCAATAGTTTCAGCCGCTACAGCTGCCACAATTTCGCCATTATAACGCACCTTTTCCACAGCCATGGCCGTTTCATCGGGGCTGATAGGAAGAACGCCAAAGGATACAGGTATATCTTTCCCTGTAGCAACAGCCACTACGCCGGGATGAGACTCGGCACCTGAAATGTCCAGTGATTTAATTTTTGCGTGAGACTCAGCACTTCGCAGAAAAGCAAGAAAAAGCATATTGGGCAGTCTGAAATCATCTGTATACATCGCTTGCCCAGTTACTTTCTCAACACCGTCAATGTACGGGGTTGGTTTCCCAATGGGACCGCTCATGTATTTAGTTCCTCAGCTGCATTCTTTACAGCTTCAATGATTTTCTTATAACCGGTGCATCGGCATAAATTTCCTGAAAGACCTTCCTTAATATCATTCACGGTTGGATTTGGATTTTCTTCCAGGTAAGGAATCGCTGTTATCACCACGCCTGGAGTGCAAAAACCGCACTGTAAGCCTCCATTCTTCACCAACTGTTTTTGAACAGGGTGCAGATCATCCCCTGAACTGATTCCTTCTATCGTAACAATAGTTTTTCCCTCACATCGAACTGTGGGAGTTAAACAACCCAGAACAGGAATGCCGTCAACCAGAATGGTACAACTGCCACAGGTGCCTTCGTCACAGCACTGTTTTGTTCCGGTGAGATATAGCCGGTTTCGAAGTGTTTCCAGGATTGTCTCATTTGAATCGACAAGAACAATCCGTTTAAATCCATTAATATGTAATTGCACTTTTTTCATAAATAGACTGACTAGGTGAAATTACGTTTCAGTAGCATGATTACTTCCTAACCCCAAAACAGCCCAGAAAAAATCATCAATACTGTCGATGAGAAATACCGAATTCATTGTTTGAAGATTTCTCCTCTATTGCACGCTTGCACCAATGCTTTTACCCCCGTCCACGTGGATCACCTGGCCATTAATAAAGCCGGCTTCATCGGATGACAGAAATGCAACTGTATGTGCAATATCTGCTGGCTTTCCGGCCTTTTTACATGGGTTGGACTGCTCCAGCATCTTATATACTTCAGGGTCCAAGCTGCGAGTCATAGGGGTATCGATGAGACCCGGCGCTACAGCATTGACTGTGATATTGTTTTTCCCAAGTTCCAATGCAAGAACCCGAGTCATGCTGACTAATCCGCCCTTAGATGCAGAATAATTGGACTGGCCGACATTGCCCAGCCATGAACGGGATGCAATATTAACAATCCTTCCACTGTTTTGTGAACGCATGATAGGAGCAACTTCCCGGCACATAAGCCACGGACCTTTTAGATTGACCTTCATTACTGAATCGTAGTCTTCTTCAGGCATCTTCCAGATAACGTTATCCCGGATAATACCGGCATTATTTACAAGGACATCAATTCTACCGTGTTTTTCCTTAATTGTAGAGATAATCTCGTTTACTTGAGCTGCATCTGTAACATCAGAGCAGATAGAATCGACAGAATCGGACGACAAGGAGTGAAGAGCTTGATCAATGGCTTTTTGATCAATATCAATAATCGTTACTTGAGCGCCCTCTTCAATGAATTGCTCCACAATAGCAAAACCCAGTCCTTGTGCTCCCCCGGTCACTGCTATAACTTGATTGTCGAATCTCATCAGCGATTCTCCCATTTAGGATCTCGTTTTTTCAGGAAAGATTCTATCCCTTCATTGGCATCATGAGTTGACATCAGTTCGTCAATATACAGCTTCTCAAGTTCCGGCAATTGTTTGCAGAGAGTTTCGTTGAAATGTTTTCGTGCTGCCCGGACTGCGAACCTCTGCGAAGAAGCGCTCTTGGGCAGAATATGTTCCTCTACCCACGATTGAACACCTTCTATCATCACATCTCGACTGTCAAATAATTGTGTAGAAAGTCCCAAGGAAACTGCTTCGTCAGCCGAGACAATTCTGCCGGTGAGAAGGAGATCATCAGCTTGTGCTTGACCAATCTTGAGTGGTAGTATCAAAGATGCTGGAGGAGCAAACACACCCAGATTTATTTCAGGTTGACCAAGTTTAGCAGTGCTGTCGAGGAAGAGAAAATTACACATGAGAGCCAGCTCCAATCCGCCGCCAAGGCATTGGCCTGAAACGAGAGCAGCAGTAGGAATGGCGAGGTCAACTAAAGAGTAAAACAAAGAGTGAAACTGCTTGAGCATTCCAGGTGCATTTTCTCTGGTGTGTTCCGGGACACTGGCTCCGAAACAGAAATTTTCGCCAGCACCTGTAAACTGGACCATCTTCACGTGATTCTTATGTTTTAGATTATCTAATTCAGCCTGCAATTCAGCCATCATCTCTCCGTCCAGCACATTGGCTTTGGGAGCGTTTAGTGTAAAGCGGATGACCTGACCGTTATGCAGTGACTCGGTGAGAATTTTATCTGCCATGTTTATTTCCTCGGGAGTATTGCTTCCAGAAGTTCGTCATCCCACGGATGCCCTTCTGCCAGCATCTTGCGGAGTTTAATGAAGTCCACTTCTCGGTTACCTTTTGGGCCTTCGTTGAATGCTCGGAATCCGGCTTTCGCTTCTGTCATCATGTTCAATGCAAGCCAGTCACGATTGGTCTGAGCATTTTGATCCCAATGCTCCAGCTTCTTTTTCCGCAGGCTGTTGAGTGTTTTACTGGTGCAGTCCGGCATGAGGTACATCAGACTGGTTGCCAGTTTGTTTACGGCATCATCAAGAGGTGTTAAGTCAATGTCACCATTCGTCAATGTCTCTTTTCCGGATTTATAGTCTTCACCGGATTTTCTTTTGCCGTAGATAATATCGCCGGAGTCATCAATCCACTTATCCGTTACCAGCAGCGGGTTTCGAACATATTCACCATCTACTTTCAGGACAGGGATGGCATCTGTAATCAGACCGATATTTTTGGCTTCGTAAGCTGTCCACATTTCACACAGGATACCGCTCTGCATAGCTCTTTCGATCCCTACGAAAAGGTGCAGGAAGTCCGTGCTTCCGCCATCCGGAGCGCTTCCATGTCTGGGTCCTGCCTGGCCGAATACGGCAAGATCACTGGAAATGGTAAAGTCACAAGCCATACCGATTTCCTGACCACCGGCGATACGCATTCCGTTCACACGGCATATCACAGGTTTGTCGCAGTGGAGTATGGATGTTATCATGTCGTTGAACAGGCGCATGTATTGCTTATACTCCAGAGGACGGCCGGAATAATACTCGGCATACTCTTTCGTATTACCACCGGTACAGAATGCTTTGTCGCCCACAGCTGAAAAAACAACAGCCACCACGCTACGGTCATTAGAAGCTGCTCGAAAAGCCAGGATTATTTCTTTCACGGCGGCAGTTGTGTAAGAGTTGTATTGCCCAGGATTGTTCAGAAAAATCCATGCGTTGTTCAATCCATCTACCGTATCGCCTTTTGTATCCAGACAGGGACGTAATTCATAGATAATTTCCTTGAAATCAATATCGACTAAATTGTGGCTTTCTAAATTGTTGCTCATATCATTCTCCAAGTAGTTAGTTATTCTCGAAATCCGGTATCATCACTGATCGTTTCATTAATTTATGTTCTAATGTTTGTTGAAATATTTTGTTTACCTGTGACATGGGAAAGGTTTCTGTAAATGGTTTTATTTTCAGCTTGTCTTCAGCGACCAATTTCAAAACATCTGCGTATAGCTCAGGCTTACAGCCCCAGGTACCAATAATATTTGCATCAAATGCCATAAGATTACTTAACCGGACCTCCAGTTTATCCATGGTAAACCCAACGATAGAGAGTGTGCCGGCGATTCCCAAGAGAGCGTAAGCCAACTCCTGCCCAGGTTTCGTGCCGGACATCTCAAAGATTTTCCATTGATTAGGCGGAGCTCCCATTTCTTCGCAGATTTCCTTGACGCGCTTCTTGACATCTCGGATATCCATCTCTTTGATGTTCAGAGTCTGGGAAAGACCCACCTGCTCCAGTTGCTCCAGTTTGTTTTGATCTATGTCCAGCGCCAACACGTGTGCGCCGAAAACTTTCGCAAGTTGTGCGGCATAGATGCCGACTCCGCCAACACCAATTACAACAGCAAAATCGCCTTGTTTAATTCCGCTCTTTACCATTACCTGATACGGTGTTGATACAGCATCAGCTATAACAGCCAATTCTGCCAGTGAATGGTTATGTAGAGCTTCTTCAGGGATTTCCGCCAGGATACGAGCCGGGGTTACAACATGACTGGAAAATCCACCGTGAAAATCATTCCCGGGCATTTGTTGTTTTTGGCAAATATTGCTTCTTCCTCTCTTACAAAGATCACATTTCCCACATGGCATTACAGCCGGAATAATGACTGCTTTACCAATTATATCTGATGGGCCATCTACAACTATGCCACTAATTTCATGGCCCAAAACCAGAGGAAGCTCGTGCCGGGTGGGAACACCGTAATGCCAAAAACTCAAGTCCGTATGGCAAACACCGCAACCGGCTACTTCCACAAGGGCTTTGCCATCTTCTAATTTTGGAACAGATAATTCTATGGATTCAAAAGGTTCGTCTCCGGCAACCATCTGCCATGCCTGAATACTATCCATACTTATTCCTTCTTCGAGCTTATGGTTTTTTTCATTTCGATTTACGCTCTAGAAGATTGATCAAAGTCGTAATAGTTTCATTAGCTGGAGTCGGCACAGAATGCTTCCGGCCATATTCCACGATCCTGCCGTTAAGGTAGTCGATTTCGGTAGGCAGATTATTTTCAATATCTATCAACATGGATGG
>DKQU01000108.1 GCA_002471865.1 Fidelibacterota bacterium UBA7300 | reverse complement strand
CCTCGGCTATTACTCTTGAATAGGTGATCGCCCCGTCGTCTCTTCTATAATCCCACTTCTCTTGCGGTGTCTTCCAATCACCGTATCGAAAAGTCAGATAATCATCTATATGAGAAGGAATGGAATAACGTTTACCCTTGAAAGTTAAACTGTCGTATTTATCGTAAAAACGAGCCGGAACACTCTTCTTTGTATAGTGTTTGAGACCTCCGCAGGACCAAACATATTGTTCCTCATGACGGGTTGCTATAAAACAGTCCATCATCACTTCACCTTTAGCGAAAAGATACTTACGATTGTAAATCTTGACAATCCTGACTTCGTCGAGCTTTAACGGAAGATCTTCCTTTTTCTGATATCGTACTCGTACCAGATAACCAGCGCGCTTTATCTTGGAAATTACTCTGATGATTTGATCTTCATTTTCTCGGAAGATACGCAGATCCAAATCATTGTCCCAGGGCAGCAGTCGATTCTCTCTATAAATTCCTAGTAGCGTCCCTGCAGTCAGGACATACTTTATCCCGTGCTTCTCGAATATGCTGGTGACTTTTTCCAGCATGCGAACAGCAGCAGCAGCGTTTCTGCTATCTAACCTATACTTACCGCTCATTTAACTCACAGCAGTTCGTCATTAGGAGAGAGTGCACAGAAAATCCAAACACCTCTGGGTAGATTTACCATCATTGAAATAAAAACATTTTTTCAAAAGGGATTCCATATCTTGTGGTAAAGACTTATCATCGAGGTTCCTCTGTATCATTTTTAAGATATCATCGCCATCACTGTAGTGATCAGCTACGTGATAAACACTCATCCCATCATCAGTCATATCAACTTCATCCGTCTTGGTTTCAGCAATAATTATTGGTCGACGCATGATCAGATACTCATAGACCATAGATGATGTCTCGCTGATCAGCAGATCAGCTATTAACATATTGTCAATATAACCGTTCCGAAAAATATGGGAAGGCCGTGCAAAAGTCACCCATTTTCTCAAGTTATGCGGTACCATCTTCTTCAGCTTCTGTATGTAGTTTGTTTCGCCATAATGCGGTCTGACAATCAGATTATACTTTTGAGGAATGGTTTTTAGAAAATCAGGGCCATACTTCAGAAGGGTACCGCCGCCATATCCCCATGTTGGCGCATAGAGTATAGTTGGCCGGGACTTATCTTTGATGCCAAAACGAGCCCTGATAGTCGCTAGATCATAATTCTGTTGCACAACCGGATCAAACATCCAATTGCCAACACGAACCAGGCGGGGTGAATCTAAACTAATCTGGGCTGCTTTACTGAGTTTAGCTTCGTTCTTGGGTCCCGAAAGAAGATAATAGTCAAACTGATTCGCCACTTGCCGCGGCACCCGGGGAACCTTATCAGACGTACCATGATACATTAAAACAGACTTCAGTTTGTCATGATCGTAACCCAATTCATGGAGCGTGTTAGCGATAAGAATTCCTTCTAAACCTACAATATTTTTTCGGTCAATCCGCTTTACCCTTGGTAACACACCAAGAGATGACTTTCCCGTAGCTTTAAGAAAAAAGTGTTGAAAAAGCTTGAAATGTGTATCGCGAGTCCAAGCTAAAAACTCACCACCCAATTCTCGGTAAATCGGATACGAATAGACATACTGGTATAAGTTGTGAGCTAAATAGTAATAGTTCAAACTTGTAGAAATTGTATGGTGATTAGTCATGAAGCATAAGAGCTGTCCACGATTGAATCCACAATCCTCCCTGCTGCCTTCCCGTCCCCGTATGGATTCTCACCCTCCCATTCAGGAAAGTCATTCGCCCATGCGAAATTACCTGCGATATCGGTCCCGACTACCTTGGCTAATCCAACCGCCACACCTTCAGGGCGCTCAGTCTTGTCCCGGCAGACAAGCACTTTCTTGTGGAATACCGCACACTCCTCCTGAATACCTCCGGAGTCACTGATAACAAAGCGGACATCGCTGAGCAGTTTCAATAAAGCAAGGTACTGTAATGGTTGTACAACATTCAGACTCCCTAGCAGATCCCGGTGACGCTGCACTTGTGGATTGGGATGCATGGGGAAGATAAACTCGAGATCACCGTGTTTGACCGCGAGCTCATCCAACTGCCGAAACATGGTCTCCATCCGGTCGCCAAAATTCTCCCGCCGATGAAGCGTAACCAAAACCTTGTTCCCGTAGCTAATGGGAAAATTGTAACGACTACAACTGTCTATCACAGTGTTACCTGTTACCATTACGTTACTTACACCCTCTTTATGTAAGTTCCTGGCTGCTGTTTCAGTAGGTGCCCAATTGAAATGAGCAATCTTGGAAATCAACTGGCGGTTGTGCTCTTCCGGCCGTGGTGATTCAAGATCATAAGTTCGCAAACCGGCTTCCACATGCCCTATCGAAATTCCTTCACTAAATGCAGCTTGAGCGACTGCTGCTGCAGTTGAAGTATCACCCTGAACGATAACAAGACCCGGAAGCTCACTGCGAAGGATTGGCGCTACTCTGTTACTCACTGCTTCGAATACATCTGAAGGAGTCTGTTCCCGTTCCATAATTTCCAAGTCTATATCGGGTTCAGGAATGAGATCGGCAACATCGCTGAAAAGCTCATCATGTTGACCGGTAAAAAGCGTTCGGAAAGAGATTCCTCTCGCCGTCAACTCTTTTATCACAGGAGCCAGTTTTATTACCTCCGGGCGAGTACCGAAACAGATCAGGATTGATGAACTTGGGGCGGCATTTTTCATTAGCGCGAAAAAGTCATGCAGAAGAATTTTCTCTGAATTGCATATCATAGAGCCGTCTATATTCGCCGTTCTTCTGGAGCAATTCATTATGTGTCCCTTCTTCCACAATGCTACCGCCCTTTAACACTACAATTTTATCAGAATTGACAACGGTTGACAGGCGGTGAGCTATGACAAATACAGTGCGGTTTTTCATTAAGAGGTCGATAGCATCTTGCACCTTTTTTTCGGCTTCACTGTCAAGTGCTGATGTAGCTTCATCGAGGATGAGAATAGGGGGATTCTTGATTAACGCTCGGGCGACAGAAATCCTTTGACGCTGACCACCGGACAATTTCACACCGCGGTCACCCACAACCGCATTAAAACCGTCAGGTTGTTCTTCGATGAACTTTATTGCATTGGCCGCTATTGCTGCTTCCCGTATAGATTCTTCCTCCACTCCCTCCGTACCGTAAGCAATATTGTTCCGAATGGTATCGTTGAAGAGAAACGTCTCCTGCGGGACAATGCCCATCAGTTTCCTGAGAGAATCCAGCTGAATCTCTCGCACATCAATTCCATCCAGACGGACAACTCCTTCGCGAATATCATAGAATCTCGGTATCAGGTCTGCCATAGTGGATTTACCTGCACCGCTTTCGCCCACAATTGCCACAACATCACCCTTTCTGATCTCCAGATTCACATTGTTCAAAACAAAGTTGCTACTGCTGTCGTAAGAAAAGGATACCTTTTCGAACTGGATGGACTCTTTAAATCCTTCAATATCCTTGGCATTCTCACTTACAATGATACTTTGGGGTTTATCCAATAGACCAAACACTCTCTCTGCTGACGCCATAGCCGTCTGTAGATCTTGGTTGACAGTGTTCAACTTTCGAATAGGTGTCAACACCGAGAACATCAACAGAATGAAGCGGATGAAATCTTCCGGATTCATTACCTTATCTATAACTTGCATCCCTCCAACCCAAAGAAGTATCACACCGACAACCACACCAATAGTTTCTGTGACAGGAGTTGAGCCGTAACGAAGCTTCATCTGTCGGTAAACCAGCCTGCGATGACGGGAAGTCTTTTCCCCGAAACGCAGCCTCTCAGTTTTTTCCATGACAAATGCTTTAACCACTCTAATAGCACTCAAAGTCTCCGTTAGCGTCGCTGTAATGTCCGCTACCTGAAGAGATGTCCGCTTGACCTTCCTTCGAATGCTCCTCCCAACCACTGTTATAACAAATCCTGCCAGTGGCAGGATAACTAGCACCGCTAATGTCAGCTTCCAACTGATTATCATCAATAAGACAACAAACATCAGAATATTAATGGGTTCAACAAGAAGACGATGGAAGCTTACCGATAAGGATCGTCGGATGTTATTCACATCATGAAGAACAATTGAAGTCAATGTACCCGCTCGTGTTCTATCGAAAAAAGAGAGGGACAGAGAGGTAATGTGGTTAAACAATCTGTTTCTCAGATCTCTGACCACACTTATCTGAACAAAACCGGTCAGCAGATTTTTCAAATACTGGAAAAGGTTCTTCATCAAGAAAACAATTAGAATAGTCACACACAACGCTTTCAGCGTATCAACTTGAGTCTCCTTTAGCACGAGTCTGTTGGTCCAGAGCTTGAGCGATTCATTTATGCTGAGGCTCGACGCAGATTCCAGCGCTTTTTGACCGGCAGAAAGTGTTTCAAAATCAGTTAATATATTATTGATAAGAGACGCAGTTATCCAGACTGACAAGGAGTTAAAAAATACATAAGCCAACGAAGCGATAACCGAAAGTATCAGAATATACCAATAAGGCTTTGCGAGTTTTAGTATGCGTTTGAACATCGGTTAGTTTGAATCCTTGTTGTAGGCCATCAAACGATGCGGGATTCCAGCCTCAAAGAATAACTCTCCTTGTACTTGAAAGTCAAACTTTTCGTAGAAGGCAACAACTGACTCTTGTGCATGAAGATATATCCGCTCCTCAAAACCCAAAAACTCCATAATGAACTGCACTAAAGCTTTCCCTATCCCCATTCCTCGAAATTGTCTTAGTACGGCAAACCGCTCCAGTTTGATGCCGTTACCAGTCGTCCGCCAGCGGGCTGTCCCTACTGGCCTCTCTCGGTCAAAAGCAAGGATGTGAGAAGCCGTTTTGTCAAAACTGTCCATTTCAATCACTTCAGGCACATTTTGTTCCTCGATGAAGACAGTTCTTCGAATAGAAAATGCCTTTTCCAATTCCCAGTCATTCTCAACAAACTTCACCGTAATTTCTGATGCAGATTCCATTAATGAAGAAAAACATAAAACGTTAAGGCCATGAGGATGAGAATGAAGCCCATGATGTGTTTTTCATACTGCTCGAAGAATTGCAGTTTAACAGCTTCCAATCCTTTCAGTCCCAGACGCACCATCAAGACAATCCCCGTCACTGTTATTAGAAAATATGTCACCAGAACAGTTAGAATCCCTTGCCAACCTGCCAGGCTGGCGTTGAAGAAATAGGTGTCAATTTCCATGCAGGGAGAGAAAAACATGGCGATGACAATAGCAGTCACTGCTGTGCGGGTGTTCTTTTTTGTCGCTTCTTCCAGATGAATATGCCGGTGCTTATGATGGCGGGTATTGTCTCTGATTCCAGCCAAAATGTATATAACACCGAATATCATGAAGATTGCCGGTGCCACAAGTTCCATGGCGGATTTGCTTACTTCTGTCAGTTTTAAACCGAGAGCACCAACTGCAACTCCGATCATAATCGAACTCGCAGTGTGTGAAAATCCGGCGAGAGCGGCTATCCTCAGAGAACGTCCTTGGTCCCACCCTTCTGTCCTCGCCATCACTACAATGGGCATCCAGTGATTAGGAATCAAGAAATGGACAACACTAAGAGCCAAGCTGCCCAGAAAGATATTTAGTAACATGCCGCTTTCCATCTGTCTCCAAAGGAAATTAACCACAACGGAGGGTAAATTGCATTACAAACGAATATGAGCATTTTAACTACAGAAAATAATTTATAAAAAATTCTAGGGATTAAGTCTTTAAAAAAAGAATGTCCCGAACGAAGTTTTAATTTGCTCC
>DKQU01000110.1 GCA_002471865.1 Fidelibacterota bacterium UBA7300 | reverse complement strand
CCTATAATCCTGTCGCCGGACATAATTCCGCTTCGTATTGCCGGGCCACCTTCCATGGGTGCAATCACGGTAAGAGAATCGTCTCTTAAACCAAGTTGAATACCTACACCGCCATAATTACCCTTAGTAAGCATATCCAATCCCTGGCGATCTTCCGGCTGAAGAAAAACAGTGTAAGGATCCAGCTTAGAGAGCATCCCTTCTATTCCTGCCTCTGCTAATTTTTTAGCATCAACCTGATCGGCATAATGGGTCATTACTTTCTTATAAACCTCAAAAATCATTTTGCCATTGTCAGAAATATCCTGATAATCGTTTGTCGGAAATCCTTGAACCGGAAAAACAAATACAACTATCACTAAAGGAACTAAAATTATTTTAATTAATTTCACTTTTTATCTCCTCAACCTTATTAATAATCATTTTACTCATTTCTTCAATAGTATGCAGACCATTTAACATGAAATATCTTTCACAAAAACTTTCGGCCATTTCTAGATATCCACTTCGCACTCTCTCCAGAAATTCAACACCCTCCATTTCTATACGATCGAAACTTTTACTCTCCATTCTGCGAAGAGCTTCATCAACAGAAAGATCAACCAAAAGTGTTATATCCGGCTTCACTCCCGCTGTAGCAAATGCATTCAACTTCTCAAGCCATTCCAATTTGATCCCACGACCGTATCCTTGATACGCTAAAGTGGAATCTGCATATCTATCACAAATTACTACATGTCCGCTTTCTAAGGCCGGAATGATAACCTCTCTCGTCAATTGCGATCTGCTTGCGGCAAGAAGGATCGCCTCTGTTGAAGCGTCCATTGTGTCGTTTTCCGGATTAAGCAAAATTTCTCGAATTTGCTCAGAAATTATACTTCCTCCCGGCTCACGGATGAGAACAACAGTTTCTCCTTTAGATTCTAAATGGCTTTTAAGCAGATCGGCTTGAGTCGATTTTCCGCAACCGTCAATCCCTTCAAATGATATGAACAAACCGGTCATGGACTTTTGTAGGTCAATTCTATTTTATGTCTTTTGATAATATTTCAGAACCAATTAATTGAATGTACTTCTGCATATAAGTTAATGTTCCTCGATAAAGATTATCAGGCATTTTTTGAGAGTGTATAAACTGATATTTAGACACGAAAATACTCCACAGGGTTTAGCGGAAAAAGGATGAAAAAGAATTTAAGAAATGTTGGGTAATTTTTTCTATACTTCAATACAACTGCTTCATGGAGGTACGGATAATCTCCATACCTGTATCGAGTTCATCACGAGATATGTTTAGAGGTGGTCTGAAACGAATTGCTTTTATTCCAGAACCGAGTATAAATGCACCGTTATCAAGAATTTTTCCAGAAAGTTCATCACGCTGCTCACCTGTAGGTAAATCGAAAGCACACATGAGACCTAATCCTCGAGGATTGATCACCTGCTTAGGAAACTCTTCCTGAAGTTCCTTAAGCTGCGTTAGAAGATATTTTCCATTTTCGGCAGCAGCTTCCAGTAAATGCTCTTCTTTAATTATCTCCAAATAGATAGTGCTGCGTACCATATCTGTCAGGTTTCCTCCCCAGGTAGAATTTATTCTACTTGATTCTTTAAATACATTATCCGTGACTTCGTCAATTCGACGGTTGGAAACACATCCGCAAACCTGTGTCTTTTTCCCGAAACTCATGAGATCCGGTACTACATCAAAATGCTCCCACGCCCACATCTTTCCTGTAAGTCCTAAGCCAGATTGGACTTCATCAAAAATTAGCATGATATCGCTCTCATCGCAAATAACTCTAAGTGCTTGAAGGAATTCCTTTCGAAAGTAATTATCTCCACCCTCACCCTGAATCGGTTCGATGATCATAGATGCGATGTCTTCTCCATTAGCATTAATGACAGATTTGATTTGACTGATCGCCTCCTCTTCAACTTTCATTACAGCGGTTAAATTCTCATCATTGAGCGGAAAAGTTACTTTCGGATTTACAATCCTAGGCCAATCGAATGTAGGAAAATGTTCCGTTTTTCGAGGATCAGAGGTATTCGTTAACGATAGAGTATACCCGGTACGACCGTGGAAACATTGCTTGAAATGAATTACTTGTGTTCCTAAACCTCGATCCACACCATTTTTCTTTACCTTCCAATCAAACGAAGCTTTGAGAGCATTTTCTACACCGAGAGCTCCGCCTTCAATGAAGAACGCGTAGGCAAAATGATCCGGAATGGCAATGTCAAAAAAAGTTTCTACGAATTCAGCCAGCTGAATCGAATAGACATCTGAGTTAGTAGGCTTATTAGATGCTACTGAGGCAAAACGATCTTTTGCCTCAAGTATACGAGGATGATTGTATCCAACAGGCATGGAAGCAAACATGGAAAATAGATCTAGATATTCTCTATCGTCCCTCCCATCTACCAGCCATGAGCCGTGGCTTTTATCCAGATCAATAACTGGCTCAAATCCATCTGCCAGGATATGACGACTTAAAACTTCTCTTACATTGCTTGGCTGAACTGTTGACATTTTCTACTTCGATTCGCTGAAATCACCAAAAGAGATTCCTTGAGCCAACTCCATCCTGCCGCTCCAGTTGATAGTATTTGTCTGGCGACGCATGTAGGCTTTCCAGGCGTCTGAACCCGATTCGCGACCGCCTCCAGTCTCCTTCTCACCTCCGAAAGCTCCGCCGATTTCCGCACCAGATGTACCGATGTTTATGTTGGCTATACCGCAGTCACTCCCTGCTGGAGACAAGAATGTTTCTGCGCTGATAATATTGTTGGTGAACATAGAGCTGGAAAGTCCCTGTGGAACAGCATTATGCTTTTCAATTGCATCTTCAATATCGTCATACTCGATAAGATAGAGAATTGGTGCAAACGTCTCTTCCTGCACTATTTCCCAAGAATTCTCGGCTTTTACTATGGTCGGTTCGACGAAATAACCAGAACCTTCCTTAACATTAGAGCCGAAAAGTATTTCGCCTCCATGCTCTCGGATTCTATCGAGGGCGGCCAAGTAGTCGTCAACTGCTCCTTGATTTACCAACGGCCCCATGAGAGTATCTTCTTCCAATGGATCTCCAATGGAAACCTGTCCATATGCTGATTTAAGCGCATCGGCGACTTTGTCGAAAGCGTTCTTCTGTATTAATACTCGACGGGTCGACGTACATCGCTGGCCTGCAGTGCCCACTGCTCCGAAGAGAATTGCAGGAATAGCGAGGGAAAGATCAGCATCCTCATCTACTATAATGGCGTTATTACCTCCCAGCTCTAGTATGGTACTTCCCAACCGTTCGCCTACTATACCTCCGATGCTCTTTCCCATAGGTGTAGAGCCGGTAAAGGAGATAAGCGGAACTCTGCTGTCGCGTACCATCCTGTCACCTACCGTCCTGCCGCTGCCTATTATGAGACCGAAAATAGGGGGATGGCCCGAATCTGCCAGCACATCGTTGCAGATATTTTGCACAGCAATTCCGCAGAGAGGCGTGCTGGATGACGGCTTCCAAATAGTTGAATCTCCACAGACTGCTGCAATGAGTGCATTCCACGACCAGACGGCCACGGGGAAATTGAAGGCAGTGATTACGCCCACTGGACCTAGCGGATGCCACTGCTCATACATCCTGTGCATAGGACGCTCAGAATGCATGGAAAGTCCGTATAGTTGTCGTGAAAGGCCCACGGCAAAATCTGCGATGTCGATCATCTCCTGGACTTCACCATCCCCTTCCTGCTTGATCTTCCCCATTTCCAGTGATACAAGACTACCAAGATAATCCTTCTGATCTCTCAATCGGTCAGCGATCTTCCGCACCAGTTGACCACGTACGGGAGCAGGCACCATCCGCCACTCCTTGAACGCCTCCGTTGATGTTTTGATAACTGTTTCATAATCATCTTCCGAACATTGATGAACAGTTGCGATTACTTTCCCGGTAGCCGGATTGACGGATTCGAGAATTTTACCGCCTTCAGTGCTGAGCCAGCCGTCAGGCCCGGTACAGGCTCCGGAGTTGATCTCTTTAATTCCCAGTTTGTCTAATAAACTCATAATTGCATTCCTGATAAAGCAGGCTCCTATATTTGTTGAGATAGTTGTATTATGCTCTCAAAATGGCGGGGAAATTTAGATGGGAAGCGACTGCAATTCAAAGGGGAAATGAGACAATACAATCTTGTCAAACTACCGGACATTTCACCACTCTCCCCTCGATATTCTGCAGTATTGGTTCATCCTGAGAACAAACACTTTCCACAAGGTCGCAGCGAGGATGAAACCTACAGCCGATCGGATACGCACCAGGCTGTGGCACAGAACCTGGAATGGTGCTCAATTTGTCTTTTTTTTTAGCGATACTGGGTGCACACGATAACAGTGCCTGCGTGTAGGGATGTTTTGGGTTATTCAAAACATCTCCGGCTCTACCCTCTTCCAAAATCTGCCCTGCGTACATGATGAGGAGCCTGTCAGCTATAGACTCAACTATAGTCAGATCGTGAGTAATGAAGAGAATTCCCATTCCACTTTCATGCTGAAGATCTGAGAGGAGTTCGATGATCTGTCCCTGAACTGTTACATCGAGAGCCGTGGTAGGCTCATCGGCTATCAGTAGTTTTGGGCTGCCGGCTAACGCCATGGCGATCAATACCCGCTGGCGCATACCACCGCTCAGTTCGTGAGGGTAGCTTTTGTACGTTTCAGCAGGGTTCGGCATTTTGACTCGCTCAAGAAGATCAATGACCTCGCTTTTTTCTCCACTTCCGATATCGTGCTGATCAAGAACTTCCTTTATCTGCGCTCCGCAACGAATGACAGGATTGAGAGCAGTCATTGGCTCCTGGAAGATTATTGCTACATCAAATCCTCTGTATTCGTGCAACTCTTTTGCCGCTAGTTGAGTGATATCCTTCCCTTCGAATTCGATAGTTCCGCTTTCTCGAATGGATGATCTGTCATTCAGGCGCATGGCTGCAAGAGCGGTAAGGCTTTTGCCACAGCCGGATTCACCTACCAAAGCTACCGTTTCACCGGAAGAGACAAAAAAGGAGACATCATCCACAACAGGGATAACATCTCCTTCAGATTGAATAGAGAGATTAAGAGATTTTACTTCAAGAAGCGCCAGTTCTCAACCAATTCGTTAATGCAGTTTGTCACATTCCTGCGATTCGATTCATGGCGGGATCGATAATCCAGAGCCAGTCATCGAAGAGGAATTCCAAACGGATGGCAAGGAGTGCAATCCGACCCATGACCGTATAACCAAAGGCGGCGCCAAAGGTAACCATAAGGAACCAGATTCCGACTCTGGCAGTCTTGCCCACAACTCCCTTGTGTTCTATTGAGAAGAAGAAATAGACAATGGCGGTCAAAACTCCGATAACAAGTACTAGATTGAGAAATGAATCCCAGAACAAGAACGATCCGTTTTCAAAAACCGCCAGCGGAATGATGCTGTTTCTGATTTGACTGAGGAAATCAGCATGGATGAATCCCATGAGACGAATTCCGGCTGTGGTACCGATAATGAATGCCAGCGGCCAACGGCTGATCCATGTTCCTGACGGCGCCAGTCTCCAGAGAAGCATGATTCCCAGGACCAAAGGTACCAAATACCAGAGGTCTGCCTCACCACTAAGACCCGGCATGGCCCAACTGCTGATAAAACTCGGGGACAATTTACCAAACAAGTTGGGGACAATGACATCCCAGAATCCTACAACCATCCAGTAAGCAGCAGAAACGCCTACTACAACGGATTCTGCGAACTTATAGAATGGATTATCCTTAAATAGAAATGACATGATGAATAGTGTAAACATTGCGGCAACCCAAAT
>DKQU01000006.1:3797-25418 GCA_002471865.1 Fidelibacterota bacterium UBA7300 | reverse complement strand
CCGGGGCTTTCTCCTTCGATGGGAGTGGCATTACTAGTCCCCTTTACATATGCAATGACTCCAACTTTAGCACTGATTTTACTTGTCGCAATTTATATTGCTGCAAACTATGGCGGTTCCATTACAGCTGTAACAATCAATGCACCCGGCACTCCATCATCTGTAGTTACATCATTTGACGGATACCCATTAACTAAAAAAGGTAAACCGGGTATGGCACTTGGAGTATCTCTAGTAGCATCAACAATTGGAGGTATTGTAGGTACTCTAATATTAATATTTTTCTCAGGTCCGCTTGCAAAAGTCGCTTTGAAATTTCATCCGGCTGAGTATTTCGCCTTAGCGATATTCGGGCTCACCACAGTAGCATCACTTGGTGGAAAAAATTGGATCAAAGCATTTATTGCAGCAATGTTTGGACTACTGATTAATACTATAGGTATAGATCCGATTTCAGGAGTAAGCCGATTTACATTTGGGCTATCATTCTTATATGATGGATTCGTTTTGATACCTGCACTGATTGGTTTATTTGCATTAAGCGAAATATTTAAACAATTGGAAAACGGAAAATTTGACAGCAAAGCTGCTGATTCCGGTAAACAAAAATGGCCAACTTTCTTAGAATATTGGAAGTTAAAATTGACCATTTTGCGCTCTTCTGTTATAGGTACAATAATCGGGATATTCCCGGGAGCGGGGGCAACAATAGCTGCATTTATATCCTATGATTTGACTCAAAAAATGAGCAAAACACCTGAGGAGTTTGGAAAAGGTAGCATGGAAGGAGTAGCAGCTGCAGAAGGAGCAAACAGTAGTTCCGTTGGCGGTGCATTAATTCCATTATTGACATTAGGAATACCGGGCAGTGCCTCCACTGCCGTACTGATCGGAGCGTTAATGATTCACGATCTTACTCCCGGTCCGCAACTATTTATTTCTAGTCCTGACATTATTTATGGTTTACTTGCAAGCTTATTATTAGCAAATATTATTTTATTAGCTCTTGGATTCTTTGGCAGTCGATTATGGATTAAAGTAACTACAATTCCAAAACGTATATTATTCCCAATAATATTTGCTGTATCAATCATCGGAAGTTTTGCCGTTCGTAATTCATTCTTTGATGTAATAGCCTGTTTAGGATTTGGTGTTTTCGGTTGGATCCTAAGACGCTATAATTATCCGGTTGCTCCTATAGTCCTCGGTATGGTGCTAGGAAATATTGCAGAGACTAATTTTATACGTGCCGTCATGATGGGTGGTTGGACAGTATTCTTTATGAGACCCGCAAGTTTAATTATGTTATTAGTAGCACTTGCTAGTTTTGCTGTACCATTGATACAAGCAAGAAAAGAAACGTACTACAAAGTAAAGAGAAAATGAAAAATATTAACACACTGAAAAGAAAATGGTCAATGCTGATTGTAGTATTATTAAGTGTATTAAATCCACTGAGAGCTGCTAATGCGGATGCAACTATACAATGGGCAATGTTGGTTTTCTCATTGTTTGGTGGGCTTGCATTATTCCTATTTGGTATGGAGCAGATGAGTGAAGGGATGAAAAAGACTGCTGGAGACAAAATGCGGTCAATATTATCGGCTCTGACTAACAATAGATTAATTGGAATGACAGTTGGTGCGTTTGTAACAATGGTGATTCAGAGTAGCAGTGCAACAACAGTTATGTTAGTTAGTTTTGTACAAGCTCAATTGATGACCTTTGTTCAATCCCTCGGTGTGATTCTTGGAGCTGATATCGGCACAACAATAACGGCACAACTAATAGCATTTAAATTAACAGATTATGCACTGTTAATGATTGCTATTGGTTTTGCAATCAGGATGTTTTCTAGGAAGGGAAATAGTAAACATATTGGCGAAGTCATAATGGGCTTTGGTATTCTTTTCTTCGGGATGAAACTCATGTCCGATGCCATGAAACCACTGCGCACCTACCAACCTTTTATCGATATGCTCAGAGGTTTGGAAAATCCGATTCTTGGGCTTTTGGTAGGGGTTGTTTTCACTGCTTTGATCCAGAGCAGCAGTGCTTTTACTGGAATTGTTATTGTCCTGGCGCAACAAGGATTACTTATTCTTGACGCAGGTATACCGTTAATATTTGGTGCAAATATTGGTACATGTATTACGGCTGGGTTAGCAAGTATTGGGACCTCGAGAGAAGCAAGGCGTGTTGCAATCGCTCATGTAATATTTAAAATTGGCGGAGTCCTCTTATTTATTTTTTGGATACCTACTTTCGCAGAAATCATAAGATCAATTTCACCAACATCTTCAAGTGTTGGGATGGATAAACTAGCATCCGAAACCCCCAGGCAAATCGCCAATGCTCATACAATCTTTAATCTAACGGTCGGGCTGGTTTTCCTGCCATTTACAACCATCCTGGCACATTATGTTTACAAGATGCTGCCGGATAAGGAAGTTGAGAAAGGAATTATCCCGGCAACATGGCATCTTGACGATTCGCAGATATCACACCCGGCGATTGCGATTGATCTATCCCGCAGTGAGATTTCGCGTATGGCAAAGATCATCGGACGCATGCTGGAAGCAGTAATTGAACCCTTTACCACCAATGAACCACTGCAGGATAAGATTTACCCGCAACTGTCCCTAGTAGAAGGAATAGAAATGCGAGAAGAAAAACTGGATTATCTGGATGAGCGGATAGTGAGATACCTTCGGAAAATTGGACAGCATGAATTATCTGACCACCAGATTCAAGATGTATATGGGATGATGTCCATTGTAAATTATATCGAAAACATTGGTGATACTATTGATAAAAATATGATTCCCCTCATTGCTAAGAAATCAGCGTTGAATACAGATTTCTCCGATGAAGGCAGAGAAGAGTTGGATATTTTTCATACCAAAATCTGTAAACAAATCAGCCGTTTGAAAGAGGCATTTTCGGAGTTAGATCCTGACATAGCAAAACACATTATGTTAAAGGAAGAAAAATACGCTGATCTGGAGACCGAATATCGCACGCGGCATTTAGAACGCCTTCATGAAGAGAGAGAAGAATCCATAGAAACACACGAAATTCATATGGAATTGATGGATTTATTGAAACAGATAAATGTCTATACGGGCGATATTGCAAAGACCATTCATAAGATGGCAGAGGCGACGTAAATCATCCTATCACAGAAAAAGTTTCTGTTGATTCTGGCAACAATGCAATGACGTACGGCTTTACCGATATCCTGACCCTACTTGGTTCACTTGCCCTGTTTCTCTATGGGATGAAAGTGATGAGTGATGCTCTGATGGAGCTGGCAGGGGACAAAATGCGCAAAATCCTCGCCGCCGCCACCTCAAACCGTTTTCTGGCGCTACTGACTGGACTGTTTATCACCACTGCGATCCAGTCTTCCTCTGCCACTACCTTGATGGTGGTGAGCTTTGTCAATGCCAGTCTACTGACATTGACCGAGGCGGTAGGAGTGATCATGGGGGCCAATATCGGTACCACCGTGACCGCTTGGCTGATCTCGATTCTCGGTTTCAAGGTGAAGATGAGTGCAATTGCACTACCGCTGGTTGGGTTCGGTTTCCTCCTTTCGCTCTCCAAATTGGATCAACGTCGTCACTGGGGTTTCTTTCTCATCGGTTTTTCCGTCCTCTTTATTGGATTGCAATTTCTCAAGGATTCTGTGCCCGATATCAAAGACAATCCTGAGATCCTTTCTTTTCTACAACAATACACGAATCTGGGTTATCTGTCGGTTTTGCTATTCTTGGCAATCGGTACAATTCTAACTCTGATTATCCAATCATCCAGCGCCACCATGGCACTCACCCTGCTGATGACTCACGAAGGGTGGATTCCGTTTGACATGGCTGCAGCGATGGTACTGGGGGAAAATATCGGCACCACCATCACCGCCAACCTTGCCGCCTTTGTTGCTAACTTCAACGCCAAACGGGCAGCCCGTGCCCACCTGATCTTCAACCTGCTGGGAGTCGTGTGGATGCTGCTTCTTTTCTATCCCTTTATCCAGATGATTGGTTATGTGGCGATAAAGTTGGGAGGGCAATCTCCTTTCCTCACCGCCGCCGCCATTCCGGTCGCCCTCTCACTGTTCCACACCGGATTTAACTTCATCAATTCTGCGCTACTAATCGGTTTTATACCGCAGATTGTGCGGGTGGTAGAGCGGTTGATCCCCGGCGTACCAGAGGAAGAGATTGAAGTAGGGCTTGTTCCTGCAACCTGGCATCTGGACGAAAGCCAAATCTCACATCCTGCATTTGCCATTGAACTTGCCCAGACTGAAATATCTCGCATGTCCAAGATCATAGCTCGAATGCTCCGAGCCGTTGTTCACCCTTTCACTTTTGACGAACCGGGGGAGGACGAAATCTATCCCAAGCTGACAATTCTGGAAGGGATTGAGATGCGAGAGGAGAAGATTGACTTCCTCGATGAGAAGGTGGTGGATTATCTGGTGCAAATAGGTCGCCAGGAATTGAGTAATAAGCAGATGAGCGAAGTATATGCCATGATATCCATTGCCAACGATATGGAAAATATTGGTGATATCATTCATCGAAATTTGGTGCCACTGGCCACAAAGAGACTGCAACTGGAGAGCGATTTTTCCAAGGAAGGGAAGGCAGAGTTAATCACTTACCACGAAAAAGTAAGTAAGCAGATGAGCCGGCTTCGGGATGCCTTAGGTGAAATGGATCCGGCTATGGCCAAAAAGATCCTTCGTAAAGAAGAAAAGTATGAGATACTGGAATCAGATTTCCGTATACGACATGTGAAGCGCCTACATGCAGAAAAAGAGAAATCAATTGAGACTCATGAAGTTCATGTGGAGTTTATGGATTTAATTAAACAGGTTGGTGTTCACCTGGCAAATATCGCGAAGACTATTAAGGAAGTTAATGTTGGCGAAGAAGGAAGTGAATTGGAGGTATAAGAGAAGACAGTGAATAAGATTCTACATATTCCCGTTCTGGTTGTGCTGCTGTTTACTGCAGGGTGCACTTCGAACAGCCAAAATGAGTTCAAATTGAATTCCAGTGAGTACAAGTTGCTTTTGGATTCAGCCAGATTCGCTGATATCGAACAGGGATTCAGGGATTACTGGACAATCATAAAAGCCGTGGCAGAAGAGGAAGGGATACCTGTTGCGGAAAGTGAACATCCATATAAAATAAAGCACAAAGAAATTTCTTTCTTTGACACACGCAATTATGACCTCAAGAAAAACGGTTATATACTGCGACGGAAGATCAAGTACAAGGAAGGACACCGCGAACCCGGCTCGGAGTTTTCGCTGAAATTCAGAAATACTATGCCTGAGATAGCTGCTACTGCTGATGTTGTTATCGGTGACGGTTATACTCCCAAGGATGATAAAATCGAACTGGAGTCTGACATTGTCTATTTCTCCGCAGAGAACGGTGGGAAAGAGATCACCTTTTCGGTTCAAAATCTTGTTGAACTAGACCATACTCCATCTTTTAGAATCGGTGAATTTGCTAGGATCTACCCCGTTTTATCTACCTTTGGTTTACCGGAGGATACCGAGCTGGAGCTCGTAGCAGAAGCATCGGCAGATGAGCGGATGATGCGTCCCGGAAAGTTTGAATTTGGTGACGGCTTGAAAGGACGGATTGATTTGACAGTATGGTTGCTTGATCTGGGTGGTGAAGAGGTGAGAATTCCTGAATTTTCATTTGATCACCCTTTTCCTGAAGATCGCGACTATTCTGAAGAAGCATTGAGAAAGTGCACAACATTTATTGATAGATTGCAGGAAGAGGCACCCGATTGGGTAGTCCCCGGAAAACTGAAGGCTGCGTTTCTTTTCGAATACGAAGAATGATCTGACGTCATGGCGCGGCAACCCAGGACTGGATAAGCGGTCTGTTGTTGGATGCCGGTAAAACAACGATATTAGGTGAGACTACTTACAATTTCGATTACGCATTTATGTTTTTGGTATCCGCCGGAGTGCTGTCACTATTGATGGCGCTCACCGTGTGGAACGTCAGGGCTCAAGCATAGGAAAAGAATTGAATGATTAAACTAAAGGAGAGAAGAATGAGATCAAAATCGATAGTAATCAGTGGAATGGTTCTGGGACTGGCAACGGTTGGTTACAGTCAGGTCGACGTTGTTTCTGTCGCCAGTGAGAGCGGTCTTGATATCCTGTTTGGCGGTGAGGTGGAAATGGAGTTCGTCGACGTTGAGGGGCCGGGTGGATTTACAAACCAGGATCTTACCTATCAAAAGGTCAAGACCCGTAGTCCTCACATGCGTATTGACAAGGCCATACTATCAGCGCGGGCGAACTACAGTGAGAACCTCTTCTATAAGATAGAATTCCGCTTTGGAGACAATAAGGCGTTCGTCGATAAACACTACGCTCAACTCAAGCTTCCATCGATCAACACTGAAGTGGAAATAGGTAAGAACAAACCATTCATGAGGACCAAGCGCCGCACCGAGGGGTATCCTCTCATCGGTACCGCTTTCTGGAAAGGGAGGGAGTATCATATCGCTTCTAAGACAGAGCTGACCCTTTCGGATCAGATCGAGATAGAAGGGGGTCTGTCCTTTAACATGAAGCGGCCGCTGGGCTCCGATGACGCCGCAGAAGACAAATCGTTCAAAATGATCGTTTATGATGATTATGACAACAAAGATGGTCAAACTTTTGAATACGGCAGCACTCTCACATTAAAGGCGTTCGGTCTCTCGGCTCAAGGATGGTACTACACCGGGGAACTGATTGACGATTTTGACTGGAAGACGCAACTCTCACAGACGCTGGCCGGTTACGATGATATGGGTGACCGTTCGGACAGGACTCACTGGTGGTATGGCGGCAGAGGCGGCTTCGACCGCTTTGGTATTCATATCAGGGGTGAATATATTAGCGCACAGGACGGCTTACTACCGAGAGACGGTTACTACGTCGAGGGGTCGTATTCTCTGGAAACAGAGAATTTCCTGCCGGTGCAAGCTGTTGAACCTCTTTTCCGCTACGGAACGCTGAACCTCCGCAGGCATCCACCGCTGTTGGGGGAAACCGAATCTTGGGATCGGACAATGACGACGGTGGCACTATTAACGCGGGTAAATGACTATCTCACTGTTAAATTGGAGTATTATCTCTTAGATGAAGCAACAGGTGGCGATCCACCCGAAGATGACCATGTGAAAGATAATCAACTGCTGCTTCAGGTTAAGTACGAATTTTGATAAGAAGTAAACAGAGCTTTTTCGGTTTAAGTGAAGTCGGTAGAAGACGTAAAAAAGTGATCACTGAAACAAACAAAAAGGAGACACAACGATGAAACACGCCATGAAGGTCTTAACGACCACATTGGCGATTTCTGGGTTTCTGTTGATTCTCAGTTGTGAAGAAGAGGAAGAAGAGGTCGAGATTACGTATGACAGCTTCAGTATCGAAACAGTTCTCTCGAGGGCAACTGAACAGAACGCAAATCCGGAAATCGTACGCATAGTGCCAGGAACCGAGGACAAGGCTGTCTTTGTCTCATCGGCTGTAAACAAGGTAACCGTGGTGGACTACACGCTGACGAATTTCACATTTGGCACAACGCTCTCCCTGGATCCGGGCTCCGCGACGGCAGAGATGACTTCCATTGACGTCTCCCCACAGATAAGTGGTGAAAACTACATTGCCGTCTGTGTGGCCGAGGTGGACTGCGCCAAAGGAAAAGTCATGTTAGTCAAACTTTCCGATGGATCGATAGTTGCCGAAGTTGAAGTGGGCTACAACCCGGATGGAACAGCTTTCACCAAAGACGGTTCCTACTTGATTGTCGCTTGCGAAGACGATCGTGAGGACCGGCCGTGTAAACCTGAAGACAGGTGGGGCGGAAGCATATCCATCATAGATCTGACAGGAGGTGTCGCCAGCGCCACTCTCGCCGATGATTACCTGGTTGACTGGGCAGAAGACTCCGAGCCGGAGCACTGTGAGACGTCCAGCGACGGAACGGTCATCTGCTCCGTGCAGGAAACAAGTCAGATCGTCATCTTCAATACATCTGATGTTCCCCTTACAGATGACAAGGTGACGATTGTGGATCTTCCTGATGATTCAAACGTTGGTGGTGAAGGGATTGATGCCGAGCCCGATGGTCTGTTCATATCACCCGATGGACAATACGCTCTCCTCTCGAATGAGATTAACGGCACATTCCAGATGATGAGTCTTCCGGACGGTGCACTTCTGGGCAGTCCGTATATCATTGAACAGGACCTCACAGCGCCCCCGTACAATATTGATGAGAGGAAGTCTAAGAAGCGGACGGAACCTGAGGAATGCGCTCTCATCGAAAAAACAGAAAAGCTCTACGCTGTCCTGGCGCTCCAAGAATCTCATGCTGTTGTTGTCTATGATGTGACCGACCCAGCCAATCCGGTCTTCGATTCGATGGCGCCGGCCGGTGTTGACTATGAGAATGACATTGGGATGGGAAAAAGCTCCATTGGCGCCGAAGGACTAGGTGCCCATCAGGAGAACGGGGTTATTTTCTCTGCCAACGAGAGAGAAGGCAGTATCACTATGTACACTGCCCAGTGGGCGAGAGAGTAGATACGCTTTCATATAGGGGGTAGTCAGTCTTGGTGCTGGCTATCCCCGTGCATACGGGTTAGTTTAATAGAATGTCGGTCATCGCTGTAAGAGCGATGGGCGTGGGGAAGAGCTGTCTCCTCATTGCCTTGATGCTAGCTGTGATTGTTACGGGGCAGTCGCCTGATATAAGTAATCTCGATCTAACGGAGAAGATAACTCCGCTCGGAATTGCTCCCAGCCCGCAAGACGGTTATGGCAGCGGACCGAACCAGCTGGCACAGCCCGATGACGTCGAATTCTTGGCTGACGGCTCACTGCTCGTCAGCGACGTAAACAACGATCGCATTCAGCTGTTCTCACCTTCCGGCAAATTCGTCAGCTCTATCACGGCTGATGACTTGGGCCTGAGTGGGGAAATTGCTCCCACCGGCATTGCAAAGGACGGGGGCGGATACATCTATGTGACGCTGGAGGAGAAGGGTACAATCGTCAGGCTGAACCCTGACCTGACTGTAGATCAGTTTATCGGCAAGCCGTGTGATATTTCAGAGGAGGACTACTACAGGTCCGAGTACGAGGATTGCCTCCTAAAACCGCAGGGACTGATTGTATCGCCGGCCGGGGATGTCTTTGTGGTGGATATGGCGAAGAAGATATTCCGCAAAGGAAAAGTCTACAATTTCGGCTTCAGAAAGTTCAGGCGTGAAGGTAGCTCTTTCCGTTATGATACCGAATTCGCCGCTTCTCAAGAAGTGACTCAAGTGATGCGAAAGAGCGAGGGGATGTTTATCGACGATGCCCGGAGATGGCTGTTTATAGCTGAGGAGAAACCGCTTAAAAATCAATTCGGAAACAGCGCAAAGTACCGCTACGTGGCGCTGTTTGATCTCGATACGGGAAAATTTCTTGAGCGGCTCTTGGGTGTCACTATGCAAAATGGTTCCATTGTGTCAGGTCTGATTGACGACTCTGTGGAGGGTGTACGACTGTTCGGCAACTACCTCTTTGCGGTGGATGAGAAAGGTGGTAGGGTTTATGTCGTGCAAATCCAGACAGGCAAACTGGCGGGCTTCTTTGGTAAGAACGCCTTCTACTACTGCGACGATCACTCGGACTGTGTTATTGATGGTATCAACTATAATGAGCAGAATATCATTGTCGGCGGTGCTTTTCCTCATCTGAAGAACAGCTGGCGCAAGAACGAACTCGCTTCGCCCGATGGTGTTGCTGCGGTGCAGTTGGAAGACGGCTCGAGACGGCTTGCGGTGGTGGACCAGTGGAACTCCCGCATTGTCATTTATGACCTGGACCAGATTCTGGCTCTGCTGACAGACTAAAATTGCTTGAAGGCTAAGGCGGAGGCTTAGGCTGAGAACTAGGATAGGGCTGATGAGGGTACTTACGGTCATGGTCGGGTGCTGCCTTCTGGCGGCAGTTTCGTGTACCGATCCGCTCGAGGAGAATCTTCCTCCGGCGGCGTCTTTCAGTTACTCTCCCGAGAGCCCGTCACCGGGAGATACGGTCACACTTGATGCCAGCCAGTCGTCTGATTCAGATGGTCATATCGTAGCCTTCCTCTGGACCTTTGGTGATGGAAAAACAGGCGAGGCGGTGACGGTGAACCACATCTATGAATCCGATGCTGCTTACCGTGTGACACTCATCGTAACCGACGATGGAGGTGACTCGGATACGACTTCTTCAACCGTGACTGTGGAGTACGCTCTCAATCCGGTGGCCGATTATGATCTCGATATTAAGTCACCTTCGGGCCTCTCATTTTCTGTGGACGGGAATCACCTCTGGACCGTGAGCGACAAGCCGGGGGGCGCAGTCTTCAAGATAAGTCTGACGGGTGAAATAGTAAGAAGGCTGTCATACACTGGTGCCGACATGGAAGGGGTGGTGCAGAGTATCCTCGATTCTACACTCTGGGTAGTGGAGGAATTGACCGGAGAGGTGGTACAGATTGATACAGTCGGCAACGAACTCGGCAGAGTGACTCTCAGCGGCGTTACCGGTGGCGGCGGGCTGGAAGGAATCACTATCAATCCGGAGGACGGTCATTCCTATCTTCTGAAAGAGAAAGACCCCGGCGCCCTCATAGAACTTAACGCAACGCTCGAGTTTGTCAGCTATGACCGCATCACTTTTGCAGCAGACTACTCAGGAATCTCCTACGATGCCGTAAGCGGGCAGTTGTGGATTCTGAGCGATGAGGAGGAGAAGGTATATCGGGTGGGGACAGATGGAGAGGTCGTTCGCAAGTACCGCACTGAAGTGATCAAGGGCGAGGGCATTGCCGTGGATGAGGAGAGTGGTCTGATCTATATTATCAGTGATGAGAGTGAGAGGCTATATCAGTTTTCGGTGGAGCGTTGAAATGTCCAAGTACAGATTTAGACGATATTATGTCATTTTGACGAATGTAGTTACAGCATACAGACCAGATGGTATTGACATGTCGTCGTTAACACTGTCTGCTACAATCTGGCATAGTATTTGCTATAATTCTTGTTAATGATAAACAAATTCTATATGGATATATTTAGTCTACTATAATATGAGGAAATGAATCATGAAAAAAATGCTACTGAGTGTCATCATATTCGGCTCATTATCGGTTGGAATGGGACAGACGCTCTACATTAATGAAGTAATGGCAAAACAGGGAGCCCATGATGACTGTCTGTGGTATGATTGCTCAGACTTCTTTGAGATATTCAATCCTGGTACCGAAGCGGTCGATATCGGAGGCTGGTATGTAACGGATGACCTCAATAATCCCACTGCATTCCAGCTAAGTGATGCAGAGCCTGAGGTGACCACCGTCCAACCTGGCGGCTTTCTGCTAATTTTCGCTGATAAGCATCCCACTTACGGCCCATTGCACGTCAGTTTCGGCCTCAGCAGCGGAGGCGAGTCAGTGGCCTTGGTGCAACCGGATGGATCTTTTATGGATTCGCTATCATTTGGTGAATGGCCGGTTGATACATCTTTTGGACGGTCGCCAGATGGAGGGACGACTGCGGGTACTCTGGTTGATAACTGGGAATGGTACTACAAGCCGTCGCCGGGTAGAAGCAACATCACAGTGAGGATTAATGAGTTTCTTGCGAAGAATGACAATGTGAATCAGGACGAGAACGGCAATTTCAGTGACTGGGTCGAGTTGTACAATTATGGTGAATCCGATGTTGATATTGGGGGAATGTCCATGACCGATGACTATACGACCCCGACTCAATATACTATTCCATCAGGTACAACTATCCCGGCTGGTGAATTCCTACTGGTCTGGTGCGACGGAAGTGAGGAGGATCCGGTAACATCCCCGGATGTTTTGCATGCCGGTTTCAAACTGAGCGCCGGCGGTGATGCGGTGGGTCTGTTCTATGACAATGGTGGTATAACTGTGGCGGTTGACTCGCTCACTTTTGACGCTCAGACAGCCGACGTTTCCTACGGGCGCTATCCCGATGCGGCCGACAACTGGCAAACGTTTTCTCTCCCAACACCAGGTTCTACCAATGAGGTGGCAGAAGGTCCTAACATCTCTGATGTGATCAGAGAGCCGATGTTCCCTGAGGCTGATGAAGCTGTTTCCTTATCAGCGATGGTCATGTCTTCGGCATCGAACTTAACCGTTGAACTCAACTATGATCCTTCTTCAGGTTCATACTCGAGTGTTTCCATGGTCGATGACGGTCAGCATAATGACGGCAGCGCGGGAGACGGCGTGTACGGCGGTACCATTCCTGCTCAGGAGGGCGGAGTCGTTGTGTACTGGTACATCCACGCCTCAGATGATGCTCCATCTGAGTCAGTATATCCAATATCTGCGCCAGGCGAACCTAACTCTTACCGGGTAACGGACTGGGTGCCGATTCAAGAGGTGGATCTGCCAGTTCGAGAACCTTCAGGTCTCGCTTACAACGCAAACAGTGGAACCCTCTTTACTCACAATGACGACAACAATGCCAACATCTACGAAATCTCCACGTCGGGGGAGGTTCTCGATTCTCTGATGGTGGGCGGTAATGACTTTGAGGGTATTGCGTTTAACTCCACTTACGACACAATCTACGTTGTTGAGGAGACGACATGGGAAATAGTCAAATACACACTGGACGGCACAAAAGTGGGTAGTATTTCGGTGACTCCCGATGCCAGCCTCACCGATGGTCTTGAGGGAATTACCATCGATCACAGCACAGGGCATATATTTGTGCTTCAGGAGAAGAATCCATCCAAGTTAATCGAATTGGATGCCGGCGGAAATGAATTGGCTAGGACAACTCTGACCTTTTCGGCCGATGTCTCGGGGATTTCGATTCATCCCACTTGGGGCACACTCTTCATAGTCAGTGATCAAGGTTATTCGCTGAATGAAGTTTCACAATCCGGTGAACATCTGCGCTCATGGTTTATTCCACTGAATCAGGCTGAAGGAGTAACTTTTGCATCGGAGACAGTGGTCTATATGGTGAGTGACCGGGGCAACAAGTTTTACGAGTTTGACTTTGATAAGGGCAAGTACATTGCACCGATACCGCTTAAGATCAATGAGTTCTTGACAAGTAATGATGCTTGCTGTATTGATGAGAATGGTGACTTCGACGACTTCCTTGAGATCTATAACCCCACAACGGAAGCTGTCGATATAGGCGGATGGTATATGACGGACAATCTGAGTAAGCCAACACTCTGGCAGATTCCTGATGGTGCTCCTGAATCGACCACGATCGCATCGGGGGGTTTCCTGTTAATCTGGTGCGACGGAGAGACTGATCAAGGCGTTCTCCACGCCGACTTTAAACTGGGTAAGGGTGGAGAACAGATCGGTCTTTACAATTCGGCTATCTTGCCCGCTGATACCCTCACTTATACAGGTCAGACTACGGACATAAGCTACGGTCGCTATCCGGACGGATCAGATCGTTGGAAGTTCTTTGACGGAATAGGCGGCGACAGTCCTACTCCGGGCATATCAAATACGGTACTGTCGTTGATGGATGGGGAGACAGTTCCGACGGAATTTAATCTTTCCCAGAACTTTCCTAATCCGTTCAACCCCGTGACCGTGATCAGATTCGACTTACCGGAAGCGTCTTACGTCAATCTCAAAGTGTACAATCTTATGGGACAGGAGATAAGGTCTTTGGTGAGCGGCATGGAAGAACCGGGAGTAAGGGTGGCAGTCTGGGATGGTAAGGATAACTCCGGTCGGCTTGTGAGCACAGGTGTCTATCTTTACCGAATCAAGGCAGGAAGTTTTTTCCGGACTCACAAGATGATACTGCTCAGATAAGGCGGTTCATTTTAGTTGCGTTCCTCCGAGAAAAGCCCGGGAGTTCCCGGGCTTTTCTCTCTGTTGCAAAACCAATTTAGTCTCCACTGGCTGGTGGATCCGGAAACTGGTCCGGCTTTTGCCATCTTACATCGAAATCGATCCCTTGCGGAAGTCCGTCTTCCCAATCAGAGCATTCACGAGTACAGGTTTACCTTCCCGGACTGTCGCCTTGGCTCGTTTGAGTACATTTGGCAGCTCAGCCGAACTCTGAACAGACAATCCTACTCCGCCGTACCCTTCAGCCACTTTGTGATAATTGGTGTACGCAAGGGCAGTCCCAACCTCGTCACCGAGCATTTCCACCTGTTCACGGGCGATCTGGCTCCAGCCGGCATCGTTACCCACTACGGCTATGACAGGGAGGTTATGGCGGACGAAGGTGTCAAACTCCGCCAGACTGAATCCGGCCGCGCCGTCGCCGTACAGTATCCACACCTCCGCTTCGGGATGGCACAGCTTTGCGCCGAGGGCGAATCCGCCTCCGACGCCGAGGGTACCGAAGACGCCGGGGTCGAGCCACGACAGCGGACTTCTCGGCTGAATGATGTAGGAGGCCGTCGCCACAAAGTCGCCGCCGTCAGCCACGAGGATGCTATTATTATCAAGATGAAGGTTGATCTCCCGGCATAGGTTCAGAGGATTGATTAAACCGGTATCGATGGCGGCCTGGCTTTCGATCTCGTTTCTTCTCTCATTGTCGCGCTGCCTCAGCGTGTTGATCCAGCCTTCCCGGTTCTGATTTCCGTCGCTCATTTCAGCGAGACTCAGGATCGCCTCAGCGGGATCAGCCGGAATACCCAGATCAGGTCGTCTGTTCTTCCTCAGATCGTGACGGCTGCGATTAATAGAAACCAGACTGGCCGACCTCGGAATGTGGCGGCCGTAATTGAGGCGGAAGTCGCACGGAACGCCTGCAAGGATGACCAGATCGGACTCCTTCAAGGCGAGTTTCCGCTTATGTCTAAAATAGAAATGGTCATCTTCGGCCAGAAGACCCCTTGCCATGCCGGAGAGATAAGTTGGAATTCCCATCGACCGGATCGCCTCCTGAATCGCCGGCGCCTTTGCGGCTGACAGCATCGCCTGACTCCCCACCAGCATGACTGGGCGTTCAGCTTTATTCAGGAGCGTCGCAACACGGTGGAGTTTTCCCGGGGAAGGGGGAGCAAATCCCGCATCAAATGTTATAGTTTTTGATGACTGTCTTCCTTTGCTGAAGAGCCGTTTCAGATGCCATCTCAGATAGCTGTTGAACAGTGTATCCTGAAGCCCGCGGCTCTTTGTCCCTGATGTGGTCTTGTACCATTCGCGCACCATCTGCTCGGGGTAGAGAAGGTCAACGGGAATCTCGAGGAATACAGGCCCGGGGACACCCGATTGGGCGGCGGCGAAGGCGGCTTCCAGTTTAGATTTGAGCTCATTGACGTAGCGGACGGTGGCAGACCACTTGATGTGAGGTTTCAATAGCGCCAACTGATCGATATCCTGGAGGGAACCTTTGTTTTTTAGCACAGTAGCCGTGGCGCCTCCAATGAGAATTATGGGCGACTGGGCAAGTTGACTGTTCTTAACGGCGGTGATAGTGTTGGTAAGTCCCGGGCCGGAAGTGACAACGGCGACACCTGTCGTCTGGGAAAGTCTCGAAACAGCATCAGCAGCGAATACAGAACTCGCTTCATCGCGCACATCGATGACGCGGATACCACTTTCCTTGGCGGCAACCAGAATAGGGGAGATGTGTCCGCCGCAAAGCGTAAAGATGTGCCGTACGCCGTGGGACATCAGTATATCAACGACGGTCTGGCCGCCATGCCTGTCAGTTGGATTGTCAGTCATCTCAGGTGAGTTCATGCATGCGCCAATTCCTTTTCCCTGATTGAATGAATATCATCCAGAATCTGCTGTACCACTTGTTCAGCGCTTTTTTCTATCTCCGCTGAAATTTCTTTTCCTATTTCGAAATCTTTTCCTTCAATACCATAAATGAGTACATGTTTCGGTAATTCACCTAAGGTTCGTGCCATTTCAACTGCTTCCGCCACGCCAAAGGCGTGGGTGGAATAATGGAAAAAATCGGTAGGCACTTTTTCTGTATTGGCATCAATGCGGTGAATGGTGCCGGGGGCTGAACCGGACTGAACTGCATCCACCAAAATTACGTGGCCATAGCTTTGCCATATATCCATAATATCTGATCCTTCACCAGACCGTTCCATCAAATGCACATTGTGCAATTCATGTAGGCGAAGTTGTTTCAAGATGGCAAGTCCCACACTGTCATCACAGCGGTAAGGACTGCCAACGCCGATGATTAAAATTGATTCAGTCATATTATTCCCGTTCAATATCCAATTTCAAAAAGTGGGTGGCACAGGAGATGCAGGGGTCATAATTCCGCACCGCCTGTTCGCATTTCCAAGTGAGATCTTCGTCGCTTAAATCCATGTATTTGGGAATGAAGTTTGACAAATCTTCTTCAATCCGACTTTGGTTTTGTGCCGTAGGTGGAACAATTTTTGCCGTTTTGATGGTACCTTTTTCATCAATTTCATAGCGATGATAGAGAATGCCCCGGGGCGCTTCGGTGCAGCCCCAACCGATACCGGGCTTAATGTCATAATCAACAGCCGGCTTTTCTGGTTTTTCATAATTTTCAATAATTCGAATCGCCTCATCAATTGCATAAACAGTTTCTAATGATCTGACTACGATGGACTGAAATGGATTGGTTACAATTCTATCATACCCAATATCAACTGCTACTTGTTTGGTAAGTTCTGAAAGTTGATTGTAATTGAGATTATACCTTGCGAGTGGGCCAACAAAATAATTACCATGCTCTATATGTATGGAATGCAGCGCATTGGAATGTTCCACATGAATTTCTTCAAAATGATCTTCGTAATCCTGAATGTCAATATCCAAACCGGTATTTGAAATAAGTCGTCCTTCATTGAAAGGATATTCGTCGGGATGGTGAAGTGCTATAAATTCATAATCTTGATCAAAATCAGGACACTCTAAAGAATTAGCAACTTTTACCGCTTCAATAGATGCATCCTTTGCCCATTTTAATTCTTCCAGTAAAGGGGCGAAGTCCTGTTTTTCAGGGACTTTATAAAATCCCCCCACTTTATTATTAATGGGATGAATCTCCCGACCACCCAAGAGCCGAACCAGTTCATTCCCTGCCTTTTTCAGACGCAGCGCCATTTTCACTAATTCCGGTTTATCGCCTGCAAGTTGAATGGCATCCTGATAGCCCAAAAAGTCCGGCGCATGAAGCATAAATACATGGAGCACGTGACTCTCTATCCATTCTCCGCAATAGATGAGCCGGCGCAATTCCCGAAGTTGTCCGCCTACTTCAATACCCAGAATTCGCTCCATGGCATGGATAGAACTCATGATGTAGGCAATGGGACAAATTCCACAGATACGGGCTGTAATATCCGGTGCTTCGGTAAAGTGGCGCCCCTGTAAAAAGGCTTCAAAAAACCGCGGCGGTTCAAAAATTTTTAATTTGCAATCTTGTAATTCGTTGTCCTTGATTTTAATGAACAAAGCACCTTCACCCTCAACGCGGGCAAGATAATCGACTTTAATGGTTTTTGTGTTCTTCAAGGCGTTCACTTGCTCCTTTAAAAGGTTCTATAAATCCATTAAATCCCCGAAATGTCTGCAGGATGGTGTCATCTGAAACACCCAGGTGTCGCCAGACTTCCGTCATTGAATCTGTATTCGCTGAATCTTGTGGGCCGAAACAACCGTAACATCCACGATTGTAAGATGGACAGAGTGCGCCGCATCCAGCTTGAGTGACAGGACCGAGACAAGGTTCATTCCCTGCAACTAATACACATGTGTTCAGCTTCAACTTGCAATCCATACAGACTGAATGTGTTGGAATAGCAGGTCGCTTACCTGCAAGTAGTGAAATCACTACTTCTAAAAGTTGATATTTATCAATCGGGCAGCCCCTAAGTTCAAAATCCACATTGATATAATCTGAAATTGGGTGAGATGTATCAAGCGTACTGATATATTCGGGGTGCGCATAGACAATATTGGTGAATTCATTTACATCCGCGAAATTTCTTAATGCTTGTATACCTCCAGATGTTGCGCAAGCACCCAAGGTAATAACAATGCCGGACATTTCACGAATTTCTTTAATCCGTTCTTCATCATGAGGTGTTGTAACTGATCCTTCAACAAAGGATACGTCGTAAGGTCCTTCCACAACCTCTCGAGTTGCTTCTGGGAAATAGGCTATTTGAACAGCTTCCGCAACCGCTAAAAGTTCATCTTCGCAATCTAATAGAGATAACTGACACCCATCACAAGAAGCAAATTTCCATACAGCGAGTTTAGGTTTTGTATTAGACATTATAACTCCTTGATTCGAAAATATCGTTCTACATCCATGTAATTAAATACAGGACCATCTTTACAAACGAACATAGATCCCATTTGACAATGGCCACTTAATCCGATTCCACATTTCATATTTCGTTCCATTGACACCCAAATTTCATCAGGGTTAATCCCATTGCTAATCAACTCTTTTACGGCGAATCGTATCATAATCTCGGGTCCGCAAACTAATGCAGCTGTATTGTCAGGATTAAAATTCAATCTTGGGATTAATGTTGTTACTACACCAACTTGGCCATGCCATTTAGGTGATGCAGAATCCACTGTGACTCGAACCTGCATATCAAGGTGACTTCGCCAATCCATTATTTGAGTTGGATATAACATTTCTTCCGGAGCTCTTGCTCCGTAGGCAATGGCTACTCGATTATAATCATCTCTATTTTCAAGAATATGAAAAATAACTGGTCGTATAGGTGCTAATCCAATCCCACCACCAATGATGACAACATCTTTACCTTTTAATTGATCCATAGGCCAGGTGGTTCCAAATGGTCCACGAACTCCAACTTGGTCTCCGGACTTTAAATTACAAAGCGCGTGGCTTACCTTTCCTACATCACGAATTGTATGGACTATATACTTTTGATTACTACAATCACCACTAATTGATATTGGTATCTCTCCAGTACCATAAGCATATAACATATTGAATTGACCAGGATTAAAAGTCTCAACTCTGCAGGGTTCTTTATTATTTAGGACAATACTCCATGTGTCATGGGTTTCTTTACTTTTTGATTTAACCTCAAAAATCCCAGGGATTAAAGGTGAGTGGCGATTGAATGCCATTATCGAATTTGAGTCATTATCCATATATATCAACCAATTGTAACCGAGTTGCATTCAGTCTATCCAACATTACTTTTGAAAATCGGTTCATTAATTCATATCCCAATTCAGGATTATCCTTACATAGTTTTCTAATGCATTTTCCATCTATTCTGATCGTATTTGTTTTTTCTCTAGCCAATGCATCAAAATGCCAAACAAATGGTGAAAACAGCCAAGACCATCCTAAGATATCTCCATTATGAAGGGATTGAATTGCTATAGGACCTTTATTATGGGTATGGAGAGACAGATCGACTGCACCGGACAAAATGAGATAGAAGTAATTGGCATCTTCACCCTCTAAAAATATTGTGCTACCCCTGGAGAATATTTTTTCTGAAGCGCAATCAATCATATCGTTTAGCGTTATAAATGGTAGTCCTTTAAAAATGGGATGCTCTGATAATTGTTCAGCAATAAAATTAGACATGATTTATTTCTCCTTTTTTATATTGATTCGGGGGTATTGAAAGTGCTTTCAATTCCTCAGTGATATCGATACCGGGGGGACACCATGTGATGCAGCGACCACAACCAACACAGCCGAGTGAATCAAATTGGTCTTGCCAAGAAGCAAATTTGTGGGTGAGCCATTGACGATATCGAGACTTGACTGAATGACGGATATTCCCACCATGGATGTAAGTAAAATCAGATGTGAAACAAGAATCCCATCGTCGTTCTCTTTTGGTGTTTCCGTCTAAATCATTTATATCAAATACATCTGCGCAGAAACAAGTTGGGCAAACCATTGTACAATTTGAACAAGCTAAACAACGTTCAGCAACTTCGTCCCATCTAGGATGGTCAGGATTTTTCAACAGCTTTGATTTTAAACCTGTAGTCTGAACTTTTCTTTTCAGTTTTGCTCTAACACGTTCTAGCTGTGCATCTTTAATTAGATAGTGATTATTTTCAGTATCTTTTAAACTGATTTGATTCAATATTTCTTGCCCAGCTTCAGTTTCTGACCGCACTAAGAAGTAGTGTTCTCCACTTTCTAATATTTCGGTCAATACTATATCTGCCCCATTTGGGATCTCTGGACCAGAGCCCACTGAATCACAAAAACATGTTTCGCATGTATTAAAACATTCAACAGCAACAATGAGAGCATTTTCTCTACGTTCTTTATAATGGAGATCGACATAGTCTCCACCCAAGAAAATTTTATCCTGAATTTTTATTGCAGATAATTCACAAGCTCTGACGCCGATGAAAGCATATTTCACATCATGACTATCTGTTTCTAGTTGAATTCCCTGTCCATTCCTTTCTGCTTTAAATAAAGTTTGGACGGGTGGATATAAATATTTCTTCCATGAAAATGGAGATACTGTATATCCAAAAAATCGACTTGATTGTATCTTTTGCAAGGCATACTTCCCAGGCCTTTGATGATCAATAATCCCCCTAGGAAGGTCATCAGCTGATTCGATGGGTTCATAGGCGATTGCGCCATTACTTTCCATCGGACCAATCACCTGATAATCAGCCAAAGATATTCCCTGAATCAGGTCATCGAGTTGGTCCGGTTGCATTACATTTAATTCCATAGGACTATTCCTTGGATCTCATAGGTTGACGAATAATTGTTTTTAATTTTTCTGGTGCAGTTCTTCTTGGATCACTCAAATATATTTCATGATGATATCCTGATAGTTCACAATCTGCATCAGAAATAAATTGGTGAATATTTTTTATTGTGGATGCTTCATCAGCATAGGGGCCAATATATAAAATTTGAGCAGATCGTCCTTCTTCAAATGTCTCAAAACGCACATCATTGACAGCAAAAAGATCTTTCTTTTTCATTACAGACTCTTTTGCTGATATAACATCTGCTTCTGATATAAAATCAGGTTGATGTATCATACATGTCCATTCCCATTCATCCTTTTTTCCATCGGTGAAAGCATCCATATTTTTTGACCACCAAAGGGCTTCCAATGGCATCACGGTAAAATCGAAATCGGGTGATTCAGATTTGTTAGAAAATTTTATTGTATAAGATAAACTATATAATGCACCAACGGCTTCTTGAAATGAAATAGCTGTATTTGGGTCTCCAACCCCATTTACCATGAGGAAATTAAAAGCAGGAACAGTAATATCTTCAATCGCCTTCGATGAAGGTTGATAAAACTGTTTATATGTTTTTTTCAGGTCGATCTTTTTCATTTTACCACTCCGGATTTAAAGATCATTTTGAAAATGAAAATCCTATTACATCAATTTAGGATATTCCTATCAATTTATCAATAAATATCATTTAGCTGTAAGGATTTTTTTTGATACTGTGGTGCTTTGTTGCCGATCACCTAAAGAAGGTGGATTACACCTAAGCATGACCAGGGTACCTGCTAAACAAGCAACACCTGCAATAATA
>DKQU01000006.1:0-3453 GCA_002471865.1 Fidelibacterota bacterium UBA7300 | reverse complement strand
CTGTAAGTGTTTGAGCTGAATCTTTAAAATATCCAGCAATAAATGGTCCAATAATCCCTGCAACACCATATGCAGAAAAAACCCATCCATAATTACTGCCAATATTTTTATTGCCAAAATAATCTGCAGTAATTGCTGGGAACAGTGCAAAATTTCCACCAAAGTTAAATCCAATGATAGAAGCTCCTACAATGAAACCAATTTCATAAGTGTACATAATAAATATATGGTACACCATGAGCATAATTACACCTTGAAATGTTGTCATAAGAATTATGGACTTTTTTCGGCCAATTTTGTCTGAAATCAAACCCCATAATATGCGCCGTAATTTAGCCATCACAATACTCTTCAGCACTAAACCCGTTAAAGAATAAAAAAAGAGCTAGGTTAGCGCCCCCCCTTCGATTGTGTACTCTACACTTACTTTTGCATCCAGTCAGGGCCGCCAGGAGCTTGACTTCTGACGAACATCTTGACCGATTTTGCATCGATGATTTCGTTATCGTCCTTACCGAGGATCAGTTTCCATTCTGCTCTGGGTGATGGATAGAGAAAGAAATCGCCGCAGCTCCATTTTTCAGTTCCCAGTTTCCAGGAATTTGTGTATATTTAGTAACTCTCTAATGAGTTACGCAAAGGCAAACTTAGTTATTTCCCCATAATTGAGCAACCAAACTTCGCCATAATTGTCAGGGGTGTTAGAGATCTGAGGGAAAAAGATGAGTGCTGAGCAGATGATCGTAGAGACATTGGGTGACCTTGGTTTTTCGGCAAATGCGGCCAAGACATATATCACTCTACTGAGGAATAACCCAGCTACAGGATATGAGGTGAGTAAAAGGGCGGGAATACCGCGGTCGGCCATCTACACTGTTCTTAATCACCTTGAATCCATGAATATCATCAATGGAGTTGGAGAATCTCCTAGGCGTTTCATACCGCTACCACCTTCAACTCTCCTGGAGCACTTCAGCCAGCTCACTTCCGACCGCCTGGATACACTCAAAACGGCCCTCGATTCTCTCGAACTTAAAGAAGAAGCTTTTGACTTCTGGCACATTACCGGCTATAAGGATCTGATTCTGAGGGCGAGAGAGACTATTAACGGTTCCATGGAGACCCTGTTTCTCGGGATATGGCGCAAGGAGTACGATAAACTGGTTCAGGAAATCCGTGATGCGGTGGATAGAGGGGTGGATATCATCATATTTTCTTTCTGTGATATTCCACCCGAACTCGGTTCTGTTATCTCTTACGGTATTGACGAAGATGAACTTCTTGAGATCTGGAATCCCAAAATTATTCTTGTGTCGGATCAGAAAGTGACAATCATGGGGCGAGCTATTGATCATCCGAATAACAAGGCCATCTGGACGAACAATGAAGCCATCACAGAGATTGCCAGAAACCATATAGTTCTCGATTTAACTCTCGCCGGTCAGCGAATGGAAATCGACGTTAATCCTACTGTTCAAAGGATGATGCGTCGAGCTGATCTCCATCTGGATGATCTTCTAAGCAAGGCGTAGAGAGTCCGCTTGGCGAAGTAGGTATAATTTCCCTGTCAAATAGTGAAGTCTGTTCAATTCATTCACGCCGTTGACTAAGAGTGAGGCAAATATTTTGACCGAATTCCCCAGACGAAGTGGTGTGCTTCTGCACATCACGTCTCTCCCCGGACCCTACGGGATCGGTGAAATTGGTCCTCATGCTTATGCTTTTATTGATCTCTTGCAGGAAATGGGGCAGAGCCTGTGGCAGATTCTCCCTGTTATTGATACAGGTAATCACAAATCACCCTATACGACGATTTCAGCTTTCGCTAATAATCCGCTGCTGATCAGTTTTAATCTGCTGGTTGATGACAAGCTCCTGGAAGATAGTGAACTCGAAGCATTGCCAAACTTCACTGATGATCGGGTAGATTTCGATTCTGTTGTTCCTGCCAGAAGTGCTGTTCTCGATACTGTCTGTGAAATGTTCGACAAACGTGCAACAAAGAAACAAAAATCAGCCTATAATTTATTCTGTAAAAAGAACGCTTATTGGCTTGAAGACTATGCCCTGTTTACGGCTCTTAAGGATGCCCATGATGGGGCAGTCTGGACGGATTGGGATCCGGAGTACGCTCATTGTAAAGACGGAGCGATGAAATCAGCCCGCCTTGAGTATAAAGAATCGATTCAACGGCAGAAAATTGTACAGTATCTCTTTGATGATCAATGGAATCGCCTGAGAGCGTATGCGCATAGTCAGGGGATAAGGATTGTGGGTGATATCCCAATCTATGTTTCCCATGACAGTGCTGATGTGTGGGTGAATCAGGAGCTTTTCCAGCTTGATGAAGATGGTATTATGATCGTACAATCGGGTTGTCCGCCCGATTATTTTTGTGCAACAGGTCAGTTGTGGGGCAATCCTATCTACAGTTGGGATGCGCACGATAAATCAGGGTACCGCTGGTGGACGAACCGTCTGCAGAAGTTGTATGATATGGTGGATATCGTACGCATTGATCATTTCAACGGTTTCGTGAAATACTGGGAAGTACCCATTGAAAGTAAATCAGCACAGAATGGCAAGTGGGTGACAGGTCCGGGAGAAAAAATATTTGATACCCTGTTTCGTGAACTGGGCAAGAAACCGATCATTGCCGAAGATCTGGGCGAAGCGGCGAAGGATGCTACCGTATTGAGGGAAAAATATCACCTGCCAGGCATGAAAATACTTCAGTTTGCCTTTGATCCCCACGAGCTGAGAGACGGTTGCTTGCCGCATCAATATCCGCGGAATTGTGTCGTCTACACCGGCACCCATGATAATGACACAACACGGGGGTGGTTTCATGCCGAACCGGGCAATGCAGTTACACGAACATTAGCTGAGATCAGAGAAGAGCGTGCCACAGTTTTGAGCTATCTCGGCAACGATGAGTCAGAAATAAACTGGGATATGATTCAGATGGCACTACAATCCAATGCGCATACGTCTATTATTCCGCTTCAGGATATTCTTGGTCTCGATTCAGAAGCCCGCATGAACATTCCCGGTACAGTTGAGGGAAACTGGATATGGCGGTTCAAACGCAATTTGCTGTCTGACGGAGCAATTGAACGCATGTGTAATCTGACTCAACAGAGCGAAAGAATGAACTAAATGACGACTTCCGACTACAAGATTGCCTATTTTAGTGCTGAAATTGGTATTAGTTCCAGTCTACCAACATACGGTGGCGGATTGGGTATATTAGCAGGTGATCATATTAAAGCGGCGGCTGACGAAGGGTTGCCTTTATGTGCCATTACCTTATTATATAAGGAAGGATATTTCAAACAGCGTGTTGATGAGGAAGGGCACCAAACTGAAACCTATCCCAAATTTGATCCCGAACCTTTATTGAAAAAATTAGATTTCACTTTTCCCCTCCATCTACAAGGCAGAGATGTACAA
>DKQU01000042.1:17218-21542 GCA_002471865.1 Fidelibacterota bacterium UBA7300 | reverse complement strand
GTACCGAATTCCTGTCGTAGAGGATGGCATGGCAAAGATCACGCATTCAATACTGGAAGATGCCGGCATCTCTGTGAGCACCATTGATCCGCGCTATCTCAGGCTCTACACCAATCCTCAGGGCGGCAGACCCATGCCATCTACCGTCGGAGTAGATATCCCGGAAAACCTCATAGAGACTGCTATATCTATTACCGGAGAAGATGACGGATCCTTCGATAGCAGTGATGAAATTCTGTTCTACTCTCGGGGGCCACGCGGATTCGATGTGAGCGGTGCATCAGCTCAATTCACACAAAACCCATACACCGATACTAATTACTATTGGCTTCTTGTGCCAACCGCAAATGATTCAATGGGTCTTCGAGTCGAGACAATCAGTGAATCCCCAGATAGCCCTGTACCTCTTGATTATGGTATTTCCTACATGCACCTGGAGACTGATTCAGAAAATCCGTACGAAAGCGGGATTGAGTGGTTCGGTACCACGTTCACAAAAGACCAGACTATTTCAAACGCCTTTACTATTCATAATCCCAAACAGGGTGTAGACGCTACTCTGGATTTTGCAGTTAAGGGCGCGAAAGCAAGCGAATCTGGCTCTTGGCCTTCTCATATTATCAAAGTTTATCAACAGACCAAATCTAACGGAGTCATTTTTCAAACTTCATTTTCTGGGGTTTCCGTGAAAGAGTATTCTTTGGACCTAAGTGAAAATCTTCTCTCTGACGGCACTCATTACATACTGCTGGAGAATGCTTCCACAAATTCCAATTCAAAACTCTATCGGGACTGGCTAACGTTTCAGTACGGCAGGGAGTTGATCTGGGAAGGTGACGAATTCGAATTCTGGTCACCAGCGAATGTGACAGCTGCCCGTTTTACCTTAGAAGAAGCTGATGATGATCTACAAATCTGGGATATCACCGATTTCATTGAAACAGATGCCAGGGAAATTTCTTTTATTGGAGGTTCAGGAACATTCGAAACTTCACTATCATCAGAGAATTCAACTCGCTATGTTGTCTTTTCAAATGAAGATGTGGTGGAGGTTGAGGAAATGACACATGAAACGGGAATCACATTCACTGATCTGCGGATCTCTACCTATCCAATAGACCACATTATCATCTCCCCGGCGGAATTTCTGGCGTCTGCGAATGAGCTTGCTACCTATCGCGAAAATTCCATAGCCGCTCCCCTGCAAACCATCTACAACGAATTTTCAGGAGGCGTGGCGGACCCACTGGCAATACGGTATTTTCTGAAGTGGACTAAGGAGAACTGGCGGGATCCTAGTGACGATACATTCCCCCAATTTGTACTCCTATTTGGAGATGGAGATTACGACTATCGAAATATCACCGGGAATGCAAACAACCACATCCCTACTTTTCAGTCCCTTACCTTAAATGGTATTTCTTCGGACGATCGTTTTGTATATCTGGACGGTTCCACACCAGATATGGCAATTGGACGTTTTACAGCTGCTACACTGACGGATGCCGAAATAATGGTCTCAAAAACAATCGCTTATGAAGCTGAGCCGGAAATGGGTCTCTGGCGGAGAAGAATCACACTACTAGCAGACGATTTCAGCGCGCCGGAAACATCAGTGAATACAGAAAAATCACATGTTATAAACAATGAAAATGTTGCAAATGAGATTCCATTTGGAATGGAAATCAGAAAAATATATTCGGAAGGATATCCTGCAGTAAGTGACGGTTCGAGCTATGGAATCACTAGACCTAATGCCACTCAAGCTCTTTTTGATGTTCTAGAAGAAGGTACGGCTCTTCTCAACTTTATTGGGCACGGCAATCCCAATCAATGGACTCATGAAACTTTGCTTTCTACCAGTAGAGGCGACCTCTCTTCGATTAATACAGGTAACCGTCTACCCATCTGGATTGCCGGGACCTGCAGTTGGGGGAAGTTCGACAATGTAGGCGGCAGTGCCATGTCAGAGGAACTTATGCGAATGGAAGAAAACGGTGCCATCGCCATAATCTCGACCACAGATCCGATCTCTTTCAGTGCCAATGAACAGTTTATTGATAACTTCTTTGACGCTTTATTCGAAAATGGAATGATCTCCAACCAGTCACTCGGGTCAATCTTTCAGTCTATTAAAACTGGCGGCTATGGAAGTGAACTTTTCCACCTCTTTGGAGATCCCGCTTTGAAAATCTGTATGCCTGGTGATACGGTGTCTGTTCCGTCAGTTGCAGAAACTCTCACTGCTCTGGAAACTGCTAATTTCAGCGGAACTACAACGTCCAGTCAACCTTCCGATGGAAACGGTTTTGCAATTCTAAATGATAGCGAATCAGATGCCAGTTTTACCTACACAATTGATGACGACACTTATTCAGTTCCTTATACAAAACCGGGTAAAACACTGTACCGTGGAGCAATTGAATTCACCGGGAATGAATACGATGGAGGTTTTATTCTTCCCAAGGATGTGACAATAGGTGACAGTAGTGGAAAACTCGTTGTCTATCTTTACAGTGAACAAAATAACACACTTTGGGAAGGATTGGGTGTTCATACAGAATTAACGTTTATTGGCGACACGTCTAATACCCTGGATACTGAAGGTCCTCAGATTACCTTCTCATCTGACGGCAGAACTGTTAGCTGGGGAGATAATTTGAACATTCAAGATATACTCTCTGTAGAAATTGCTGATCCAATTGGGGTTAATCTCACGGGGGAAGTGGGCCATGATATCCGCATTTGGCAGGATGAGGACGAGTCAACTTCAGAAGATGTGACAGATCTATTTGTCTACAATACAGGAAGTTATACGGAAGGGACACTCTTTTACCCTCTCCAGAATCTGGATGACGAGGTTATGCTCACTATTGAGGCGTGGGACAATGCCAATAATGTTTCAAAAGAGAACCTTAAATTAAATCTTATTGAATCATCAGAGTTTACTTTAAGTAATGTCTTTAACTACCCTAATCCTTTCAGTAAGAGCACTCAATTTGCATTCGAAGTTAGTCAGCCGGCTTCAGTTTCGATAAAGGTATTTTCTCTCACAGGTCAACTCGTAATAGAAGTGGGGGATATATTTGAGTCTCACTACGGCTACAGCCACATTGATTGGAACGGAAAAGACGATTTTGGAGGCGAAATCGCCAATGGAGCTTACCTCTACCAGCTGACGGCTGAACCAGACGACGGTGGTAAGAAGATTTCTATCATTGGAAAATTGGCTAAATATAAGTGAAAACTGAAAAAACTGTCTTCATCTTAGCTTCTAAGTCTCCACGAAGGAAAACAATATTGGAAAATCTCGGTATCAATTTCAATATCTACCCGAGCAATATAAAAGAATTTCATGATGGCAGATTGGAACCGGATAAATTAGTAGTTCAGCTTTCTTGTCAGAAAGCTCGTGATGTTGCCATCCAATTTCCTGAAAAGATCGTCATTGGAGCAGATACTTTAGTTGTCTTGGATGGAAAAATTCTCGGCAAACCGACAGATAAAAATCATGCTGCAGAAATGCTAATGGAACTTTCTGGTCAGACACACACAGTTATTACGGGAGTTACCCTTATTCAATTATCAAAGGAAGCAGAGATGAGTTTTTTTGAAAGAACGGAAGTAACCTTTTTTGAACTGTCAAAAGAACAGATAGATTCCTACATAGAGAGTAATTCACCTCTGGATAAAGCTGGAGGTTATGGTATTCAAGATTGGGAAGCGCATTTCGTGAAATGTTTTTCAGGATGTCATGACAATGTAGTAGGTTTTCCGACAAATAAATTCAAAGAAGTTCTTTCTGAACCGCGCTTTAAAGAAACATTTGACGTCGATAATTGGTTTGGAAAGGAGTGGGAATCAGCGTAAAATCGTTTCCCATAAATAAGAAAATACATTATGACATTTTACGGTGATCTGAAAAAAATACGGCGCGAGAAAGAAATTGATCTCGGTGAAGTAGCCAATCGGACTAAGATAAATCAGGATTATCTGGTTTCTATCGAGAAGGGTGATTACACTTTTTTACCTCATGTTTACGTAAGACTTTTTTTGAGAGCATATGCTGTAGAAATCGGTGCTGATCCTGATGAAGCAGTTAATCAGTTGGAAATTCATCTGGAGAAAGAACAGATTTCCCCTCCTGAGCAACTTTCCATCGATGATACAATGAGAGATGACCATCTTGATGATTATATGGAGCCGAGCAAATCTCCTCTTCAATCCCGAAGTGACATTATTAAAGTAATTATTCTTGTGGCTGTATTTATCTTTGCCATTTACATAATCAAACAGATTACTTCTAGCGAATCTAGCGAAGATC
>DKQU01000042.1:0-16846 GCA_002471865.1 Fidelibacterota bacterium UBA7300 | reverse complement strand
ACAAAGCCTAAAGAAGCTGACACTGATGAACCTCAAGTAAAAGATGAGATTCCCGACGAGTCATCTGGCGATAATACAGCAGAAATCAACACCCTCATAACTACTCCAAACGAGTAGTTCCCCCTCTCAAATAAGGGGTAATCCCCTTCGAATCAGTAGTTATTTCAACTATTCCTTGAATAAAATGTAAAATTTCTCTTGACATTTGTGGGTTATAGGATTAACATTGTGGGTGAAAGTGGGGAATTATCCCAGGTCTTTCTTCGAGAATATGATTTCAGAAAACACATTTACCGGCGAATTTCTTTATTCCTTAGACGACAAAGGGCGCGTAAATATACCTGCCAAATTCAGGTCGTCCCTCTCACCAGACAACGATTCTACTTTCGTCACAACTAAAGGGATGGATTCATGCATTGTGGCCTATCCTTCTTCAGAATGGAGAAAAGTTGAAGATGGCCTCAGAAAGCTTTCATCTGCTTCTCGCATCTATCGTTCTTTCGTAAGATCTACCGTCCGCTATGCCACCCCCGCAAAAATGGATAAGCAGGGACGAATTCAAATCTCCCCTGCCTTGCGGGACTTTGCGGGGCTGGATGGCGACGTAGTGATCATCGGAATGGTAAATAAAATCGAAATCTGGGATCCAGTAAAACTCAAGGAGATGGAAGTTGAGATGCCAGAAACCGATCAGGAAGAATTCGAAAACTTAGCCGACAAAATCATTCTATAACATTGGCATCAAAATGGCCTTCAAACAAACTTACACACATACCCGTTCTTCTCAAGGAAACTGTCGATTATTTGAATATCAAGCGGGACGGCATTTATTTAGACGGAACTGTAGGGTTGGGTGGTCATGCTGCTGCAATACTTTCACTCCTTTCGGAAAACGGGACTCTTGTAGGGATTGACCTGGATGAGGAGGCACTCACCCGCTGTAAAGAATCAATCGGCGCTGCCTCCAATTGTCATCTCATCTCAGATACATTTTCAAATATACCTTCTATACTCGAAACACTTAACCTTAGCCAGATTGACGGACTTCTACTCGATTTGGGCATCTCTTCTCTTCAACTTGACAGTCCTAAACGTGGTTTCTCTTACAGATTTAACGGTCCGCTACACATGGGATTCAGCATGACATCTAGCATAACAGCCAATGAAATCATTAATACTTGGTCAGAATCTGAATTGCGTAAAATAATAAAAAAATATGGTGAAGACCGTATGGCCGGTTCAGTAGCAAAAACAATTGTTCAACAGAGGTCCAAATCAGCAATTGACACTACAACACAGTTACGCAAGGTTATATCGACAGTTGTGCCACCTCGTTATTTGAACAAATCACTTTCAAGAATTTTCCAAGCTCTACGCATATCTGTAAACAGTGAATTGGACGCTTTGACAGAAGTCCTGAAGAATTTCATGAATTATCTAAAACCGGGAGGAAGAATGGTAACCATATCTTACCACTCTCTCGAAGATAGAATAGTCAAACAGGCATTTCGTGGCCATGCAAAAGAGTGCATCTGCCCGCCTAAGCTACCGATTTGCCAATGTGATCATAAAGCTACTGTCAAAATTCTGACATCACATCCGATTATTCCATCTGAAGACGAGATCAATACCAATTCACGCTCAAGGAGTGCAAAATTAAGAGCAGTAGAAAGATTATGACTCGACTCAAAAGAAAAAGGAAGAGAAAAACACGGAAAAACCAACAGGATTTTATCAATTCCCTTCTCTTTTTTGTTATTTCTGTACTCTTCATATCGGGTTTCTTGACTTACCTGTGGATTTACAATGAAATCAATCTGACCGTTAGAGATATAGTTAAGCTTGAACAAATTCATGAAAATCTGCTCACGGAAAACAGGGAACTGGATAATACTAATGCTGCCCTTAGCCGATCTGATAGAATTGCTTCTGTCGCCCGAGATAAATTAGGAATGATCTCACCTGAACCTGAAACATTGGTAGTTTATGTCAACCCTGATATACTTGCCAAATTGGATGTACCAAATGACTAAATCGTTCTTAAAATTCCGGACACGTATTTTGTTCTTATCCAGCTTTGTTGTCTTGCTCTGGGCAGGTCTTGCCATGCGTTATCTCTATATCCAAGTTTTTAGGAGTAATAATTTTAGTGAGATAGTAAAAATTCAAGGCGAGGAAAAGATCCTTCTCCCTGCTATTAGAGGTACTATTCACGATCGTAAATATCGGTCGTTGGCTGAAAATATCATCCACTACGATTTCGCCGTTCATCCTAATCGGGTAGAAAATCGTGATTTGATTGTTTCCACTTTTTCAAAAGTCACCGGGAGAAGTAAAGACTACTACGAAAACCGACTTGATTCTGATAAAACGTATGAATTTCTAGAGCGCAACCTTAAGCATGATGAAAGTAAACCTCTTCTTGCATTGAAAGACAAGGGACTTGTAGCACACAAACACAGTTCACGGCTTTATCCCCATGGACATGTAGCCTCTCAAATTATTGGCTTCACAAACATTGATGGAAAAGGTCTGGAAGGACTTGAGCGACAATATGATATCGGTTTGATGGGAAAAACCGGCTGGACCATACTTGAGACCGATGGTCATGGGAAATCTCGAAAAAACCAAGCTTATCCTATTCAGAAACCAGTGGATGGAAATAATCTAGTTCTAACCATTGATGCTGAATATCAAGCCATTTTACAAGACGAGTTAAACCGTTCAATAGTTTCAACAGGTGCCTCTGGAGGGATGGGGATTATTTTGGAACCATTTTCAGGTAAAATCCTTGCCATGACATCTCTACCTGATTTCGACTCTAATTCTCCTTCACTTACACAGAAGGAATTCATCCGGAATCGAGTTATTACTGACCAATATGAGCCAGGATCAACTTTTAAAATTGTCCCGGCTATGGCGGCTATCCATACTGGAAAAGTGGGGCTGAAAGAAGAATTTAATTGCGAAAATGGCAGTTATGATTTTCGAGGTACTACAATAAAAGATTGGTCGGATTTTAGCTTACTTAATTTTTCTCAAATTATTGAAAATTCAAGTAATGTAGGAGTTATTAAAATTGCAGAACGGGTTGGCGCAAAAGATCTCTATAGTTTTGCTCGAAAATTTGGTTTTGGATCTGAATCAGGCATCTCATTTCCCGGGGAAGCCAATGGTCGTCTAAGAACTATAGATGAGTGGAGCAGAATCTCGATAGCTCAATTTCCTTTAGGACACGAAGTTTCCGTCACAACTCTACAGATCGCACTAGCATATGCAACAATTGCTAATGGCGGATATCTTATGAAACCTATTATTGTAGAAAAAATCCAAAATGCCGAGGGACAAGTAATACATCATGAAAAACCTCAGATTATACGAAAGATTTCTTCATCAAAAAATATTGCAAGTCTGAAATCTATGTTGCAACGATCAGTTGAGAACGGAACGGGAACAAGTGCTTATCTGGCAGGTTGGAATGTTGCGGGAAAGACAGGAACAGCTCAGAAGTTTATCGATGGAGAATACTCTAAATTGAAGTTCATCTCCTCTTTTGCAGGGTTCTTTCCTGCAGATGACCCTCAGTTGGTTGGTGTTTTCGTGCTTGATGAACCGGGAAAAGGCCAACATTGGGGAGGACTTTCCGCTGCTCCCATTTTCAAAAATGTTATGAAAAGAATCATTTACCAAGATGATGAAATTTTAGTGCATAAACCGAGGCTGAAAAATCGTCTGACACCTCATCCTGATACCTCTCAAGATGATTTACTTGTAGGGACACAGGATAATGCTCCACTTACTTTAATGACAGCTTCTGTTGAAAAATTCAACCCTGGTATTATCGTGCCAGATCTTCGAGGGATGAGTCTTCGAAGTGCTATCTCAACAGTCAAAAAGTTTGAATTAACTCCAAAAGTAGAAGGTTCCGGGGCAGTTGTTTATCAATGGCCAATAGCTGGAACTGAAGTATCTCCAGGATCCACATGCTCAATCAAATTAAACTGATGGAAAAACTGACCTCAATATTAAACGGCGTAAACTTAATCTCAGATATCCCTCTGGACGTTCCCATTCAATCCATCTCCTTTGATTCCCGTAGAGTCTGGCCGGGCTCGATCTTCGTCGCCATCCACGGAAGTCAACAAGACGGAACAAAATTCATCCCGGAAGCACTTGAAAATGGCGCTGCTGCTGTCATCTTAAACGGGAAAAAAATTGACGCCGGAATGAGACCTAATACTCCGCTGATTCGTGTTCAGGATCCCAGGCAGGCGCTATCTCAAATGGCAGCGAATTACTACGATAATCCATCGGCAGACATGACTATTATCGGAGTTACAGGTACCAACGGGAAGACTACTACCTGCCATATTCTGTATGATATCTTGAAATCGTATGGATTGAAGGTGGGAATCATTGGGACACTGGGTGCCAAGTCTAAAGGGATGGATGCTTCTACCTCCCTCACTACGCCTGATAGCTTGGAACTTCAGCGTTTGCTTAGTCTATTCCGCGACGGGGGTGTCACTCATGTAATCATGGAAGTTTCTTCTCATTCACTGGAAATGCAGCGAGTGAACAATGTTTTGTTTGACTACGCAGTTTTTACAAATCTGACACAAGACCATCTCGACTTTCATGGTTCAATGGATGACTATTTCCTAGCAAAGTCAAAACTCTTTTCTATGGTAAACAGTGACGGTAAGGCAATCATCAACAGTGCTGATCCGCGAGCTGAAGAGTTGCGAAAGCTCTGTTCCTCCCCTGTTGTCAACTGTGCAATAGAAGGAGATGGGGATGTGCATTTCGAGGAATGGGGAATGTCCCGCCACGGCATCACGGGAACCATTGTGCTGGGAGACAAAAAGGTTTCGGTCAATTCGGCACTTCTCGGTGTACACAATCTAGAGAATATTATCTCTGCTACTACGACCGCTTGGAGCATGGGAATCCCGTTGGAAGCTATTGAAGCGGGAATAGCCGCATGCCAAACAATACCCGGACGGATGGAGCAATTCACAACTCGAAATAGCGCATCTGTTATTGTGGATTATGCTCATACACCTGATGCTTACGAAAAATTGTTCACTTCACTTAAATCACTTCTACCTGAAAACGGAAAATTGTGGGTGATATTCGGCTGCGGCGGCGAAAGGGATCATGAGAAACGACCGTTAATGGCAGAAAAAACAGAACTGTTCGCAGACAGAATTATGGTCGTACCGGATAATCCTCGAACGGAATCACAGGAAAGCATCAACAAGGAGATTGAATCCGGATTCAGCCAGAAAAAACATGAAATCTATAATAGTCGAAAACGTGCTATTGTTGATGCAATTGCTCAGATGGACTCAGACGATATTTTAGCAGTGGTAGGTAAAGGACAAGACAATTTTGATATCGTGGGAACAGAACACATCCCCTATTCTGATGTGGATACAGTCCTGAAAGCGATAGATGAGAATTGACCTTCCTGAACCAGAGGCGTTTAGACGAATGATGGCTGAAATGACAAAACAAGAGATAACAGCCGAAATAACCGGAATCGCATTGGACAGTCGAGAAATCCACAATGGTGATCTGTTTGTTGCTCTGTCGGGTGAGAAAGTGGACGGACACAATTATATCAATCAAGCGAAAGAAAATGGCGCCGCTGCGGCTCTTGTATCAAGCCGGCGTATGGATGTTAAACTTCCTCAGATTGAGGTAGAAGATCCTGAAATATTTATCGGGAAAGTTGCAGCAAAATGGCGAACAAATTTCTCAATTCCGGTCTTGGGAATAACAGGCAGCAACGGCAAGACAACAACCAAAGATTTATTGATTCATATATTTTCCGCATCCCACACTGTTCACGGGACTCGCGGTAATTACAATACTCACCTCGGATTGCCTCTTACCTTACTCGAGCTTACCTCGCACCATACCTTCTCGATCCTCGAAATGGGCGCTAATAGAGCGGGCGATATTGAATACCTCAGCAATCTGTCACTACCTCGGTACGGATTAATAACCAATATCGCTCGTGCCCACCTCGAAAGTTTTGGGAGTATTGAAAATATTTCCCGAACAAAAGGAGAACTCTTCACCTCTCTTCCTGAAGACGGTATAGCATTTGTCAACATGGATGACAAGTATGTTCATAATCTTGATACAATGGCCGAGAAGGTGACATACGGTTTCAATCCGGATTGTGATTTTGCCGCTGACCTCCATCAAAACGATGATGGGCTTCTAACTATCATTATCAATGGAGAAGAAATCGAACTGAATTCATATGATGAAACGTATGCAAAAAATAGTCTTGCCGCTGCGGCTGTTTCTGTCACACTAGGAGTGTCATGGGAATCATTCCAGGAATCTATCCTCACTTTCCAGTCAACAAAGGGTAGATGCGAAGTAAAAACTTTTGACGGAATTACAGTAATTGACGACAGTTACAACGCCAATCTCGCTTCAGCTATTGCTGCAGTTGATTTGCTATTTAGTCTGCCGGTAAAAGGCCGAAGAGTAATCGTTTTTGGCGATATGCTGGAATTGGGAGATATATCTTCATCGGATCATGAAGAATTTGGCCGAAAATGCGCCGGAATGGAGTGTGATCTGCTACTCTGTTACGGTAAGGAGAGTAAAATTGCAGCCGATGCGGCAATGGGAAAAATAGATGCTCGCAGTTATTCAGAAAAAAAAGAATTATCTTCGGTTTTAAACGCATTTTTGAAACAGGGTGATGCTGTTCTTTTCAAGGGGTCAAGAGGAATGGCATTGGATACCATCATTACCGAGGTTTTTGAAGAGTAGTGCTGTATCATCTTCTCTATCCGCTGCACACGAAAATTTCCGGATTTAATATCTTCCAATACATCACGTTCCGCTCTGCAATGGCAGCGTTGACTGCACTTTTAATCAGCTTTATAATCGGACCACGCATTATTCGTTTTCTGCACAAAAAGCACATTGGAGAAGAAGTAAAAAGTTTGGGACCGGAGTCCCATTTCTCGAAGAAGGGTACGCCAACAATGGGGGGAATCATCATCCTCGCGGCAGTGATTCTCCCCACTATCCTTTGGGCTAATCTGACCAACCCTTACATCCTGCTAATCTTAACTGCTACAATATGGATGGGGTTTATCGGATTTATCGATGACTACCTGAAAAATATCCGCAAAAGCGAAAAGGGGTTGATAGCACGATATAAGTTAGCCGGTCAAATAATTTTGGGGATTTTCCTGACTATTGTAATTCTCTCGAGCCAAAATATTGAGATATACCAATGGATGACACCGGCAGAAGGTGATCCTGTAAAGAATTCAATAGATGCATCGGTTACTACTGTTCCGTTCGTCAAGGAATCTGTGCTTGATTTTCAGCATTGGCTCCCTTATGCACTATTCGTGATTTTTGTCATAACCGCCACCTCTAACTCAGTAAATCTTTCCGATGGGTTGGATGGATTGGCTTCAGGACTTATTGCCATAGCAGCATTTGTATTTGCCGGGATAGCGTACATCACAGGGAGGGCAGACTTCAGCAGATATCTCAACATTCTATATCTGCCCGGTGCCGGGGAATTGACCATTTTCTGTGTCGCCTTGGTTGGGGCAGCGCTGGGATTCCTTTGGTTCAATTCTCGTCCCGCAGAAGTATTCATGGGAGATACCGGCTCTCTCGCCATGGGAGCAGCCATCGGCGGTGTAGCAGTTTTGCTGAAGAAAGAGTTCCTCCTCCCCTTCGCTGCGGCAATCTTTATTATCGAGTCTGTATCGGTTATTCTGCAAGTCCAATATTTTCGATTCACCAAGCGCAAGCACGGAAAAGGGAAACGACTGTTCCTCATGGCACCGCTTCATCATCATTTTGAACTGAAAGGGTGGGCGGAAAGCAAAGTGGTGGTTCGCTTTTGGATTCTCGGAATTCTGTTCGCATTGATGACATTAAGCACATTTAAAATACGATGACTGAAAAACTGGACAAACCGACTCAGGATCTCAGTGGAAAAAATGTAACCGTTGTGGGTGGTGCTCGAAGTGGAATGGCGGTTTGCCGCCTTCTGACTGAAGTAGAAGCGACAGCTTTTCTTACAGATCAGAAAGAGCCGGTTGACTGGGCAGAAAAAAAACAAGAATTGTCACAACTCGGAATTGAGTTCGAAATCGATGGACATACAAAAAAATCATTTGAGGCTGATCTTATTGTTGTCAGCCCCGGAGTCCCACAGGATGCGGATATCCTAACCAAAGCCGGCGAGAAGGGCATTCCTGTTGTATCAGAAGTGGAGTTGGCAAGCTGGTTTACAAACCTGCCAATTGCCGCTGTTACCGGATCCAACGGAAAAACAACAACCACTACTATGCTCGCAGAAATGTGTCGTTACGGAGGGTACGAGACCTTTCTCGCTGGCAATATTGGGTTCCCGTTTTCGGATGCCGTCAGATCCATTCTCGGCAATGAGCCCAATAACGGACTGCATGTGCTGGAAGTCAGCAGCTTCCAGATGGAACATATCCATCATTTCAAGCCAAAAGTAGCTGTGCTATTGAACTTGACGGCTGACCATTTGGATCGTTATGCAAACATGGATGCTTACGCCCGAGCTAAAATGAACATCCTCAATAACATGACAGAAAATGATCAAGTGGTCTATAACAAAGATGATGCCGAACTCACACCTTATCTTGAGACGTCTGCGATGTTAGTCCCGTTCTCTTTAAACACTGTTCCAAATGCTCTCTTCACTGTAAATGAAACGAAAATCTATGACGCGGCAGATGAAATTTTGATTTACCTCAAGGATGTGTCACTACCTGGGAAACATAATCTTTCCAACTTTCTCGCAGCTGCAACTGCCAGCAATTTGCTGAATATCGATTCTAATGCTGTCGGAAAAGTTATGAGCTCTTTCCCCGGTGTCGAACACCGAATCGAATTCGTGGATAATCTCGACGGAGTAGAATTCTTCAACGATTCCAAAGCGACGAATGTAGACTCAGTTGAAGTAGCGTTAAAGTCATTCGACAATCCGCTGATTGTTATCATGGGCGGGCTTGACAAAGGGGGAGATTTCAGCCAGTTGACTCAGTTCATGAAATCAAACGTAAAGGAAATCATTCTCGTAGGAAAAGCAGCCGAGATAATTTCTGAAGCTTTTTCAGGAGTCGTTCCGACTCAAAATGCCGGCGATATCCCTTTAGCAGTGAAAACTGCTTTCCAATCGGCTCAATCCGGGGATGTGGTACTCCTCTCTCCCGGATGCGCCAGTTTTGATCAGTTTGAAAATTTTGAGGAACGAGGCGATACATTCAAAGCTGCAGTTGCTAATCTGAAGAGGACAGCATCATGAATGTAATAGTCTCATCGAAAAAATACGACCGACCTCTTCTCATTCTCACACTGTTGCTTCTGATTGTGGGAACAATAATGGTCTTTAGCGCAAGTACAAACATATCAATGGAAAAATACGGTAACGGGACGTACTACTTCTGGAAACACGCTTTGAGAGTTGTTATCGGATTAGCTGTTTTACTAGGCGCAATGAAAATGGATTATCGCCATCTGAGGAAGGGAGCCGTGCCGCTCATCATCGGCGCCATTGCCCTGTTAATTATCACGAAACTATCGTATGTCCTTAGAGGTATTGATGCACCGGCTCGGTGGTTGAGTCTTGGGCCATTTTCTCTGCAAACTTCCGACATAGCCCGATTTGCTGTTATTGTATATCTTGCTGCGTATATCGATCGTAAGCGAAATCAGCTCAGCAATTTCACCTATGGATTCCTCCCTCCCATTGTATTAATTGGCATCATCATGGCATTGGTCATTATTCAGCCTGACTTTAGTACTGCATTTGTGATAGGTGTTCTTACTTTTGTGATGCTCTTTTTAGGAGGTGCCAAAGCTTCACATCTCATTGGAACTGTACTTGTCGCTTGCGCTATCTTGATTCCCGTTTTATTCCTTGCTGAGTACAGGGTTTATAGATTGACTTCCTTTGGAGATTTCTCCACCAGTCTGGTCGGAAAGAACTACCAGCTTCAGCAATCCTTAATCGCTCTGGGCAATGGTGGTATTACCGGTGTTGGACTGGGAGAAAGTATTGGGAAAAACCTCTTCCTCCCTGCTCCTCACACTGATTTTATCCTTTCAATAATAGGTGAGGAACTTGGTTTTCTCGGAGTCTTTGTGGTTATAACACTGTTCTTGGGTCTTTTTCAACGTGTAATCACTATTTCAAAAGGGTGCACAGATATTTTTGGTGTCCTTCTCGGACTGGGTTTTTCAGTAAAAATAATTCTTTACGCTTTCATAAACGCGGCGGTGGCTTCCGGTTTACTGCCGACTACAGGATTACCTGTTCCATTCATTAGCTTCGGCGGAACGGGATTGGTAATAAACTTAATGACAGTAGGCATTTTGCTAAACATCTCCATGGCAAAGCGGAGAGCCAGAACGCCAAAAACATCAGGGATACTCTTTGCAAGATAGACAATTAAAAGTGATCATCGCAGGAGGAGGTACGGGAGGTCATCTCTTCCCAGCTTTCGCTATTGCTGATGCTTTGAAAAAACGAGAAGCAGGAGCTGATATTCATTTTGTAGGCTCAAAATACGGAGTAGAACTTCGGCATTTTGAAAAGCGGGGAGAAGACCACACTCTCCTAAACATTCGCGGATTTCAGCGCGGTACATCACTTCAGGCAGTCGGCAGAAACATCCTGTTCCCCTTTCGCTTTTTGTCATCTTTCATACGCTCCAAAAAGTTGATAAAAAGATTAGACCCTGATGTTGTAGTTGGAACAGGCGGATACGCCAGTGGACTTCCGCTTCTCGCTGCTATCAAAAAAAATATCCCAACTGTGATACACGAACAGAATTCTTACCCTGGATTTACCACTCGCTGGCTGGCAGATCGAGTTGATTCTGTCTGCATTAGCTACAGCAACTCCGAGCAATATCTTAAAAAAAAAAGTGCATTCTCACCGGAAACCCCGTCAGGCAGGAGATATTGAACATGTCTCGTGAAAACGCCAGAGAAGTCCTTGGATTCAGTAGTGACATCCCTGTCATAGCTGTCATTGGCGGAAGTCAAGGCTCACGTGCTATTAACGATGCATTTATAGAAGCACTTCCGCTTCTGCGAAAAAATCAAAATGCTCAAATCTTCTGGCAAACCGGTCAATTCCAATACGAAGCTTTGCAGGATTCTGCTCTTGACGACATGACAATTGTACCGTTCACCGATAAGATGGGAGCTGTTTACTCTGCAGCGGATCTAATTATTTCCCGAGCCGGCGCCATGACACTCTCGGAAATCACGGCGTGCGGAAAGCCGTCGCTCCTTATCCCCTTCCCTGGAGCTGCGGCTGATCATCAGACGAAAAATGCGAAATCTCTTGTAGAAAAAGGTGCAGCAAGAATAATCCCGGAAGTTGAATTGACTCCCGAAAAACTTGCCAAGGAAACCGGTAGTCTTCTCGAAGATTCGGAAATTCTAGGGAAGATGGCAAATGCGGCTCGTGAAGCAGCGATTTTGGACGCTGCCGATCAGATTGTTGATGAAATTATGAGGTTAGCTCAGGCATGATGTTTGGCAAAGTGAAAAACGTCTTTTTCGTAGGTATCGGCGGAATCGGCATGAGTGGAATCGCTGAACTGCTGCTTAACTCAGGATTCGGAGTGGCCGGCTCGGATTTAATACCATCGAGCATCACTGCTAACTTGGAACATCAGGGAGCCGCCATTTATAGCGGACATGCTTCTGAGAATCTTGGAAATGCCGATGTGCTTGTTTACTCCTCTGCAGTCAATGAGGAAAACCCTGAAGTCGTAGAAGCAAGAAATCGGAATATCCCCGTAATCTCACGGGCAGAGATGCTGGCGGAGTTGCTGAAACTTAAACCGACTTCCATGGCTGTAGGTGGTACACACGGGAAAACCACCACTACTTCTCTACTCGGCACAGTTTTGACGGAAGCCGGGTTTGACCCCACTCTCGTTGTAGGCGGCGTTGTGAAAAGTCTCGATGTGAACGCAGTTCTGGGGAAAGGTGACATCATCGTGGCAGAAGCAGATGAATTCGATCGGAGTTTCTTGCATTTAACTCCCACTCATGCAATCATTACAACTGTGGATTATGATCACATGGAGTGCTATGATGATGAGAATGACCTCATCCAATCTTTCGCGCAATTTGCAAATGCGGTCCCCTTCTACGGCTCAGTTTCAGTCTGTATGGACGATCCGCTAATAAAAAAAGTGATTCCTCTAATCTCTCGTCCTTTGCTGACAAGCGGTCTTTCAGATGATGCAGATTTCACAGCAAAGAATATTCGATATGAGGAAACATCTACCACATTTGATGTACAGCATCACGGAAAGATTTTAGGGACTGTCACTTTGCAAATACCCGGACAACACAATGTGACGAATGCATTAACGGTCATTTCACTCTGTCGTGAAGTGGGAATGGAGATGGATGACATCGCTGAAGGGATGAATTCTTTTTCAGGCGTACGACGGAGATTTGAGATCAAAGGTATGATTGATGACATCATGATTGTTGACGATTACGCTCATCACCCGACTGAAGTCTATGCCACACTGAAAGCCGTCCGTGAGGGGTGGAATCGGCGAATTATTGCTGTCTTCCAACCTCATCTCTTTTCAAGAACTCGAGATTTTTATCAGGAATTCGCTTCTGCTCTTACCCTCGCTGACTGTATTGTCCTTACCGACATATACCCTGCCCGGGAAAAACCAATCGAAGGGGTAAACGGAAAATTGATCGCGGACAGCATAACCTCTCTAGGACATGGTGCAATTCATTGGATTCCAGATAAATCGGAGATTCCAAGCAGACTTCTTGAGATCACACAGTCCGGAGATATGGTCATAACCATGGGAGCGGGCGACATCTGGAAAATGGGTGAAGAATTAATTGCACTAATGGAACAGGTAATCGTAACGGCTTGATGTGTCAAAATCGAGCAGAATCAATACAGTAAAAAGGCTGGAGAAAATAATGAATGGTGAATTATTGATGCACGAACCGATGGCAAAGCATACGACCTATGGAATTGGCGGTCCGGCACTGGCTTACTTCCACCCTGCCAATACAGATGATCTCGTTTTAATCCTTAAAACTGCACACGAAAATGGAATCCCGGTTTTCTTCGCCGGCTCCGGTTCCAACTTGCTTGTGAGCGATGACGGATTTGACGGTTTCGTGATCTCTTTGGCCAAATATTTTCGAAAGTTAGAATTCATTGGCAAACAGGTTCTAGTCGAAAGTGGCGTCATGATGGGCCGTCTTGTTCGGGAGTGTATCAGCCGAAAATTATCTGGAGTAGAAAGCCTTATAGGAGTTCCAGGAACAGTTGGTGGCGCCATTAAAATGAATGCGGGAGCCTATGGTCATGAAATTTCAAAATCTCTTGAAAAACTCAAAGTGGTGACTGTGACTGGGGATCTGAAAGAATATGACAGGGATGAAATAGACTTCGGCTACAGATATTCGTCTTTGCAGGATGATGAAATCCTAATCTCTGCTATTTTCGAATTCGAAGAAGGAATACCTGAAAAAATTCAAGAATTGAAGAGTATAGCCAGTGAAAGCAGAAAGGAATCTCAACCATTAAAGTTCAGATCAGCAGGTAGTGTATTTAAGAACCCTGAAGGTGCCAACTCTGCAGGATATTACATTGACCAAGCAGGATTGAAAGGCACTCGCTCAGGAGATGCAGAAATATCTACGAAGCATGCTAATTTTTTCGTCAATCACGGAGGTGCATCTTCAGAAGATATTGCTGAATTGATACGGTTGGCCAAAATAACTGTTAGGGAACAATTCAATATCGAACTTGAATTAGAAATAAAAACACTTGGCTTTCCACCAAGATACTTTGATGCATGAAACTATCCACTAGGAAAAAGGTCAATAGAAAAGTGAACAAAAAACGATTATGGAACCGTGCCACATTTATCTCTGTAATTGGAAAAACTTTGGGGTTGCTTTCTATAATCTTATTGATAGTTGCCGCTGTTTGGTGGGGCAATCTAAGCAAAGAGTTCAATTTGAAAGCGATCCAATTCTTTGGAAATAAGTATCTAAATGAAAATGATTTGCTCTATTGGCTAGAATTGTCTGATTCAGAAGACCTTACTCAACTTGATTTACAAAATATTCAAGATAGACTCAAGGAGCACCCTTATATCAAGATGGCTCGAGCAAGCCATAATTATCCATCAAATCTGCGTATTGAAATAATGGAACGCAATCCGATAGCTTACTTGAATCACAAACCATTTTATCTGGTAGATGGAGAAGGTGTAGTACTACCTCTTCGTCATGGTAGGATTGAATTTGATGTGCCTTATCTTTCGGGATTTAACTCTAATCCTGATCTATATCCAGAAGGAAATACATGTCGGTCAAATAAAGTAATAGAAGCTCTTGATTTTCTAGTGATAGCAAAAAACGATTTCCCGGATATTTATAAAGATATTTCGGAAGTAATTATTAATCCACAAGATGACTTCGTCGTTCTTCTTTCAAAGCGTCCTACAAAGATAATTCTGGGGTCAGATAATCTTACTGAAAGAATAATAGTCTTAGAGGAGTTCAAATCCACACTAAAAAATATCCGAACGTTACATGATTATAAAACAATTGATCTTCGTCATAGGCGACAAATTATAGTAAAGGAATGGGTATGAGGAAATTAACTATTTCTCAAGATCGAGGAGTTTTAGTCGGTCTGGACATCGGTACTACTAAAATCTGTTGTATAATTGCTCAGCAGAATACCATCGATGGTTTAAAACTATTGGGTGCAGGAATTGGTCCTTCTACAGGAATTGACAAGGGAATGGTAGTTAATATAGAAGAAGCTGTAAACTCAATAGAATTAGCTGTTAATAAAGCTGAAAAAATGGCTGGACAACGAGTAAATAGTGCTTTTATAGGAATTTCAGGTGATCACATACGAGGTATCAACACTCAAGGAGCTATAGCTATTTCAAAAAACGGTCACCCTGCTGCTTACGATCATGAAATCACTAATCAAGATATTAATAGAGCGTTAGAATTAGCGAGGGCAGTTTCCCTACCAGTTGATAGAGAGATTCTCCACGCACTACCTCAAGAATATATAGTGGATGACCAACGGAATATCAAAGATCCATCAGGAATGGTAGCAAGACGTCTTGAAGCCAAAATCCATCTCGTGACCGGTGCCATAACCGCTGCTAAAAACATGAGAAAATGCATTGAAGAATCAGGTATTGATGTAGATGGCTTGATTTATCAACCTCTCGCTTCTGCAGCCTCAACATTGGAACCAACTGAAAAGAAACTCGGAGTAGTTCTTGTAGATATCGGTGGCGGTACAACGGATGTTTCTGTTTTTTACGATAGCGGAGTACGACATTCAGCAGTTATTGCTTTGGGAGGAAATAACATTACGAATGATATAGCTATGATGCTGAATGTCTCACTTGAGGATGCAGAAGAAATAAAGATAAAATACGGTTCTGCTAAGGCTGCTATGGCTTCTACGGATCTAGAATTTGAGCTTCCTCATCAAGCTGGAGAGGAGCCAAGAAATATCTCAGAACATGAAATATCTCGCTACATCGAAGCGCGTATGGAAGAGATATTTCATATGGTAAAAAGAGAAATCCTTCGTGCTGATGTTCAAGGGGAGATTAGTTTCGGTATAGTCCTCACTGGTGGAGGTGCACTGTTAAAAAATGTCACCAGCCTTGCCGAAGAAGTGCTAGGAGGTCGCGTGAAAATCGGAATTCCTAAAGGCCTCAACAGCCTCGTTGAAGTGGCAGCAAGTCCTGTTTATGCCACTGCCATCGGACTAATCCAATATGGTGAACAAATAGCTGAGGAATTCAACATCGGGAATAGAGAAATATTTACAGGTGACAAAACGATCACAAAGATAGCAGATTGGTTCAAAGGAATGTTTTAATTGGAAAATCATCATGAAAAACAATTTCAAAACCAAGCGGGAACCTAAATAAGGAGGGATGAACATGTTGTTTGAATTCGATGCACTAACAGATCAACAAGCAAAGATCAAAGTAATCGGTGTTGGTGGAGCTGGAGGAAATGCCATCAACCGGATGATCGCCTCGGGACTGAACGGTGTTGAGTTTGTAGCAATTAATACAGACGCTCAAGATCTAGAAAATAATAAAGCTGAGATAAAAATCCAGATAGGTAAGAATCTCACAAAAGGTCTTGGAGCAGGTGCCAAAGCGGATATCGGCCGTGCAGCCATTGAATCCGAGAAGGAATCCGTAGCCAATATCCTGGAAGGAGCTGATATGGTATTCGTTACCGCTGGCTTGGGAGGAGGCACAGGAACCGGGGCATCTCCTGTAGTCGCTCAGATTGCCAGAGAGTTAAATGCTCTCACCGTTGGAGTGGTGACAAAACCGTTCAACTTTGAAGGCCCTAAGCGGAAGAACCGTGCCTCATCGGGACTAGAGGAATTGCAGAAAAATTGCGATACTCTCATAGCTATCCCCAATCAGAAACTCCTCTCCATAGTGGATAAATCAACCACAGTGGTTGATGCGTTTAGAATCGCTGATTCGATTCTATTCGAAGCGACAAGAGGAATTTCTGATCTGATTAACGTCCACGGATTGATTAACCTCGATTTCGCAGATGTTAACACCATCATGCGGGAAATGGGTGAAGCCATTATGGGGACAGGTGTCGCCAATGGCGAAGAACGGGCTGTGCTGGCATCTCAGCAGGCTATCTCTTCCCCACTTCTGGAGGAAGTCAATATCAGCGGCGCTCAAGGCGTGTTGGTTAATATTACCGGCGG
>DKQU01000034.1 GCA_002471865.1 Fidelibacterota bacterium UBA7300 | reverse complement strand
GTTTAACGGAAATACCGCAATAAGTAGTAAGTTGCCGCCAGTCCAAATATAGCAGCAAAATTGAGTGAAATTTTCAATCCAAAAATAAGTTGAATTACCAAAAGGTCAATACTGACTGCATCATCAATTCCCAGCAAACCTCCCAATGAAAAATCGAGGCTTCTCAAGAAGAAATCTTTAACCACACCTTCTGGTAAAACATAAGCCAGACCAGACCCAAAAAGTGATCCAACCATAGCTCCCATGAGGAGTACCAGAAACATAAAACCTAATGATCTTAAACGCATTAGAAATCCTTATTGAATCATATTGGTTAATAGCTTCATATTCATAAAGTTTAATGAGTTCCTTCGTCTATTTCAATCTGTACTTCTATCTTATCCTGTTGTGTTAATGAGTTGACTAATCCCCAGAGTACATAAAGAACAGCACCGGAAAAAACGACATATTCACGCCAAAAAACTGTTGCTACTGCCATTAATACGATCACTATTAATTTAATTACTGCTTTTCTACCATTACCCATTTCAGGAATTTTTCCATACTGAATATGGCTTATCATCAGTAATGCCAATCCAAACATGAGCGAGATCGCAATTCGTGGATCTCCTACATCACTTCTGACACTAGAACTGAAAAGAATGAATGATGAGATAACCAAAGCTGCAGCGGGTGTTGGAAGTCCTATGAAAAACGGAAGTGGTGACTCATCCTGAGAAACGTTAAATCTGGCAAGTCGTACTCCTCCCGCCAAGAGAGGAATAAAACTGATAACTGCAGCTAAAAGCGGAGTGAGATTTTGAAGATACGCAAAATATACCAGTACTGCCGGCGCAGTGCAGAACGATACCATATCAGCTATAGAATCGAATTCCATTCCAAAACGGCTCGGTACACCGAACAATCGAGCCATTTTACCATCAAGGGCATCGAAAAGAGTCGCGGCAATAATTAACCAAGCAGCCTTTCGGAATTCTCCCTGTGATGCTGTTAAAATGGCCAAAAAGCCGAAAAACAAATTTACCAGTGTAAATATACTCGGAATGACATTTTTCTTAATTTTTATTCGTCTCTTCACTTCAATTCTCCTATAATAGTTTCTCCTCCAATCACTGTCTGTCCAACTGACACAGAAATTGAAGCCTCCAACGGAAGTACCACATCAGTCCTGGAGCCGAAACGGATGAAACCAAATCTATCTCCCAATGAAACCGCATCACCGTTCTGAAGATAGCATAAGATTCTACGGGCTAATATACCTGCAATTTGTTTTACTTTTACCAAATGATCTTTAGTCTGAATTAAAACTGCTGTCTGTTCGTTGACTTTTGATGCTTCTTCCTTGAACGCTGCCAAAAACCTACCTTTTCGGCAATTAACTGATTTAACAGTTCCTTCAACTGGAATTCGATTGACATGTACATTAAATAGAGAGAGAAAGATGGATATTTGTTGAACAGGAGCTTTCAAATCAGGATCATGCCCAATTTCTCCTACAAAGACAACTTTACCGTCCGCCGGTGACAGAATAATATTGTCACCTATCGGTGGTATTCTGAGCGGATCGCGGAAAAAGTGAAAACAAAAAACAGCAAACAATGTGCAAATCAATGCTACAATCTGAAAAGAAGTTTGATGAGTCGCCATGCCGATAAATCCACTAATGACTGCCGCAACTAATGAACTTACAACAAACGGTCCACCTTCCGGCGCTAATGTAAGTTTACTTTTCATATTCTCAAACATCCGACAGTTTTACTGAAGCTTCAAAATAGAGACCATCCCGAAAAAATGAAATATGGATTGAATCTCCAGAACGCAGGTCTCCATCTTCGATAATAGAGAGAATATCGCGCCTAGAATTTACAGAGAAGCCGTTAACATTTATGATTACATCCCCCACTTGTAATCCTGCTTTTTGGGCGCTGCTACCGACCTCAACATCAGTGATAATTACGCCTGTTACTCTGGGAAGTTCGAGCGTCTGGGCCAAATAGCGATCAACTTTTTGCACACTAAGCCCAGTTGCAAAACTCCTATCTATTTTGCCATAAAGTTTGAGCTCTTCTGCAATCTCCTTTGCCCGGTTGATTGGGATAGCGAATCCAATACCTATCGATCCTTCAGAGTACCCGCCTCCCGTGTAAATAAAAGCATTGATACCGATCACTTCTCCTTCAGCGTTGCAAAGAGGACCTCCGCTGTGTCCGGGGTTAATAGATGCATCCGTCTGAATCATTCCGATATAAACTCTCCCCTCAACCTCACGGCCTAAATCAAGATTCACGGAACTGACAATTCCGGCTGTTGCGGTTGGCTGCTTGCTGACATCTGCTAGTCCGAACGGGTTTCCTATGGCGACTACCCATTCACCAATTATCATGTCATCAGAATTTCCGAGTTCAGCATAAGGTAGCCCTCTCCCTTCGATTTTTAGAAGAGCAATATCACTATTCCGATCTGAACCTATAATTTCTGCTTTATAATCAGAACCACCTGGAAGTGTAACCTTGATCTCTTGAGCTTTCTCAACAACATGTTGATTTGTTAAAATATAACCATCCGGGCTAATCAAAATACCAGATCCAAATGTTTTCACAGATCGGCGATAAACATCTCTTGGAAACCAAAACTCAAAAAACGGATCGTTGAAATAAGGTGAACGGGTGTACTCAGCAGTTTGAATCACATTGACACTAGCCACAGCAGGACCTACTTTCTTGATCGTACGTGTGATAGCAGTTTCACGGCTTTTATCAACTGTTTCCGCTTGAACAGAAAATTGAGTTGAAAAGAAAATAACAACAAGAATAACTTTAGAATAAGTTCGCATCAGTAAGTAATCTCTTCTAGACAAAGACCTTGAGCCGGCGCCTTGGCTATTTTAGCCTTAGGATCACATGCTTCTAACAAGTTAACAAAATCTTTCTCTGTTATTCTACCTCTCGGCACTTCCATCATCGTACCTACTAAATATCGAATCATATGTTGAAGAAATCGGTTTGCTTCAATCAAATAAATTACAAAATCTCCGTCATTAATCCACTTAGATTGGTAGACTATGCACCTTCGAGTTTTCACCTCTGACGACCATTTACTGAATGTGGTAAAATCGTGATCTCCCTTGACAGCATCTGCGCACGATTGTAAAGCCTCAATTTGTGGAGACCATCCCAATCGCCAGACAAAATTACGATCGAGGATAGTCTCATTAATCCTGCAGTGATAGACATATTTACGTCTCTTCGCACTAAAACGTGCATGAAAATCGTCACTTACTAAATGACAAGAGTGAATATGGATATCTTCACTCGTATTCCCGTTAATGGCATTGCGCAATTCTTCTACATCCCACTGTAGTTCCAAGATAAAATTCGCCACTTGTCCTCTTGCATGAACGCCTGCATCTGTCCTGCCGGCTCCATGAATACGAACCTGCTTACCACTATTGAGGATTTGAAGAGCTGATTCTAGCTCACCTTGGACTGTCCTGGTATTTGGCTGGAACTGCCAACCAGCAAACCCTTTCCCGTCATATTCGATGGTAATACTGTAATTAGGCAAGTGTACTAAATCCAAAAACAAAGAGTATGCAGACTCCCACAGCAGCTAAATCAGAAAATCCGAAACTCATCTGCTTGGCAACTCCTCGAGGAACTGTGGCGCCAAACCCACGAATTGTCATGGCCATACCGAGATTATCAGCTCTATGAAAGATATTAGATACAACTGCAGGAACATGATGAGCAAATGTGAAAATAGTAAAAAATCTCCCTGAAGTGTCATTAAAACATAACGCCTTATCTAAGGATTGTCTTGTGGAAAATTCGTCCTTAAACATCGGGAAGAAACGAAAAACAAGATAGAGCATTTGAAAGGCATACTCTACCCAACGCCACTTCCTTCCGGCTTTGAACCAAATAGTTCTTACTGCATCCAGTACTGCCGTAGCTGAAGTAAGCTCCAGAAAAATAGCCATAGCGGAGAGCATGAGAAAAATCCTTAACAACGGCATTGTTAGAAGGCGTAACTGCTCCACTATTCCGGTTCCGGACAGAATAACAGCCAGCGGTAAATACGTTGCCAACATCACCGGTAGAAAAATCAAAAACGGTTTAACTCTACGGATAATTGAGCTAAATGAAAGTTGAGCAATAATTGCCGTGATTACCAAACTTGAAAGAAGCCAGATAAGATGGTGAACATTGGCAGCCTTAAAAGTGAGAGTCAGAAAAAGTGCTGCCGAAAAAAGCCAAGTGAGAGGATTAAGCAGAGGTTTGTTCATTCAATTAAAATCTTAAATTCAGTCTAAGTTCTGCTCCATTGGATGTCTGTTTAACTTCTGCGTCCAACACTTTTTTCTGGGTCAGACTAACCACATCGATTGCAGAAACTATTCTGTTCAAAATCATACCGGCGATGGTGAAAGATGCAATGGATTTAGCATAGTCTCGATTGATGAGATAATCTCGATATTTCAGACGATGTCCCTCAGAATCCCACGACCAGTCATATCCAGCCTCTTTAGAATATGTATCGTAAGGCGAGCGTGCCCGTTGTTGATACGCATTGTAAGCGTCCATGCTCTCATACGTACTCAGATTTACATAAAATTGATCATCTTTTCCAGACATATCAGCATTTGCGAATCGCGTTGCATAAGCATTAAGACGAGAGTTATTACCTGAAGCCGACCAGAGACTCCCTGCCAGGAGAAACCACAATCCCATTTCGCTCTTAACAAAAAACCGACCACGTCTGTTTTCTCCGAGGGAAAATTCACCTAGTCCGGGTAGGAAGAGTGATTTTCCAATACGCTTTCGCAGAGAAATATCTTCACTTTGTGCTGAAAAACGTAACGCGGAAGAGTCAAAACTGAAGTCTCCTGCCTCTGTTTTGCCAAGGGACAATCCCAAAAGTACAAAGAAAATCGCTAATGTTTTCTGTGCCAAATCCAAATTCCTCCTAAGAAAGTGACCAAAGTAATCAAAAAGGCGAAAAGATCGCCGAACCGACCGTAGAATGTTAACCCATCCGACGGGGAAAAACCAGCGTAGATAATACCTCTCTCATCTAAATCAAGTTTGGATTTAAACCTGCCGGCTTTATCAACATGCACCGAAATTCCCGTATTTGCACTACGCAAAACCGGCATCCGATGTTCCACTGCCCGCAGTCTAGATAATGCCACATGCTGATAAGGTTCTGATGTATTCCCAAACCAGCCGTCATTAACTACTACTATCAAAAAACGAGCTCCTTGGGATACCAAGCGATGTACAAGTTTAGGAAATGATGACTCGTAACAAATAACACCCGCAAACTGGCTCTCTTCCAGGAAAAAATCAGTATAACGAGTTCCAGGATCGTAGTGACCAAAACTTAAGTTCTCAGTCAAGGAAACCTGCGCGTCAAGAGGATTATATTCAGCCAGTGGTACAAGATGAATTTTGTAATACGACTCAAGGCTTCCATCTACATTAAACATAAAAATACTGTTGTAATGCTTCAGAAAACCATCTTTTCTATCGAAGTCTAGAGCGCCAGTGAAGAGCGGGACGCCAAATTCTTCAACTCTATTCTGAATAAATCTCCTCCGAAATCGATCTCGTCGAAGGTATGTCGGCACAGCACTTTCGGGCCAAACCACCATGTCTACTCCTTTTTGAGCTGCTTCTACATAAAGTGAGTCAAGAACTTCGAAAACCCACTTCCGCTTTGACCTATCCCATTTTTCGTGAGGTCCCATGTTTGGCTGAACCACTGCAATAGATAACTCAGCTTCATTCGAAGATTGAGTTGGAAAAGTGAGCATTCGTCCATAGCCATAAATCCATGGTAATACAAGAACAACGGCTATCCAAATCCGTAATCGGGGAAGCAGCGGTGCCGGTGATGTGAGAAGCCGATACAACTGTGTATTCAAAAGAACTATCCAGAATGTTAGTCCGTAAATCCCGGTGAATTCCACAAGCTGGATAGGTGCGAGATAGTCCGCCTGCGTGGTAGCAAGGGATATCCATGGGAAAGCAAGAAGTCCAAATGACTGGAAATATTCCATCGTGACCCATAAAAACGGGAACATAAGTAATCCTTTTCCTGTGCGTGAATGAAACCACGCTACAACTGAAGCTAAAATTGACCATTGAGCAGAAAGATAGACTACAGCTCCCACTAGGGATAAAAATACAACCCAGAAAGTGGCACCAGAGTTAAATGCCAGCCAGTAAAGTGCAATAGTATTTGAAATCAATCCTGCTAAAAACGCTAAGCGAGCGGCTTTCCCAGGACGGACTGAAGTCATAATTTTTATGAGCGGAATGAAAGCCAAATAGACAATAACTCCCAGTTTCAAAGGAGGATATGATACTCCAATCATTATCCCTGAAACAACAGCTAACTGCCAGTATGGTCTTTCCAATAATCGCCGAATTTTCATCACCTACTATCCAGAAATGCCTGTAGCATAATAGCAGCAGCAGTCTCATCAACCAATTCCTTTTCACGGCTCGGCTGCTTACCTTCTGACTGAAGAATACGTTTGGCCTGAACCGAAGTTAATCTCTCATCATAAAAGGAGACAGGTAGATCAATTTCTTTGCGAATTAAGTCAGCAAACTGTTCTGTCTTTTTAGTCTGAGTAGTGTAGTTACCTTTTAGTCCTAATGGTAGACCTATTACAATTTGACATACATCTTCTTCCTCTATTATTCTTGATAACTCTGCAATCTGTAATTCGAGATTATGTGTGGTTACTGTCTTGAAGGGAGAGGCGATTAACTGGCTGGCATCAGTTATAGCCAAGCCTATCCGTTTGGAGCCGAAGTCGATCCCGAGGATTCTGCCCATGTTTAGATTCAGTACTAAATGGGTTTTGAAA
>DKQU01000079.1 GCA_002471865.1 Fidelibacterota bacterium UBA7300 | reverse complement strand
TCAAACTTTAGTCGGAGTAGATTGTAGAAGTTTTCGGGAATAGCAGAATCGCCTCGGATTCTTTCCTGAGGTACACTGACGATTAGTTTTCCATTCTCTGTCAACAAAGTTTTGACTCTGTTTAGTAGTGCAACGGGTTGATTAACATGCTCTATTACATGAGACAAAAGCACTGTCCCATATTTGCCTCTGTAGGTTTTATAGAAGTCTAAATCTATATGATGAAAATCAAGATCATCATATCTCTCGCTACATTTGTTTACAGATTTCCAGTTGATATCGGCACCATGAACACGGGAACTGCCAAAGCGATCAGCCAGCTGTCGGGTAGTAAATCCTGAACTGCACCCCATATCTAAGATCTGACCGTCTTCTCCGTTCTCAGCAATCCAATCTGCTATATGCTTAAGCTCCCGCTTCTTGAAATCTAGAAAATGAGTGCCCGCTTGAGATTTTATCCTCACAAGTCGCTGATAAAACGGTGTGTATATTTTCTTATTTCTTTTGGGAATCATTCAGATTCACCTTTTGCCGCTATTTTCGCTTCTATTAGTTCCTTATGAGTCAAGTCGAAAACATTTGCAAGTTTGTGCATAAGATAGTCTTCATGCTTATCGAGATGTCCATCGGCATACACTACTTTCCAAAGTAATGTCAGGATTTTTCTTTGCTCTTCTCTGCTGCAATTGTCACGAATCTGTCTACTGAATTTCCACAGATCGATAGCTTCTTTTCGTTCCTCATCCGCCAGAGTTATTAAATCTTCCATCTCTTTTGCAGATATATGATACTCATCTTTCAAAATATCTATAATATGGCTCAATTCCTCATCAGAGAATTCGCCATCGGCATGAGCCATCTCCATCATGAGAGCACAAGCTGCCATAGGGACCACATTTTTCTCACCAACTAAATCTCCGGTGGAAGATCGGTGAGTAAAAAACGTTTTAATTCGTCCAATCATATACTGAGCTACTTTAGGATATCGAGAAGTTCCACTTCGAAAATGAGAGGAGCGTTGGGAGGAATTACATTCCCTGCACCTCTGCTGCCATATCCAAGCTCAGGCGGGATGAATAACATCCGCTTTCCACCTACTTTCATAGACATGACTCCTTCATCCCAACCTTTGATGACTCTGCCAATGCCAATCTGGAATTGGAACGACTGACCTCTATCAACAGAACTGTCGAACTTTGTCCCGTCCGGGAGCCAGCCGGTGTAGTGTACAACCACCATTTGTCCTTTCTCTGGTGAAAGACCATCACCGATTTCTGTCTCTCTGTATCGAAGTCCACTAGGGGTTGTAATATCACCAAAACCCGATTCATCATTGGCTTCATCCTGAACTACTGCCCCAAAAGCCACTACAGTCATCAATAATATTATTAATGTGTAAGGTATCATTATTACTCTCCTTTCAGTTGAGCGGAGTGTAAGACGCCTGAGGGATAATTGCAATCCGAATTACTTCTTCATTTGTTTGATTTTCTACAACAACGGGTCTAAGTTTGTACGATATGCCAAAGAATTCTACATTACCGCCACTCGCTGAAAGAATCCGCCCAGACGTATTGGAAGATTTTATCGGACAGTCCCATCTTTCGGGAGACAGCACACTTCTTCACAAGGCGATCAAAGAAAACAGTCTCTTCAGCATGATTTTGTGGGGTCCACCCGGAACAGGTAAAACAACTTTGGCAAAAATAATTGCACGGGAGACAGAAACTGATTTCTATGAACTTTCGGCAGTTTCATCAGGTGTAAAGGATGTACGTAGTGTTCTTGAGATCGGTAAGACCAACCGCCAGATGAACAGGCAGACTCTCCTATTTATTGATGAAATTCATCGTTTCAATAAGGCTCAGCAAGACGCCCTTTTGCATGCTGTGGAACAAGGTGTAATCCTCTTCATCGGCGCTACAACTGAAAATCCATCCTTTGAGGTTATCTCGCCTCTACTCTCCCGCTGTCGTGTCTTGAAACTGCAGCCACTGTCTGATGACGATCTTGACAACATCCTTTCCCGTGCACTATCAAAGGATGATCAGTTGGCCCTGAAAAATATTCACTTTGCCATGGACGTTCGTACTGAACTGATCAAGTCAGCCGGTGGTGACGCACGAAAAATGCTTAACACTTTGGAAGCGACTCTGGCAGTAGTGGATGATGATGGTGGGAAAATTATGATTATCATGGAAGTACTGCAGGAAGCTCTCCAATCCAAAACCAATCTCTACGACAAAGCCGGCGATTATCACTACGATGCCATTTCCGCCCTCATTAAGTCTGTCCGCGGGAGCGATCCTGACGCCGCTATCTACTGGCTGGCCACTATGCTGGAAGGGGGCGAAAAGCCGGAGTTCATCGCACGGCGGCTCATTATCCTCGCATCCGAAGACATTGGGAATGCAGACCCTCAAGCCCTTCCATTAGCCACCGCCGGCTTCAATGCTGTCCACGCCATCGGCATGCCGGAAGCGTCGCTGGTGCTGGCGCAAGTGATAACCTATCTCGCCGCTGCTGCCAAGTCTAACGCTAGCACACTGGCTATTGCAGGAGCAACACGAAAAATACACGAGGAAGGAACTTCACCGGTACCTCTGCATTTACGCAATGCACCGACACCGCTAATGAAATCATTCGACTACGGCAAGGACTACGACTATCCGCATAATCATCCTGACCACTTTATTCAGAAAAACTACTTTCCGGAAAATGAGAAAGCTGAAACATTCTATAAACCGTCAACTCAAGGGTATGAAGAGTACATCCGAAAACGACTTAAGCACCTTTGGACTGACCGTTATCCGGACAACAATTCGTGAGACGACTCCTACTCTCTTTTTTATTTATTGTTGCTGCTGTCAATTCCCAGGAACGGCTCCGGCTGATCCATGCGGATGAGTTGGAGAGTATCACAGACAAAGATGGCAAAGCAACTCAGTTCCTTCGAGGAAATGTAAAATTCCGTAAAGGCGAGGCGATACTCACTTCCGATAGAGCTTATTTCCGCCAGGAAGCTAATAACGCTACTTTCGTTCAGAATGTCCGGATGGAAAGAGGTGAACAGCTTTTGACTGCTGACTCACTTCACTTGGAGACGGAACTGGACATCGTCACAGGATATGGCAGGAATGAATTTAGTGATCCTGATTACTATCTGACGAGTGATACATTGGAATATCATATGGAGATAGACAGCGGCGCGGCAAACGGTACCGTAAAATTCGTCCAGCAAAAACAGACGATTACTTCCCAGAGCATCACTTATCGCAAGAAAGAAGAACTGGACGCCGCCAGTTACACAGCTTTGGGTAACGTGGTGATTGAAGAAGAAAATCGCCGGACGACATGCGGCAAAAGTGTGTACAATGCCGGTGCTGAGACTTCAGTCCTTTTTGAAAATCCGGTTATCACTCAAGAGAATCGTATCATTTCCGGAACGGAGATATTCCTCATATACGAAGATGATATTCTGAAGCATCTTTCCATTCCAGACAAGGCACACATTATCTATCCCAACTCAGGTAAAGTTAAGTTACCGACAGATACTACCGGCTCTGAAAAAGAATACGCCGCCATAGAGTTCAAAGATGATATGACCGGCAAGCAACTGGAGGCCTTTATGGTGGACGGCAGGCTCGACTCCGTACGGCTGGAAGGGATGGCAACCACCCTTTATCACCTATTTGAGGATTCGGTCTACCAGGGTAAAAATATCGCTTCCGGTGATACGATTACGTTAGAATTCAGTGGTGATTCTGCCGGAAATGTAGAACTGCAAACGATTAAAGTGGTAGGCGGCGCCCGAGGAGAATATCACCCTGATGACGCCTCAGAGAATATCAGTGATCCGATTGTATATCGGGCTGACACGCTGGACTATCTGATCCCGGAAGAACTGACCACCCTGCGGAAAAAGGCACGCATTGATTATCAGGATCTGCAGTTGGAATCGGGATTCGTGGCGGTAGCATGGGATGATAATCTGATGCATGCACTTCCTACCTTAAACAGTGAAAACGACTCTATCCCGACACTAGACAATTTCCCTGTCCTCAAGCAAAAGGGGCGAGACCCCATGACAGGCAAGTCTATAACTTACAATCTATCTACCGGGAGGGGTCGAGTAAAACACGGGAAGACGCAGTTGGATGACGGCTATTACCGCGGATCTGAAATCAGGAATCGGGATGAAGATAGTTACTATGTTTCTCATAGCGCTTACACCACTTGTGACCTAGATCCTAGCCCCCATTTTCACTTTCAGAGCCAGAAGATGAAGATGATATCCCAAGATAAGATTTTTGTTAAGCCCATCATACTTTACCTAGGTGGTGTACCGCTGTTCGGGCTCCCTTTTGGCGTTTTTCCTGATCAGGGAGGCAGGCGTCATTCCGGCTGGATCATGCCGTCTTACGGCCAGAACGCTACTCAGGGGCGATACTTGAAAAATCTCGGCTATTTCTGGGCCGTGAACGAATTTGTGAACAGTCAGTTCTTCCTCGACTTCTATGATGAAAAGGGGATTCTTCTGCAGAGCCGCAACAACTACTTTGTGCGATATGGTTTTAACGGCAGTTTCAACTTTCGCTACAACCGATTTATTGCCGAAAAAGAAATCACGGATCTTTTCGACCAACCCGGTTCCGTAGGGTGGTCTGTGAATTGGAATCATCGCCAGAAGATGCGGCACAATCAGTCATTTAACGTCAAAGGTAGCTACTACAGCGACAACACGTTCAACCGCAAGCTTGGCGTGGACAGAAGTACCCGGCTGAACCAATCCGCAAATTCCCAGGCTAACTACTCCAAGCGGTGGCCGAAGCTTGGACTGAGTCTCTCCGCCAGTGTTTCTGAAAACCGCAACCTCATGGCGGAAGCAAAGACCCACAAATCTGAAGATAATATCGACTCTCTCTACTACGAAGCTCCAGTCCGGGAAGGCCAGCGGATCAATGAAACCAATGCCGTACTGCCGTCGCTCTCATTCCGGAAAGGACAGTCTCAACTGTTTGGCGGAAGCGAAAAAGGGAGCACCATTTACTGGTCGTATAACAGTGCTATGAAAAATAAGCAAACCGGATTTTATGAATCAGAGTACGACACCACTTATGTAGACTCTGTGGGCGAGGATTCACTGGGAAACACTATTTTCGACACGACTGATACATTCGTCTGGAAAGATCTTGAGCATGATCAAGACAACAGCTGGACACACAATTTTTCCCTCTCTGGTTCCTTTCGACTCTTTCAGCACATCGCCGTTCAGCCCAGAGTGAGTTTTCGTGAACAGTGGATTACCCGCTATTTCGACGCCGATGCCGTTGATACTCTCGGCAACTTTACGGACAGACATGAAGTGGACGGCTTCCGGGCTCGGCATACCGGTTCTCTTTCGCTGAGTGCCAACACCAAACTCTACGGCCTCTTTCCGGTGAAGATCGGTCCCCTGCTGGCTCTGCGGCACACCATGACGCCGTCTATCGGACTCAGCTATACACCCGATTACTCGAAGTCTATTCTCGGCTACGATCCGGGATACTTCAAAACCATCTCCGACAGCATTGGCGGGGAGCACCTTTTTGATCCTTTCAGCGGCACCATGATCGGAGCTACTTCTACTCGAGAGGCTAAGAAAATCAACTTCTCGCTGAAAAACGTCTTGCAGGCGAAAGTATTAAAAGACGGCGAGGAGAAGAAGATCAACAATCTTCTCACCTGGAACATGAGCAGCAATTACAACTTCACGGCGGAACAGTTTAAACTGGCGAATCTCAGGTCTTCTATCCGGGC
>DKQU01000102.1 GCA_002471865.1 Fidelibacterota bacterium UBA7300 | reverse complement strand
ATGCTGAGACAGGTGGACCACTTGCTGGTGCAAATGTCGTTGTTGATGGTACAGATTTAGGCGCAGCCGCCGATGCCAGCGGCTCGTACCTGATCGAGAATGTACCCGCTGGATCCTATACTGTAACTGCATCAGTGATCGGTTACACATCTTCTAGCGAATCCGTTACAGTTGGTGCTGGTACCGCTGTGGTGAATTTCTCTTTATCCCCTGCTGTTCTGCAAATGTCCGGGCTAGAGGTTTTGGCATCACGAGCAGGAGAAAACACTCCTGTCGCATTTTCAAATGTTAGTAAAGCCGATATGGAATTCCGTCTTGGATCTCAAGATATTCCATTAGCTTTAAATGCAACTCCTAGCGTATATGCTACAGCCCAAGGTGGTGGTGCAGGAGATGCCCGTATAAACGTTCGTGGGTTTAATCAACGGAATGTTGCTGTTATGATTAATGGTGTACCTCAAAATGATATGGAAAATGGATGGGTATATTGGTCTAACTGGGACGGGGTTGGTGATGTAACCTCATCTATTCAGATGCAAAGAGGCCTCAGCGCTGTAAACCTTGCTGCACCATCTATTGGTGGTACAATGAATGTGATTACTGATCCTACAGCGATGGAGGCTGGCGGAATGTTCAAACAAGAACTGGGTGCAGGTAATTTCTTAAAAACAACAGCAAACTTAAGCTCAGGTTTATTAAATAATACGTACGCATTTAGCGCTACGGTTGTTAGAAAAACTGGCGAAGGTGTAATTGATAAACAATGGACAGATGCCTGGGCGTATTATCTTGGTGCAAGCTATGCTGTAAATGAAAACAATCGCTTGGAATTATACGCGATTGGTGCTCCACAGCGTCATGGTCAAAATCTATGGAAGCAAAATGCTGCGGCTTATAGCCATGATTTTGCAAAAGATGAATTGGGCTATTCTCAAGCTGCTCTAGATGCATTTGCTGAAGCTAGTTCCCATGATCTTCAACCTGGCGCCGAAAGTGGCAGATTCTATAGCCAAAATTGGGCAAAGGTTAGCGATTCTTATACAGGACAACAGTATTATGATATGTATGGTGCGAAAACAAAAGATCGTCATGACCCTAACTTTATTAATGAACGTGAAAATTATTTTCATAAACCACTAGTAAACTTGAATCATTTCATGACTATTAATGACCAAATGAGACTATCCTCTGTTTTTTACTGGTCTGGTGGTTCTGGTGGTGGCTCAGGTACTCATAGAAATAACGATGGCTTCATATGGGATTATTCTGGCCCTTCTCGTGTTTTCGATCTAGATGCAACAATTGCTATGAACCAGAGTGCTGAGACTAGAAAAGGCGAAGAAAAAGGTCTTGGTGAGTCAGATGCAATACTCAGAAATAGTATTAATAGACAAGATACATATGGCCTTATCTCTAAACTTAATTATGATTTGAATGATGAGACTACTCTTGAAGTTGGCGTTGACTGGAGAACTGCTGAAATCGAGCATGCCCGTGAAGTACGTGACTTATTAGGTGGTGATTATTTTGTTGAGACTCATGATGAGAACCGTCCGGATGGATATCAAGCAGGACTAGGTGATATTATTGTCTATCATAATACAAATACCGTGGATTGGCTTGGATTTTTTGCTCAAGGTAATTATACAAAAGATGCGTTAAGCGCTTATGGTATGGCTGGATTTTCTTCAATTACTTACACGCACCAGAATTTCTTTCTTGCTGGTAAACCAAAGTTTGAAGCATCTCCAATTTCTGCGATGCAGTTCAAGGCTGGTGTTATGTATGACCTAGGAGGTGCAATGTCAATGTTGAATGCAATTCCTGTCATAGGTAAAGTTAGTGATCAAGCTAAGCTTTATGTGAATGTTGGGAATGTAGAAAAAGTGCCTATTCTTGATAATGTTATTGATGATAACAATGGAACAATATCCACGGATCCTCTTAATGAAACGTTTACTAGCTTAGAAGCAGGTTTAAAGTTCAGATCTAATGATGGTTCCATGTGGGGAAATGTAAATTTTTACAATACTCAATGGAAGGATCGTAATCAGGTTAAATATGTTGCATCAGGTTCAAGTGATGGTGCTGACGCAATGGTTTTCTTAACAGGTGTTGACCAAAGCCACCAAGGCGTGGAATTAGAAGCTAATGCGCAATTTAACGATATGTTTAGCCTTATGGGTGCAATATCATTTGGAAAATGGGAACATGATGGTGATGCAAGTGGTACCTATAAGAATTATGACACTGGTGAACAAGCTAAATATGACTATGCGCTTGACGGACTAAGGATTGGCGACCAACCTCAATGGAGTGTGGTTTTAGGTCCAACGTTAACTCCTATGGAGGGAGCTAAAATACAAGCATTGTGGGGCAAATATGCTCGTCATTTTGCTGAATGGGGTCCTTCTGACCGTGAGTATGATGGTACAGATGCTGATGCAGATAGAGCTCAATCGTGGGAAACTCCTTCATACACTAAACTTGATCTACATGCATATTATGATCTTCCTTTCAGCTTTGATGCTGGCGGAAAAACTGTTGGCCTGCAAGCTTTCCTACATGTATTCAATGCACTAGATGCGGTTTATGTTCAGGATGCTGTTGATAACAGCGGTTACAATGGTTATCATGATGATGGCGATCATGATGCATCTAGCGCAGAAGTTTTCTTAGCTCATCCCAGATATTTCAACGCTGGTATAATATTTCGTTTCTAAAATCAAATAACACTTTAGCAAGTGCTAATAAAAAAGCCCCGCTTCGGTGGGGCTTTCTTGTTATTGTGGAAGCCTGTCAGATCGATAAGACTTTAGGCAGTGATTACAGAGTGAAATGCATTCTCGCTATCGTAAGATCTGAGCGGTATCATTGTCCGCAAGCTACGATCCCGGTCGGCTGAGACGCCTCACATTCAACTACTGCTTGCGCACTTCCCGGTGCAGGATGTTCCCCTTGGGGTCGCGTATGACGACTGCCACTTCCGCCAGCTTGGGATAGTACTCGTATTCTATCGTTTCTGTCAGTTTATTCTGTGCGTCGTAAAATTTCTTTGCCAGCAGGACATCCTTTTCGGTATATCTCAACTCATGTTTACCAATGTAACTGCTATCCGCCCTATAGTATTCAGATGTAGTGATCCTGTGCGTTACAGCTTGTAATGAATCACCTACGTCTTCGAAACGGTGCCTGAAGCGGTAGAAATAGTAGACGTTTCCCACATTATCACGAACCTGTATGCTCAGCGGTCTGTCCAGCACGTTGTGCCTGAAGTCGGCGATCCAGCCCGGCTTCATCTCGCTTGCCGTAGGGTGGAAAAGGTGCGGATCCAGACTGGTAATCGGCTGCTGTACAGAGAAAACGACCGAAAGTTGAGACTGCTTAAACTCTTCGTCCCAGAGAAGGAAATAGCTCCACAGCTTTTGATTCCGCCTCAGGAAATATTCAACTGATCGAATGTGGGCTGTGTCAGCGTACGAGACCCTGAAGAAGGGCCGATCACCAACTTTTACTGTCGGAATTCTCTTCTTGAGTCCTCTCGTGTGTGGATCCCAGTTCTCATAGAAACGGTACGGAGGTTTAGGTTTAGGAAACAGCTCTCGCTTCTTCATTTTGCGCGCAAGCCTGTCGCCGTTGGGAATGAACTCTACCCGCATCAGGCGCCCTTTGTGGTCATAGATGGCACGGAAATGGTTAATATCTCTCGATTCTTCTGCATCTACTTCATCTGCCAGCAGATCGTTCCGCTTCAACTGAGTCTTGAAATACTTTACAGTACGTTTCCTACTCTCTTCCTGAGGGAGTGGTTCAGCGGTCACGGACAATGTCCCCAGTACCGCCAGCATCGTGATTGTCGCCCATTTGCGGAGAGTCAGCCCCGTTTTACGGTCACAGATCAGGGTGCGTAAAAGTGTTTTTTTAATCGCCATTCAAATGCAACGCAAAGATAATCTAGGAATAACTCAACAGTTCAGTCCGTTTACTTTCCAGCTCCTTCAGACGCTGCTGAAGTTCTGTCACTTCAAGAAGAGTAGAGGAGGAGTCTTCACCCTTGCGCTCCATTTCTCTCAGGCGGATCCTGTGTTCTGTGATCCGTTCCCGCAGGGGCGTCTTCTCCAGTGCAATCAGGCAGTCCACCGCCACACGGTGAGAATCCTCGTGGGATAATGCTTCAAAAAGTACTTTCGATGCCAGCTTGCGGTCACTTTCTTTCTCGAACTGATCGATGGCTCCGGAAAGCTTGCCGGCGCTCTCTTGCTCCGCTTTCGGCAGCAGATATTCCGCGAGAGACTTGAGTACGGGGTGTGAGAAGGTGTCGCGATTGAGATGTTTCTTCAACAGTTGAATCACTTCCCGGTCATCGCTGGCGAGCAGTTTGACGATTTCAACCTGAGCCCGCTCATTTGATGAAAAAAGTGAAGTTTCCTCATCGGTATCCTTCTTCGGCTTCGATCGACCGAATCTCCGCGACTGCTGTGCCAGCATCCGTATGAGGACTTCGTCGTCCACGGCCAGTGCTTCGGCCACCTTCCTCACTGTATGATGTCGAACAATCTCATCGCGGATACCAACCAGCTCGTTGATAATATCCCGCGCTACCTGAGATCGGCTGGAGGCTTTGGAAAGGTCATGGGGCGTGTTCTGGAGATGGAAGTCGATGAGGTCTGTGGCGTTTTCTTTAGCCGTCAGGAACGGTTCGGCCCCTTCCGCCTTTACCCAACTGTCTGGATCAGAATCATCGGGCAATCTGATTATTTCTGCGGTCAGTCCGCCCCTCAGAAGATTGTAACCGGCGTTGATGGCCGCCTTCTTGCCGGCGGCGTCACCGTCATAGGCGAGGTAGACGGTGTCTGTGAATTTACGGATCTGGATGACGTGCTGGCCCGTAAGTGCCGTGCCTGAGGAAGCGGCAATATTTGTGATTCCGTTCTGATAGAGTTGCAGCAGATCTGTGTAACCTTCCACCACGATAAGGCACCTCTCTTGCCGCACAGCATCTTTGGTCGTTGAGAAGCCGTAGAGTATTTCGCTTTTATTGTAGATGGGCGTTTCGGGAGAGTTGAGATACTTTGCCTCGCTTTCACCGTCCATATCTCTGCCGCCGAAAGCCACCACGCGCCCGGAACGGTTGCTGATGGGAAACATGAGCCGACTCCTGAAGCGATCGAAGGTTCCCTTTTCCGATCTGGTGAAAAGGCCGCATTTTTCGATAACCTCATCTGAAAACTTCTTGGACTTGACTGCTGAGTAGAGCTGATCCCATTTGTTGGAGGTGAAACCGACAGAGAATCGATCGAGCGTCTCTGACGTTAGTCCGCGATCTTTAAGATAGCGGCGGATCTTCTTGCCGAGATCGGACTGAAGGTTCTTCCTGTAAAGCTCTGTGGCGAGGGAGTGAATATCGTACATCTGAGAGAAGAATTCTTTTGAGGCACCGTCCCGTTCGAGTTTCAGTTCAATACCGTAGCGCTGAGCGAGAGATTGCAGAGCTTCAGTAAAACTGATTTTCTCGTATTCCATAAGGAAAGTGATGACATTGCCGCCGGCTCCGCAGCCGAAGCAGTGAAAAATCTGTTTGTCAGGTGCCACACTGAACGAGGGGGTCTTCTCCGCATGGAAAGGACAGAGGCCGAAAAAGTTCTTCCCCCGTCGTCTCAGTTCAACGTGTTCCGCAACAATATCGAGAATATCCGCAGCATCGCGGATTCTGTCGATTGTATCTTCAGCAATCCGTGCCATGATCAGTGCCTGAGGCTATCCCCTGAATTCATTCTTTCCTTCAACCATAGTTCACTCTTGATTACTGAGTCTTGCAGGCCAAACGAATATATTGACCAGTCCCTGTAAATGGTGAACTGCCTGTAAACGAAAGAATCTGACTTCAGCTTTCTAAAGTAATTCTGGTTTGGAATCATATCGATCATCCACAGTATAACCATAATGGTCACTACTCCTTTGAGGAATCCGAAAACGACGCCCAAATATCTATTAGCCCATCTTATTCCCTTGGATAGCATAAACACTTGCAGGAATCTTGTCAAGAGTCTTGTTACAAAAAGAACGCTCGCAAACAGAACGATAAAACTTGCGCTTGAAAGGATTCGACCATCGACAGCAACCCTTTCCTGGAGCCAAAAGGCAAGTGTGCCGGCGTAACGGACGGTTATCGCTGTGGCGAAGAGGAGGGCCACAAGACGGGCGAGTTCCTCTAGGAATCCGCGGTGATAACCTATAATGGTGAGGGCAAGCGTAATAACGATGGCAATGAAATCGAAGCCGTGATTGAACTGAAAGAGAGGCACAGAACGGACCTTTTCATTCGTTCAGCTTCTGTCGCACCATCAGCTGCACTTGCTTCCCATCGGCCTGACCTGCAACCTTTCTCATGACCGCCGGCATAACCTTTCCCATATCTTGCATGGATGTGGCCCCTGTTTCCTCGATGATGCTGGTTACAATCGCCTCAAGTTCACTCCCTGACAGCTGGTTGGGTAGGTAAGCTTCGATCACTTCAAGTTCGGTTTCTTCGCTCTGTACCAGATCGTCGCGACCGCCCTTCTCGTACATTTCAATGGCTTCTCTTCGTTGCTTGGCAGCAGACTGAATTACCTTAATCTCCTCGGCCTCGGAGAGAGTTTCGCCTTTGGCGATGGCACCTTCTTTCAGCTTTGCCAGCAGCGTCCGGATCGTCCTGACGGTGTCGCGCCGCCCATCCTTGAGTGCATCTTGCATGGTACTCTTAAGCTGGTCGTAGAGTGACATCAGTTTCCTCAATCAATGGCACTGGAGTGTTTTCCAGCGACTAAGTAATTTACTGCGTTTTGAAGCTCGAGTCTAGCGAGGAATTTTAATCGGTGCCCGGTAGCGCTTGCAGATTTGCAATCCCACAGTGGGATATAGAATATAGCTACGTGGAATTGCTGGCAAGTGCTCGCTGGGGGGTGCTTGCAGGTGGGTTTGGAGGGTCACCATCCGGGCACCGATATCTTGGTAGAGTTGCTACAGAACAGCCAGCGGCCGTCCATTCTCTTATGTCAAAAATCTTCGTATTCATAAGGTAAAAAAGTTCATTATCGTGTCTTAAACTATTCGCTTTCCCCCGCAATGAGGTTCTGCATAGCATTGTGCTTTTCTGTCACACGGTGGGCAAGTTGTTCAAGGTTTTCGCTCTGCATCATATCCCGGATTTCTTCTCTGATCACCTTCCACTTATGGTGAAGAGGGCACGGTTGACTGTCAGTACAAAGATCGAGCCCAAACACGCACTGTTCTTCTTCAGGTTCCGGTCCTTCGATGGCTTGCACGATCTGAGGCAGAAAAATCTCTTTAGCCGGCCTGGCCAGCATTATACCGCCTTTTCGACCCCTAGTGGCTTTCAAAAGTCTGTGCTTCACCAGCGTTTGAGCAATTTTTGCCAGGAACTGATGCGGAATGTTGTACGCCTTTGCCACCTGACCGACCATAACCGGATCGGGAGAATCCCTTTCCGCCAGATAAACCAGCGCCTGAATGGCATATTCTACTGACTTTGAGAATAACATTAATCAAGACCCCCTTATCGCTTTTGCAAATTACGAGTCCTTTTAGCTGATGTCAAGTATTTTTGTTCAAGCAATAAAGTGACCAATTTTATTAACCTTGTGCTGGGCGGAATCATATGAGCGGCTGAATGAGACTTCTCAACTCGTCCCCGCTCTTGAAGCCTGAGATCTTATGGGTAATGCTGCCTTCGCGGTCGATGCTAATGGTGAGTATTAAAGGAACGGCTATCCACAGAATCAGCATCGAACCCTTATCAAGACTTTTCTTTTTTGTCAACCATTCCAACATTTGTTTTAGGCGAGATTTTTGTTTCCCAGCATTATTCTGCATTAATCTTTATATTCCACCGTGAGAATTAGATTTATAGCTATACTTTTACTTTTAGCCAACTTCGTAGTTTGGAGCTGGGCATTGGAAGAGCGTCGCAAACCAGAATTTCAATCTGTTAGTATGGATCTGGTTTAAGCGAGGAGGTTAAAATGAGAAAATCAATTTGTTTATTAATAGTTATGATTTTGGTTGGATGTCTTCCTGTTTCCCGTATAGTTGTAGGTGAAACAAGAGCACCAGTATCTCCATCCCAAGTGAAAGTATATCTAGACTATCCTGAAGAATATGAAAAAATTGCATTGATTGATGCAGGAAGTAATTTTGCATTTAAAGACCCTGCAATTCTTTTTACTTGGCAAAGTAAAATGAATAAAGTCATAGAGCGTCTAAAAATTGAAGCCGCACAATTGGGTGCTAATGGTGTTGTGATGTTAGGCACAGATAACAAAATCCATCAGTCATTTAGTGTAGATAAAGATGGTAATGTAAGTTCGTCACCGTACACCGAAAAATTTGGGAAAGCGATAGCCATATATGTAATAGAGGAGAAGTAAAATAAAACGGATGATTCTTCAAGTGAGGATACTAACTAACTCATCACATCATTATGCTTTTCAACC
>DKQU01000063.1:10580-28291 GCA_002471865.1 Fidelibacterota bacterium UBA7300 | reverse complement strand
ATCAAGATACTACAAACTATACTGTATTTTATATAAAAAATTTTTTTTTTTTATCAATTTTCCCTTCTTTCAGCCATTGATAGGATCCAAGATGATGCTCGAATCTGAAAGAGAGAGACGAATAAGATTTATTTTTTGACTGTCCATATTGCGTACTTCCGAATGACATACGGATATTTGTCTCATGCTCCATAGATAGATAAGGACTGTACAAAATCTCGACGCTTGGATATATAATCTCACTGTCAAATGTTTCGGCATCACCCATGGCAGGATCATTGGGTACAGTCTCTCCCATCTCAGTTGATGAAAACCGGAGTATATTGTTGTCGTAACCAATTGTCACAGACGGCTTCACGTAGATAGGTACGCGCATTCTATCCAGAAATGACTGTGATTTTACAGGTTGAATTATCAACAATGAAATTAGTGGAAATAGTGTTGTTTTCATCTTACTCATAGCCAACACATCTGATATAAACCCGTTTTCCTTTATCAAGTAACTCAACTGTTACGGTACTTGCAGAACCATCAACTTCCACCTCGGCAGTGCGGCGTTTCCCGGGTACAATATCTTTATCCTCCACAATAGTACTCACATCAGATTTCTCGGACGTAAAGAAATAGGTGCCTAGAAGTTTTTCGTCCTTTCTAATCCTCAAACGGTAATTCTCTTCTGATGGCATTCCGTCTTCGAACGCCAAGCGGCTGAGAACGACTATCTCTTTTGCCTCTTCTATACTGACTGCTATTTTATTGCCGGCGATTAATTGATAGTAGCGATACTTCTTCTCTTCTACCTGCAGATGTTTTAATGTTGTTTCATCATCAGGAATCAGTAGACGCCCCTCAACTTTCTTTTCGAAACGGTCAGTAAGGAGACGTATCAACACAGGCGAACTGCGCTTAGTCAACGGCCGGAGGACGAGGGTGTGAAGTCCATTGGGAATATTCAGATAGTATTTACCTGAGTGGGTGTAACCGTGTCCCGGATGCTGAGGTGAAGTGACTCCTTTTGAACGTTTTTGTTCATGCTTGACTGTCAACTCATCCTCTTCGCCCAAAATCATGCTGTAACCAAAAGGCTGCGACTTATTATCTCTTCTTGGAACTGCCCGGCGGGCAATAATTCTCAATCGCACTGGTCCTTTAATATTATACACCAGTTCATCCCGGTGAAGCTGGTAATATGTTCTCCGCTTCTCTCCAATGATAAGAATTTCCTTCTTATCCTTCTGTTCAGGCGTGACAGTTTTTGCTATTCCGATTGAGAGTAAAATCGCAAGCAATGTAATAATAACTGTTAGAGGTATTCTAAAGTGAAGCTTCCGGATCATACTCCATTACCTCCTTTACCTGTCTGTGGCTTCTCAATCCTACTGCGGTCAGACTGCCTAATGTCAGGATGAGTGCAATCAATGATATGGTTCGGTTAAAAGTAAGTTGAGCGAAAATCTGTCCTATTCCGGTTTCAGGCATGGGGATTGGCGGAAACGGCAGATCATACTTTTCCGCCAGTTCTTCAATATTGTGTATGTGAATAACGGGGACGTTCACATCGACGAACCGCTTAAGTACACAATCTGCCAGACCGCCCTTAAGTGATGCGGCTGAAGACAGTCCCGGAGGAACCAAACGGGCATTGATCCTCGGTCCTACGCTGGCTGCTCCTCCGCCTACATTGAGATAAACCTTATAATCAGATAGCGGAAGAACTTCTCCAAAAAGATCTATTCTCTTTGAAATGCTCGATTCAAGATCCTTTTCTTGAATCGAATGTAGAATGTGGTAATTCCGATTGATAGCTTCCTTTAGAAGTTCACGACCGTTTGGGCTAAGACCTTTCCCTCTATCACCGCCGCCGCCTATTGATGCAGCAATGGATGCGAATTTAAATTCATCTTTGCTCTGCAGCTCAGATTCCATATCTACCCATGTGAAATTCGGATCCGTGGCACCCCACTCTGAAGCTCCTACAGAAGTAATTATCACGGGATGAATTTCCATGGCCAAACAAGCCGCTAACACGCTGATATTAGCACCAGGCATAGATCCGGTAAATGCTACCGCAACGGTATCCCCATTCTCCACATCCGCCGCCACCAGCATATCAACCACTACCGCTGCAAAGTTCGGATTAAGCGTAGTCAGTTTGGCGTCCAGATTACCTCTGTCAGTGGTAATGGGAGTGTATTCCGATCCTACAAGCATGGTACCGTTAGGATCATTTGGATTGTCCTCCATTACGATCCCCTCGCTCCCCAAACGAACTTCCTTAAGGGTGCTCATGGCTTGGGCCATCTTCTCTGCCGCTACTATCTTCAAGTCATGCCCCCGCGCTTTAACAACCAATGTGGATTCTGCCGCCCAAAAGAATAGTCCTGCTGATAAGATCGCCAAAACGATAAGCACTTCCAGCCTCTGGATATGAGGCCTAAACATGGGGAACACCCAATCCTATCACCATAAGGGTAAGCTGCACAATAACGGCAGTTATTACCACAACACTGATGGTGCGGACAACTCCCTGACGTACCATCCAACTGGCGATGAGACCGGGGATGATATTGCCGATAGCGGCAAGGCTCATCTGCTCTTCGGCGAAAAAAAGATATTGCTTGGACATTGCCCCTAGGAGGAATCCCAAAAGTAAGCATATTACCAGCCGGCGTTTCCCAAAAATAAGCATCCGAAAACTGAGAAGTCGCACGATTCCAAAAACTATCAAACTTACTGCAAACGTTCCGATTACTCTCAGTGGATCATGCAGATAGAGGGCAATGTATCCAGGTACGATCAAACCGCCGGCAGTTACACCAAGTGTTTCTGTCAGGACTAAACTGAGGACTATCCCCAAGCCTAATGCAATTTCAACCATTGGTGTAGTTCTCCCGGAGATAATCCACAAATTCATGCCCCCAACCAACAATATTCCCCATGGCAAATATTAAGTGGTCATCCAAATCCATGAGATACTCAGCAATTTCTTGAGGCTGGGCTGAAGCTGGGAAAATCCTGATTTCCATACCTTCCTGTTGAGGTACTGGAGGAATATGATCCCCTCGTATAACCAGCAGATCTGTATGCATTTGATCCCCCAAAAGGCCCAAGAGCTGGCGTGTCCGTTGACGACGATCCTCTCTGGAATTGAGGAAAACAGCAACCTTTGACCGAGTAGTTTTCTCAAATGCCAGCGACCAAAGGACTCTGGTAGATTCGGGATCATTGGCGGCGAGAGCGTTGAAAAAAGTGTTCTTTTTTTCGCCTGATTGAAGTTCCAGGAAAGCGGCAGCTCCCGGATCAGGCGTAGCTGTACGCATCCCCTCCAGGGCAATAGTGCGATCAATCCCTGCCAGTTCGCAAGTCCTTAGAGCGACAGCAAGATTATCAGCGTGCACAGTATCAGGAAAGGCCTCCATTTCTTTTGAGGAGACTGTATCAACCCTGACGGTCTCCACCTCCGTATCTCGCTGGAAAGCTACCGTTTCAAATTCCTCAGAAAAGTTATCTTCGCCGAGTACCACCTTACTATTTTGGGGAATAGTATTACTCATTGAGAGAGCTACATTTTTCAGAGAAGGTCCCATTTCCGCCAGATGGTCAGGGCGAACATTTGTGATCACCCCCAAAGTAGCTCGAACCATCTGCTGTTCACATATCCATTGATACTCAGGCTGAACCGCCATGCACTCCAACACTACAGCATCGGGCTTCTGTCTGGAGAATGAATCCAATACCTTAATCTGTTCGCTGATGGAAGCAGACCGAAGGCGATGAACTGAACGGTCAATCCCGTCAAAACCTATCACTCTTGGAGCTGTGCCGGTTGTTTTTGCTAATACCTTTAAGCCGCCCGCCCGTAAACCAGCTGAAATCAGACGCGTTACTGATGACTTCCCGCGTGAACCGTTTACATGAATTCGGATAGGGATTTTCGCTACTGAACGAGAAAGTTTCAAAAACTCTCTCAGGCCCAGCACAATGAGCAGGGTTGTGAGAAAAACAAGAGTGGCCAGTACAAGCCACTCCCATTCGTAATCCAACTTAAACATTTGTCAGAATATGGTTTTCTCAGGTGCCGAGAAGATTACTTCATAAGGAGCAATTTCCGCTCTTGGATATAATCTCCAGCTTGAATGCGACAAATATACATACCCGATGTTACAGCTCTCCTAGAATCACTCTTGCCGTCCCATTGCAGCCGATAGCTTCCCGGCTGGTGAGGACGGTCCACCAGAATTCGAATTCGCTGACCAAGAACATTAAAAATCTCTATCCGGACATCTACGGCTTCTGGAAGATCGAAGACGATTGTTGTCACGGGATTGAAAGGATTGGGATAGTTCTGATGAAGAAAATATTCCGTCGGGATGACGACCCCGTTTAAGCTCAGGGATGTCTTATCAATAGTTAGAGCAAAAGGCCCGTTACCAGCAGAGATAACAAATTCACCATCATCAGCGCTCACACTCCAATAACCTGACGCCATGTCTTCACCCATGAGGGCTGCCAGTTCTTCATAACTGATGACCAATTCAGTAGAGTCAATCTCTCCAAACTCCTCAAGGAAATCCAAACCTTCCACATTGGATAAGCTGTATAAAATCTCATCCTCATCTACGTTTTCAGATTCACTCCACTGAATCGTTAATGATTCAGAAAGATTCTCGGGAGTGATAACAATGATCGTGTCAAGAGCTGGGGCTAACACTTCAAAATCTCCCGGTGGATCGTTCACTGGCTCTACTGCAATGATCACAATAGCAATATCAGATTGCATAGAGTCATCACTTGCCGTATAGCTAAAGCTGTCCTCACCGAAGAAGTTCGAATACGGAATGTAGATAAAAGATCCATCGGCTTCCAGCAACAAGTGTCCGGAACCAACATCGCTTACAAGTTCTACGGTGAGCGTATCACCATTGGAGTTAGAATCGTTAGCTAAGACACCTTCCTCTGCCTCCACGGCCAAAGTGTCATCCTCTGATACTGTGTAGTAGTCATCTACAGCTACCGGCGGAAGGTAGCCGGTCACAGTAAGATTCACCGGAATAGTCTCTAGCGGTTGAAAATTTGAAGTTATGTTAAGTAGACCACCATAACTTCCCAACAGTAGGTCAGTGGCATCCGCCTCCACGCCAATCACAGCACTCTCACCGAATAGGAGACTCCCATTCAGTTCTCCTGTAAGCGTCATCCAATCTATTGGTTCGGGAAACCTGAAGTGGAGTGAAAGGTTATCCTCTACATAATCATCATTGTGGACCACCTGAAGCCCCACAGTTCCGCTGGCGTTTTGGACTCCGATTGTCTGTGAGCTAGTATTTCCAGATAATGATTGATAATTAACTTGGATTTCCCCGTCAGAATGCAATACCATTTGGAAATTATACGTACCTTCGATTGAGCCGGGATAGTGTATAACGTCATTAAACCAAACTATGAACTTATCCGACAGGTTATAGTAATACACGGAACCACCTTGTAGTGGATCCAAATCGTCCCAAAAACCAAGAACAGCAGGACGGGGTGCGTCCGGATCAGGAATGTCTGTATTCTGCCAATTGGCCCAGTCATCACCAAAACCAACCCACCCATTTGGATTAATGATACACTCGGTATAAATCTCTCCGTAGAAAGGGAAATCAAATCCTAGGTCAAATGGTCCAGATGCTATATCGTTGTGGGTAAAAGTCACCTCATTGGTCATGGGTATATTAATCCAATCGTAACCTAGACTCGGGTCTGTTTCTGAATCACTCCATTCATATCCAAAGGTATCTGGCCCACCGGCGCTAACATCAAAAGGCGGAGCCGGAGTTTTCTCAATGGTATAGTTTAGTGTTGAGCCTTCGTCACCGCCGTTCGAAATTATTACTTCACTAGATGTTGTTCCGCCTAATTCAACCACCATTTCAATAGAGTCCGGCGAGTAGACTAACTCGGGCATTGGGAGGAACGAAGAAGATCTCGTTGTAATAAATAATGCTGTCTCATCTGCTAGTGTTTTGGCGGCGGTCGGATACTCATTATTAAACGTGTACTGCAGACCCCAAGCTGCTAAATGATCTTCAATCCCAATAGTCGCATACCCCCCGTGAACTGGCGGATAACCACCGAAATTCCCTGACGACGTATTGTTGAATTCTTTGTACTGCAATTTTATCTCACCATCACCGTATGGGGGAACGGCAATATTGTACAAGATTATCTGAAATGACTCAAGATGGTTGTTGTTTTGAGTTCTCATATCGGACCACTCTATAATAATGTATTCTCCACCGGGATCTTCATAGCCAAATACGTCCCCCCCGTTGGTAGTTTTAAGATCATCCCAAAAAGCTCCAATCATTGGAGAAGGTCCGCCGGGTCCAGGAATGGGATAGTTCCTAAACGACTCCATAGTGGAGTATCCGAGAGCAATCCAACCATTCGAGCAGACGGTGATCTCATCGTAGTCCACCCCGTAGAAGCGAAACACAAATGGGAGGTCAACATGCTTGATGGAAGTGCTGTAATTTCCATTACCGTTGTCGCTGAGGTTAAGGTCCGTTCCGTTACCGCCATGCCCGGGATCAATTTCAATCCAGTCATAGAACGGTGCCAAATCGTAGCTAATATCACCAATATCATAGATATAGTATCCGTATTCGTCAGGGCCGAGGGGATCCTCAACCGTAACTTCACCTGCTTGCAGGTAATAAACTTCAGTCTGATCGTATCCTTCCGTACTCTGGATGTGGACATTGAGCGGAATCATAGTTCCATTAATTACATCTTCAGAGGTAGTAACAACGAACCCGTCTTGGGAGGATACATACTCTCCGGGAGGAATTGACCCAAATGTGCCGACGCTGTCAATAATTTCCAGTAGTTCACCATGATAACTCAAATTTACAAATACGTCCCCGCACTCCGTTTCGCCATTGTTCCTAAGTTTCATTGTTAGTTCAGTCGTCTCTCCCGGATTGGCGATGTCTAGACTGTAAATCTGAAGAAGACTGCCATTGACTTCCACAGGGATCGTTGACTGCCATACGTTACCCAAATCATCAGATATATCTAGACGTAAATCCAAATCTTCATGTTGAACCGCAGAAGGCAACAGAATAATGGTAAATTGTTCTCCGTAAACCGATTCGCCTGGGGTTATCTCTCCGTAAACGACTGCTGAATCCAATACTGTTATAAGCTCAGATCCTGACGTCAGGTGTGCAATTACACCTGTCGCACTTTCTGACCCGAAGTTTTTCAGCGGGATCGATAAACTTATCGTCTCACCCGGATTCACCAAACCGTCGGTATTCCCCATTTCATCGTTCACAGCAATATCAGAAGTACCATCAAAGTTTACCATTACATCGCCCGTAAGAAGTGAAATAGGCCCTTGGTACGGTTTCCAATTCCGCTTAGTGACTGTTATTGTCATGTCACTTTCCACCAATTGATCAAAAATCAGAGTCACTTCTCCCAATTCATCTGTATATCCAATTTTTTGCAGCTCACCATCCGATGACACAACAGAAACCATGGCGTCCTCAATGGGCTGGTTTTGGTTACTCGAAACAATTACATCCACAAAATTGGTGCCCAAATAGACAGCGTCTGTATGCTCGACCATTAAGAGAGAAGGTGTATCCGTCCATAAATGGGTGGCAGGATCACCCATAAGATTGTTCCACTGTGTGAAAGCGTTTACCCAGTTGTAAGGATTAGTAGGATATGCTGCAAGGAGAGCCAGCTTCCCGTTTGCCAAGCCTGCTCCTGCAGTCTCCAATCCTTTTACAAACAAACCATCATATATACCCATATCCACAATATTATTGAACAGGGTATGAGTATTCCAAGTTGCTGTTCCTACAGCCGCTACGCCACCTTCTGGCGTTGAAGCAGTTCCCGCACGAATGAATTGTTCCGACAGTGCGGTATTATCTTCAGCGAAAGAACCTGTCCCACAGGTGATAACAGTGGCAAATGTCAACATGAACCCGTTGTTCGCCGCGCTAACATCCGAATTGCCAAACCCGCTTACTCCCACATAACCCCTGTAGTTAAAATAAAGAACCCCATCGGAGAGTTGGTTTCGCATCCAACTGGACCAGCTGCTACCGCTATATTTTGTGCGAATATCATCCATACCGTAGGCATCGAGCACTTCCTCAATATATTCGTTGGTGATAACGGTGGAAATACCCGAACTGCTGGGGTCTCCTATAAGGGCGGCACGCTCATAGTATCCTTGAATATCCTCTAGATACTCAGCCTTTTCGTAGCTGATAATCTTATTGACAATCGTAGACAAATGACTGGTAGATCTAATGGAAATACGACCCACAAAAACCTCCGGCAGGAGATCTCCGCCAACAAGCTCAGCGTAAGGCTGATCGCCCTCACACTGGTTATTGTACGAATTATGCCCCCAACCTTCGTAAAAAGTAGGAACACTATATGAACCCCCTACATCTCCCACGAAAGCGACATGTTCTGGCGGTGGATTGTATCGGGAATAAGCATTGTAAATATAATCTTTGATATCATTGGCGGTCGATCCAGTTTCATCAAGGGAAGCAGTATAAACCTTATATCCGCGCTGATGTCTCCACTCCACCAAATCCTGAAAATATGAGTTTGATTCCGAAGAGCCGCCACAGATATAGAGAATGCTCGGCTGTTGAAACTTCTCATCTGACGGCTCAACATAATTGACAACTAACTGTTCATAGAGAGCCTCAAAAGCTCTGGATCGAGGCATTGAATCGTAATCTGTGATACCAGATTCACCAATTTCTTCCACTGTAATCTCAATTTCATCGAAAACTTCTAATCGGTTTTCGTTGGGATGATAAACAAACGGAACAACTCTGACGTTTATAAGGTGCATGCCACGCATGATTTGCGGTTCCGAAACAGTCAAATTTTCCGCGGGAAACGGTGTAACTGACGAATAAAATGCAGTGTTGTACTGAAAACCCTTCTCAGATTTGGGATGCTGATGAGGAAAAATTGTGACATTCTCCAACACATGCGATTCTACCACGGTAAAATCAACCTGATACAGTTTTCTCGGGTCAATCTGGTACATTGTAGAAAAGGCAGGAAGTTCTGGAAGTCCGTACTGACTTGTAGTACCGGAGCCGCTAGATGATATCATTATGAACTCACCTGCACTCTGGATAGTACATTCATCCAGCTGGAACCTGACCCGATCCACTCCGAGATCACTCCCTAAGTGTTCAAACGGGCCCACAGTACCAGCAGTCGACAGAGAAACTAACAACAGTACCGTGGTGGCAGCAGATATCAGCCAGCCTTCGTTTTCTTTTCGGTAAATCACTTTAGTCATCGTTACCTCAATATAATCATTAAATCCATATCAAGGCAATTTGCGCAATTATACTCGAAAAACACAATATATTCGGGATGATAGTGTTTACCATCACAGCGTTATATGAATCATCTGATAATTCGGGAAAAGGGTTAAATTCACCTGATATTATGAGAATAGTCAGAATAGGTTCAAAATTATACCTGCTTCTTGCATTTCTTCTTATCGGATCTGTCCCCGGAGAAGCTCAAAATCCGTTGATAGAGCGCTATCATACATACGAAGAGATAGCAGAGCAGTTATATTTATGGAATGAAGAATTCGGCGGAAATACCAATCCGTCTAATCTTTACCCCGGGAGCGGTATCATCTACCATCTGGAAGAGATCGGCCAATCTACCCAAGACGGAATACCTTTCTGGGGTGTCAGGCTCTCCTATAACGCAGATATAAAAGAAGATGAACCACGAGTACTATTTCTTGGTCAGTGTCATGCTGAAGAAATCTACGGTGTAGAAATCACAATGGAAATTATTGATATGCTTCTCCATCCCAGCGAACATCAATCCTATCGACAAAACATGCAAGCCATCCTGGAAACATCTGAAATTTGGATTGTCCCTACATATAATCCGGAAGGACTTACTGTTGTTCACGGTTATACCGAGGGAGAAGAGTGGGTTCAGGACGTGACGTACCGGAAAAATAAAATGGATTTAGATTCGGATGGTCTTTTTGACTTCATTGAGGGAGTTGGGAATGATTCTGATGGAGTGGATTTGAATCGAAACTACGATTTCAATTGGATCTTTGGTGATGGACTTTGGGAAGAGGACAACAGCGATGGTACTTATCAGGCCCACTTCGATTACTACCGCGGCGAGGCTCCATTTTCTGAACTGGAAACCCAAGCCATCCAAGATCTGGCCTTGAACGAACGGTTCTTGCTTTCAATTGCTTACCATAGTTCCCGGTCAGGAAATGTCTCTGAACAGGTAATTTACCCTTGGTTATGGGCTGAGGGAAAAATGTCACCTGACGGCGACATAATTTCTTCGATTGGCGAAGCAATTACATCATTGCTCCCAAACGAGGCCGGCGATGGTTACTATCTTCCGGTCAGGAGCTCTTCCCGTCGTGGTAATGCTCACGACTGGTTTTACACCACCTCAGGCTGTTTTCAATACCTTATCGAAGTGGGCTCGGAAAATATTCAACCTGATGATATTGAGTTGATCGAAGAAACAATTGATAAACATATAATAGCAGCCTTCTATCTGATGAACCGTGCTATAGGCTACGGGCAGGGTGATGCTGGGGCACCGGCTTACCAGGTTTCCGGGCTAATTACTGATGCTTTGACAGGTGAACCGATTTCTGCTCGAGTAGAAATTTCTGAATTGAGCGGCCCAATGCTACAGACAAGATTGACCGATGAATTTGGCAGATTTAGGAGAATTCTTGAAGCTGGAACTTATTCTCTCTTAATAACCGCTCGAGGCTATAGTCATTATAGCAACGATATAACACCCTCTAATGCTTCTGTGCTGATACATGATGCTGCTCTTCAACCACTTCCTGAGTTTTTCCTGAATTTTAGTGTTACCACACCAGAGTCTTTTTCTGGTTTAGTCAATTTGGAAATCACAGACACCTATGGTACCTTCATGAACGAAGATATATCAGGCGAAGTTGAACTTTTACTACCAGGGGATCTTTACCAGATTAGGTTGACGGCTGAAGGTCTTTCTCCAGAGTTTCTTGAAGCTGAGATTCAATCAGATACATTGCTAGCGATACATATGGATCCTTCGACAGAGCTTTACTCAGAATCATTCGACAATCTAAGCGGATGGGAAATCATCACTGGTGACTGGACCATCGAAAATAGTGCACTACGCTCACAAAGTGAATTGACTTACTCCCAAGATACAGTATCGATTGGGGCTGAACTTTCGGGGGTCAACTATAGTGAAAACTATGCACTTTTAGTTGAACTAAAATATGAACTTGAGTGGAATTTAGACAGTGCTTACATAAGTGTTTCGGGGACTGAAGACAGTAAAACCATTTGGTGGAATGATCAAGACTGGACTTTTCATTCTGAGATTTACCCCCTTGGAGAACTAGGAGAGCTGCAATCATTGGAAATAGGTATAATTCCCGACAATTCAGTTGAGTATCGTGGACTTGAGATTGATAAACTTATAATTATGGGACAGGAAGATGAAGGCGCTGTCAATAACTCGCCTGATGGACTGCCTGATCAGTTTTCTCTTGAGGGATGTTTTCCAAATCCTTTCAATGCGAAAACAACAGTCCGCTTTATTCTACCACAAAAGGAAGACGTGAAGTTGGAAATCTATGATATTCTCGGTAGGAAAGTAAAACAACTTTGGAATGGTAAACTATTAAGTGGAAAACATGAGGTTATTTGGGATGCGGGAAATCTCTCAAGTGGTGTATATTTCCTGCGAATGACTGCTGGAAACTTTGAATCAGTCAAAAAGGTTATGCTCCTAAAATGACGGCTAAGTATAAAATAATCTGTTCTTTTCTGGTTTTGGCAGCCCATGTCACTGCTGTCGATACTGTTGTACCAATTTCTAGAAAGAATATCGCTCCTGAAGGCGCTCATTTTGTAAGAGGTGATTATCTGATTATTCTTGCCAACAGTCAATTAAGGGATGTACTGACAAACCCTGACGGAATTCCTGTGTATGGAGATGATTTCACCGCTTTTAAACAAACACAGGGATTTGATGTGGAAATCATCGCTCTGGATGAAGAGAATCTGGAAACATCTACTGATATCAGATCTTACCTTGAAGCTTACCATTTTTCACACCCACTGCTGGAATATGTTTTGTTGGTGGGGGACGTGAATGGAGATTACACAATCCCTACTTTTTTCATCGGTTCCATTAATGAAGACGAAGAAGATGTGACCGATTACCCCTACACATTTTTCAATGAAGATCCGGAATCTGATAATTACGATATACTTGATCCCCAGTTCTTCATCGGACGGTGGTCAGTGCGCAATATCGGTGACCTCATCAATGTGAAGATTCGTAGCATGGAATACGTTCGCATGGAGAACATTCAATCAAGTGGTGAAATGGATTACCTAAATAGAGCCTTGCTAGTCGCTGGAAATTATAAAACGAATGACGGTATGGAGGTTCCTCCTGAGCAGTGGCCTGTGACGCCTGTCTGGACATCCCAGTGGTTGATGGAAAGATTATTAAATTTTGGATTTACCAGCATTGATACAGCCTATTTCCATATGAATTATCAAGTAATAGAAAATCCTCTCGTAACTGAGTCATGGTCCAGCGGCGTTGGTATCATTAACTACAGAGGGTGGGGAAACTCACACGGTTGGCATCGTCCCAGTTTTTATATAGAAGACATGAACGATCTCAATCACGGCTGGAAACTGCCCGTTGTCATGAGTTTTGTCTGTAATACCGGTGACTTTGGTGCAGATTTATATCCTCAGACCGGGCCTTCGAAGTGTTTTGGTGAGGAACTTATCACAAAGGGGACTCCATCCAATCCAAAAGGAGCTGTGGCTGTCATCGGCCCATCTGATCTTGATACCGACACCAAGTATAATAATGTCATCTGCGGTACAACTTGGGATAATCTGCTCGAAAATAGAAGTGCAGAGTTAGGGCCCACATTATTTGCTGGAAAACAGGCTCTCATAGATGAATTCCCCCAACTTGCCGGTCCGGGAGAGGTTGTAGAATTTTACCATCACATCTATGGAATCATTGGAGACCCCAGCCTTCCAGTATGGCTCACAACACCTAGTCAGCTTTCCGCAGATGTCGAGGAGATACCTGAGTTGCATCAATCCTTTATCCAGACGATTGTATCAGATGAAAATGGTGCCCCCCTAAAGAATGTTGTAGGAGCTCTTATTCTTGACGATGTTCTAATTGGCAAGGGAGTTTCTGGGCCGGACGGGCAGCTGAACATAGATTTTTCGGGTTTGAGTGAGGAAACAGAACTGCATCTTTATCTTAATCTTGATCAATATCTACAGAAGAAAATTACTCTAACATTTGTGGGGGATGACGGGTCTCCATTTGATCCTCCAATTATTGGGCAGTTCGACGTTTTTCCTGTTATAGGTACGGGAGAGGAATATGTCGAAGCAAACCAAACTTTTGACTTGTCTCTCGAGATTACCAATCTCTCTCCAGATAATTACCAGGGCATAACAGTTGAACTGTCAACCTTAGACGAAGGTACCTCAAACAACTCCTTTACAACTGAAGAAATGAATGTCAGTGCCTTCGCCACAGAACAGACGGGGACTGTTGTCACAGGTTTAATCACTGATATTCCTCGGGGGAGCAGAGTTCGATTCCGAGTTGAAATTGGACTTGACGGTACTTCCATCGCTGCCGATACGGTTTCGCTCTTAGTGGGACCCGTAGAATCATCTGACCCTATACCACCAGATGATTACGGTTACTGGGGTTACGATAACAGCGACACAGAGTACGAAGAAGCCCCTGATTTTGACTGGATAGAACTTAATCCTGAAGATGGTGGAGTTGGTCAAGATTTGGGACTTACAGATGATACACACACTGACATCTCAATTGGATTCCCCTTCCGCTATTACGGAACGTGGTACGATTCCATTACCGTCTGTTCTAACGGGTGGATATCTTTTGTGCCCTGTCCAATCGACTACTTCTGGAATTTCTCTATTCCCATGTCCATGGGACCATCCGGAATGATAGCTCCATTCATGGACGATCTGGATGACAATAACGGTACAGAGCCGTTCCATGTCTTTGCATGGCAAGATGCATCAAGTGGTCGACTGGTTATACAGTGGGACAACGTTGCTAACGGTGAGGACGATGAAAACTGTCCTGATTGTGTGCGCGAAACATTTCAATTGATTCTCTATGATCCTTCACTCTATCCAACTGCTACCGGTGATGGTGAAATCATCTTCCAATATCAGGAAATAAACGATATTGATGCAAACGGCAACTATGCCACTGTGGGCATCGAATCACCAGATCAGAATTTAGGTGTGCAGTACTTATTCAATCAACATTTGGCCGCAGGGGCGGTTATGCCAACAGAAGGAGTGGCTGTCAAGTTTACTACAGATGCACCCCCTAACGCTATCATGGAATCCGCCGAATCCACTCCAATTGCAGATGAATTTTCCTTTTCACCCGGTTATCCTAATCCTTTCAATGCAGTAACGTCATTTCGTTATCAAATGCCAGCTACCAACCGAGTAAAAATCACAGTATATGATATTCTCGGAAGGGAAGTGCGCACCCTCCTAAACAGTACAAAAGAAGCTGGTATACATCATTTACGTTGGAGAGGTAGAGATAATTCTGAAAAAGTCGTAAGTAGCGGTATCTATTTTATTAGATTGGAATCTGAAAAATTTTCTCAGACTAGAAAAGTTCTATTACTGAAGTAACATCGGACAGAAATCATCTAAATAAAAAAAGCCCCGAACAATAGGGCTTTTTCTCATTCTATGAGTAAATATGATTATTCTTTAATTACGTAAACTTTAACCATCGCTTCTACATCATGATCTAGTTTTACCGGGACATCATACACTCCAAGTGCTTTAATGGGTTCCGGTAGAACGATATGTTTCTTATCTATTTCGTAACCTTCATTTTGTAACAGCTCTGCTACAGTCATAGCCGTCACAGAACCGAATACCTTGTCTTCCTCACCAACCTGAACCGGCGCCGAAAGTTTAATTCCCTCCAACTTTTTAGCTGTCTTTTCCACATCGGCTAAAGCCTTAGCCTCTCGAGTGTCTTCCTGTTCCTTTTGAGCCTCAACCATCCTGACATTACCTGGTGTAGCTTCCACTGCAAATCCTCTCGGAATAAGGAAGTTGCGAGCATAGCCGGGCTTTACCCTGACAACATCACCCACTTCACCGAGTGACTCTATTTTTTTGCGGAGTATAACCTGCCCTCTTGCATCTTTAGACATCTTTCTAATCTCCCAGACTATTTATTGAATTCTTCTCCGGTATAAGACAACAGAGCAATATTTCTTGCCCGCTTGATAGCCTGAGTAACTTGTCGTTGATGCTTGGCACAAGCTCCTGTTACTCTACCCGGCATGATTTTTCCCTGATCTGTCACAAATTTCCGTATTACTTTGACGTTTTTATAATCAATCTCCAAGTCATGATCTTCGCAAAACTTACATATACGCCGTCTATCCATAAATGCCATTTTCTTTCCTCCTTAAACGCTTATGTCTGCTATCTTTTCAGACTTGTCTGTTTCAGTTGAAGAGTCAACTTTGGTTTCCGTTGATGTGGACGATCTGATCTCTTTCACCTCAGGCATTTCATCCAGCCTGATAGTCATATATGCTAAAACAGATTTATGCAGCTCAAACCAGTCATTAAGCTCATCAATGAATGTATTTTCTGTTCCGTACTGTAGAAGTAGAAATGTGCCGTAACGTTCTTTGTCAACTTCATAGGCCAGTCGCCGCTTACCCCAGACGTAAGAATTAACGATTTTGCCACCTTTCTTTTTTGCGTATTCATCCACCTCTTCCTGGATTTTATCCAGACGATCATCTTCAAATTCAGATTTTACGATATAGAGTGTTTCGTAGTATTTCATCTTCTCTCCAGTTATTTAATCATCGGCGCGATCACGAGTGATACCACCGACATGAGTTTGATCAAGATATTCAAGGATGGACCCGCAGTATCTTTGAATGGGTCACCTACTGTATCACCTACCACTGCGGCTTTGTGAGCATCGCTTCCCTTACCGCCATGTGCTCCGCTCTCAATATATTTTTTAGCGTTGTCCCAAGATCCGCCGGCATTAGCCATGAAAATAGCGAGCAAAACCCCACTTACTGTTACTCCCGCCAAAACGCCTCCCAGCATCTCTGGATCTTTCAGCACTAACCCGAAGAAAACAGGTGTGAGAACCGCCAGTAATCCCGGAGCAATCATCCGCTTGATGGCAGCGGCAGTAGCAATGTCCACACATCGGGCATGATCAGCTTTGGCTTTCCCTTCCAGTAATCCTTCTATTTCTCTAAACTGTCTTCTCACTTCCTCGATCATTTCGAAGGCAGCTTCACCTACCGCCCGCATGGCGAAAGACGAAAAAAGAAATGGAAGCGCGCCGCCAATCAGCAAACCCGCCATAACTGTTGGCTTCATGATGTCAATCGACTCAAGTCCCACTTTAGTCTGATAGGCACCGAATAAGGCCAAAGCAGTTAACGCCGCTGAGCCAATAGCAAATCCTTTTCCGATGGCGGCTGTGGTGTTACCTACCGCATCCAATTTATCTGTTCGTTCCCTCACTTCAGCGGGAAGTTCAGCCATCTCAGCGCAGCCACCAGCGTTATCTGCTATGGGACCGTAAGCATCCACCGCTAACTGTATCCCCGTAGTGGAAAGCATTCCTAGCGCCGCGATTGCAATTCCGTAGAGACCCGCAAAATTGTAGGCAACGATGATGGCGATGGCGATACTAAGCACAGGAAATAGCGTGGACTGCATACCGTTTGCCAATCCGGAAATGATGTTGGTAGCCGCCCCGGTCTCGCTCGACTTGGAAATGCTTCTTGAAGGACCGCGGGATTCTGCTGTGTAGTATTCAGTGAATGTCCCGACGAGAATTCCAGCCACTAAGCCTGCAATTGTAGCTCCAAAAATATCAATTCCTGCTACATTTGCCCCACTCAACTTCACTGCTTCAGGTACAAACTTTTGAATAATAAAGTAACTTACTACCAGCATCAGCACATCTGCACCGTATGTACCGATATTGAGAGCGGACTGAGGATTGCCGCCTTCCTTGGTACGAACAAAAAATGTTCCAGCAATGGAAACAATAATTCCGGCAGCCGCTAAAAATAGAGGCAGCATGACAAGGTTAGAATGTCCTGCCGCAGCTGCCAAAACCATAGCTCCAATAATGGAACCTACATAGGACTCGAACAAGTCGGCTCCCATTCCAGCCACATCACCCACATTATCACCTACGTTATCAGCGATGGTGGCAGGATTACGAGGATCGTCTTCTGGTATGCCGGCTTCCACTTTTCCTACAAGGTCAGCCCCAACATCGGCAGCTTTAGTATAAATACCTCCACCAACACGGGCGAAGAGAGCAATAGAAGAAGCACCCATTGCAAATCCCGAGAGGATCGTCATCACTTGTTGAAGATTGTCACCTTCGCAAAGTCCGCCATAGAGGTAAAACAGTGAGGAGAGACCAATAACTCCAAGTCCTACGACACTCATTCCCATGACAGAACCGCCAGCAAAAGCGACTCCGAGAGCAGAATTGAGACTCTGACGAGCTGCCTGTGTCGTACG
>DKQU01000063.1:0-10182 GCA_002471865.1 Fidelibacterota bacterium UBA7300 | reverse complement strand
TGCCACCAATTCTGTTTTTTCCCAAATGTCACTGGTGCCACCGTCAGATAGATTTCCGAAAAATAGGAGTGCTCCAACAGCTACCACGAACACAGCAAGAACTTTGTACTCCCGGGCAAGAAACGCCATGGCTCCTTCTCGTACAGCTGTACCAATTTCAATCATCTTTTCGTTACCGGGATCCTGTTTGTTGACCCACGACGACTTAATGAGCGCATAAACAAGTGCCAACAGACCCGTCAGTGGAATCATATAAAAATATTGTTCCATTAGTCCGCCATCTCCTCTTTTTCTATTCTATTATAAACTGACATTGTCTTTTCTATACCTAGTGCTAAAATGGACTCAACTGCATCGGCTCCGCGGTAGATCATCTCTTCTGCCGGTTGCTGATCATTCTTGCGGAACGGCTTAAGCACATAATCTTCAGCCGGTCGCATATTCTCTGATGTCGCGATTCCCATTCTAATCCGGGGAAAATCAGTTGAACGAAGATGGTATATGACCGACTCCAGTCCTCGATGACAACCGTCTCCACCATGTGGTCGAATTCTCATCGACCCCAATGGTAAATCCACATCATCCACAATTAAATGCAAGTTCTTCAAATCCAATTCCCAGCGTGATAAAATATCCTTCACCGAAATACCACTCGCATTCATACCAGATGTTGGCTTTACCAACAACACATCTTTTTCTGAGGACTCAGCATAGACGTAGTCACCTTTACCTGGTTGAAATGAGAGATGTTGTCTGTGGGCAAACTCATCCACCACCCAAAATCCAAAGTTGTGTTTGGTGCTGGCGTAATGTGAGCCGATATTTCCAAGACCAACAAAGACAATCACTCAGATGCATCTCCATCTTTTTTATCATCTGCAGACTCTTTGGTACTTTCCTCACCTTCTGCCGGTGCTTCTTCACCTTCTGCCGGTGCTTCTTCACCTTCTGCCAGTGCTTCTTCACCTTCAAGCTCATCTTCATCCGGGATTTCGGGTTCAAGAGCTTCTTCCTTCGGCGCGGTGACTGACACTACAGTCATGTCATCAGAGGTCAACACCTCAATCTCTTCTCCAAGTTCAAGATCACTGACATGTCGAGCTTCATTCATTTCCAGCTCAGTTACATCAACGTGGACAGCATCCGGTACTTCAGTTGCTAAACATTGGATCTCGAGTTCCATAAGACTTTGGCTCATAATACCGCCTTCTTTCACTCCAATTGATTCTCCACCTAATATAATAGGAACAGAAAGGGTTATCTTATCCGCAAGGCTTATACCATACAAATCGAGATGAATAATCTCTTCTGAGACAGGATGGTATTGGATTTCTTTCAAGATGGCGTGCAATTTCTTGCCACCTACATTGACAGCATATACGTGAGATTGAGACTGCAATGCATCGTGAAGATGTCGGCTGTCAATTATAAATGGGGTAGCAGCCGTATTAGCGGAATAGAACACACCAGGGATTTTTCCTTCAGTTCTCAAAACTTTTACAGCCTTTGAGCCCAATCCATCACGCTTCTCAAGTTCCAGTTTAAATTCGTTAGCCATAATTCCCTCCAGAATTAGAACTCAAATAGAGCGCTGATAGATTCACCATTATGAGTGCATTCAATCGCTCTTGCAAAGAGTCCAGCAACAGATATTACTTCCAGTTTGTCAAACTTGCGATTCTCAGGCAGATTTATCGTATTGGTTACAATCACTTTCTCTAAACCTGACTCTGAAAATTTCTTCGAGGCATCTCCTGAGAAAATTCCATGTGTTGCCACAGCAATTACGCTTTCAGCCCCATTCTCAAGCGCCTCTCGGCAAGCATTTACAATGGTTCCGCCTGTATCAATCATATCATCCATGATAATTACTTGTTTCCCATCCAAATCTCCTATCAGATGCATAATTTCAGCCTTGTTTGGAGAAGTTCGGCGTTTATCTATTAATGCAAATCCCACACCCAAGTGTTTAGCAAATGACTGTGCCATAGGAACGCTACCTACATCAGGCGACAATATGGTTGTACCATCCGGCTGGAGATCTAGCTGCCTTAGCCGATCAAACAAGACTTGCCTAGCATATAAGTGATCAAACGGCAGTGCCGTAAAACCTTGAATTTGGGAAGAGTGTAAATCCATAGTCAAAATGCGATTTACACCTACACTGTTCATTAGATCAATCATCACACGGGCTGAAATAGGTACGCGAGGCTGATCTTTTCTATCTTGACGACCATAGCCGTAATACGGAATTACAGCTGTCACTCTATCCGCAGATGCACGTACAGCGGCATCTATGAGCAAAACCAACTCCAGAATATTTTCTGCTGGTGGGTTGGTGGATTGAATAATAAAAAGATCCTCTCCACGAATATTTTCTGCATATTGGACCCACAACTCACCATCGCTGAACTGGCGAATCTCCACTTTGCCAAGAGGCGTGCCGATCTGTTCAGCTATTTCTTCTGCTAATGGCTGATTTGATCTGCCGCTGAATATCTTCATAATTTCTTACTCCCTCTTTTCCTTTACTTCGCTGCCGGGCGTGGGCTCGAACCACGACTGACGGCGTCAAAGGCCGCTGTCCTACCATTAGACGACCCGGCAATTCTAATTTCTAATCTTTATGGGATGAGCAAGAAATGTTTGGAGGGGTAGTGAGAACGATGACAGAGCCTTGCGGGCATCTGCGTCATCCTCGAAAATCCCAAACACAGTCGAGCCACTCCCCGACAAACTGGCAAATACCGCTTTTGATCTCAACATGCGATCTTTAATTGTGCCAATCTCTGGATATGTCTGAAAAACCAGAGGTTCAAAGTCGTTCTCAAAAAACTTCCAATCTTCAGTATCACCTGAAGCGGCGGGGAAATTACCCGTAGAATAGCCATCTGGCAAGTAATTTATCGCTTTTGCATAAGCCCATGCTGTAGATACTTTTATTGGTGAAGAAACCAATAGAACGGCACCCATGACTGGGAGCTGCGATGAAGAAAGCACATCCCCAATTCCTTCAGCGTATTGTACTCCACCTTTAATGAAAAACGGCACATCAGCACCCAATTTGACCGCCATTCTCTCCATATCGCCATTTGAATATCCCAACCCTAAGAATTCATTGATTCCGGTAAGAACTGCGGCGGCATTACTCGATCCACCTCCCAATCCGGCTCCTACTGGAATTTGCTTGTCCAACTCAATCCGTACATCCTGAATATCTTTGTCGATCTGTTTGATTGCATTCCAGGCACGTATACAGAGATTAGTCTCATCTTGAGGAATGTCAGGCTGGTTGCAAGAAAACTGAAAACCATTATCAGAGCGTTCAATACGAAGGGTGTCTTTTAGGGAAATCTCTTGAAAGATTGTACGGATGGTGTGCATACCATCATTGCGATGTCCGGTAATCTTCAGTCCAAGATTAATTTTCGCGTATGCGGAAAATTCAGGAATGGGTCAACTCGCTATGAGTGAGGCCACAGCCAATGCCGCCACTCCTTCGCCACGTCCAGTGATACCCAAACCGTCTGTTGTCGTCGCCTTGATAGAAATGCGATTGGGTTCCACGGACAGTGCATCAGCTACTTTTTTGATCATTTTATCAATATGAGGAGTAATTCTCGGCTCTTGAATAATGATTGTGCTGTCAACATTAACAATTTCCATTCCGGCCCTTTGCAACATTTCTGCACTCTTTTCCAGAAAGAGCAAACTAGAGACATCTTTCCACGTGTCATCATCGCTGGGGAAAAACTTACCGATATCACCTAATCCTGCAGCACCCAGCAAAGCGTCAACCACGGCGTGAATCAGTACATCTCCATCGGAATGACCTTTAGTCCCTTTGTCGTACGATATCTCAACTCCTCCTAACACAAGTGACTCACCTGCCTCCAAGACGTGCACATCATATCCGATTCCCATTCTATTATCCATGCCGCTGCTCCAAAATAATTTCTGCTTTTTGCCAGTCATCCTGAGTTGTAATCTTGATATTTTCGCTACTGCCGGGAATGATGGCTACGGTGTTTCCTACAATCTCAAACAGTTGAGCTTCATCAGTTACGTGGACATTTTCCCAATCAACAGTATCATACACATTCAGCAGCAGATCCCGCCTGAATGCCTGGGGTGTCTGAGCTTGCCAGATATCTTCACGATTCACAGTTTCACTGATCTTTCCATCCACTACCTTCTTCAATGTATCACTAACCGGCAAAGCTACAATTGCTCCATCATGATCACCACATCGCTCTATAACTTGGGATATCCATTCACGATTTATAAACGGCCTGACAGCATCATGAACGACAATCACGTCTGCCTCTTCCGCTGCTTCAACACCGAGTCTAACGCTATCTTGACGGCGGTTACCGCCAGGGATTACATGGATTTTTTTCTCTGAAGATAACAACGCCAGTTCCTTCTTAACCGAATCGACTGCACTTTTAGACACAACCAAAACACAACTGGAGATTTGCTTTGAGGTAAGAAACGGGTGGAGGGTTTTTAAGATTAGAGATTCTCCGCCGAGCTTTAAGAATTGCTTTTGAATCTGGGAATTTGAATCGAAACGGAGACCCTGCCCGGCTCCGACAATTATTGCAGTTACTGTCAATGTTCTCCTCTCAGAGGATGAGCATGCTGTCACCGTAGCTCAGGAAACGATACTGTTTCCTGATTGCAAGCTTATAAGCATCAAGGATAAACTCCCTATCTCCAAACGCACTGACAAGCATTAGGAGTGTAGATTTCGGCATGTGAAAATTCGTTATCAGCCCATCTGTCATTTTAAAGTCATAAGGAGGATAGATGAATTTATCTGTCCAACCTCTTCTAGGCGCTACCTGAAAACCAGACACCACCACAGTTTCTAGTGCTCGAACGGACGATGTCCCAACAGCAACGATTTTCTTCTCTTTCTCCCGGGCTTCATTGATGGCTATCGCAGTCTCTGGCGGGACTTCAAAAAACTCTGAATCCATCTGATGGCGGGTAAGATCCTCTACCTGAATAGGGCGAAAAGTACCCAAACCGATATGCAATGTACACGGCTTGATTTTTACCCCTTTAGATTTCAGTTTCTTAATCAATCCGTCAGTAAAATGTAAGCCTCCAGTGGGTGCCGCTACTGCTCCTCTATTCGCCGCATAAACCGTCTGATAGCGATCCTTATCCTGTTTGGTGGCTTTACGATTAATGTAAGGAGGTAAAGGGGAATTCCCAATGCCGTCAATAATCTTATAGAAATCGTCACCCGGATAATCAAAACGGACCACACGACCACCAGAAACGGTATTATCTATCACATCGCAATGTACCTTATCTGTGAAGTGTAGTTTGTTGCCAATACGGACTTTCCGAGCCGGTTTCACTAAAACTTCCCATAAATCGTTCTCTAGTTCTCTCAGAAGAAAAACCTCTACTGTTGCGTCTGTCCGATCCTTAATCGCGAAAAGCCGAGCAGGGAACACTTTGGTGGTATTTATGATGAGGAGATCATTTTTCCGCATATACTCGTGCAGATTACAAAATTTTCGGTGTTCGATTTTCTTAGTTTTCCTATGAAGCACCATCATCTTTGCATAATCACGACGGGGAGCAGGATCTTGAGCGATTCTCGCTTTCGGCAAATTATAGTCAAAATCAGTTAATCTCAGTTTTATTCTCTTTTGAAACATTTACAGCCTCCTTGATTAAAATATGTTTTGCTGATCTATCGGTTTTTTCAATCCTAGATATCCAAAGGTTTTGTCTTGAGCCATCCTCCCTCTTGACGTCCTCTGGATGAACCCTTCCTTGATAAGAAACGGCTCGTACACATCCTCGATGGTGTGTGCATCCTCTCCAATGGCCACGCTCAGCGAATTAATTCCTACCGGTCCACCTTGAAATTTCTCAACCAGCGTAGATAAAATCATTCGGTCCATATTGTCCAGACCCACATCATCGATCCCCAGCTTTTCGAGTGACTTCTTCGCCACCTCTTCCGTAATAACACCATCAGCTTTTACCTGAGCATAATCACGAGTCCGCCTGAGAATACGATTGGCCACCCGGGGTGTTCCACGAGATCTCCCTGCCAACTCCTTGGCCCCTCTTTCATCTATGGAAACATCAAGAATTGCAGCAGACCGTTTGATAATCTGGAAGAGATCATCCTCATCATAAAAGTCCACCCTCAACACTACTCCAAAGCGATCTCTCATTGGAGATGTAAGATTGCCTAATCGAGTGGTTGCACCAATGAGCGTGAACTTTTCCAGATTCAGCTGCACCGAACGAGCACTTGGTCCGCTATCGATCATAATATCTATGTGATAATCTTCCATGGCGGAGTAGAGATACTCCTCCACCACACTATTTAGCCTGTGGACTTCATCGATAAAGAGGACATCTCGAAATTGGAGGTTAGTGAGAAGCCCAGCCAGATCTCCTGCCCGTTCCAACACAGGTCCGGAGGTCTGTTTCAAATTGGCATCTATCTCCTTGGCAATAATGTAAGCGAGTGTTGTTTTACCTAGCCCCGGCGGGCCAAAGAGGAGGACGTGATCAAGGGCTTCTTTTCGTTTACTGGCCGCTTCAATATAAATACCAAGATTCTCCACCACCTCCTTCTGACCGATAAAATCTTCAAACGTACTGGGGCGGAGAGTTTGTTCTACCAGAAGATCTTCATCTCTAGGTTCAGCATCTGTAATATGGCTGTCGGTCATTTCTTTTCTATCCGAGGTGAGACCTCATGCTTAGTCTGACACAAGGGAAATAGCTGAATGGCGTATAAAAAGACAAGTCATAATGTAATGTGAGGTTGAAGCGATTGCAAATAGTTCCGTTGTCGCAGAGCAAATCATTCGTCGATAGTACTCTACAATTTCGAAATTATCATTTATTTATCGATGTTATTCCCTTATAAAACCGCTCAATCCCCTTCCAGATCCACTCCTCGGAGAGATGAGCTTCCTCCAACACATCTTCTATACTGCCACCGGTCCGCCATCTATTGTCCCAGTCGGAGGAGAGGGAATAGTCGGCTATATCTTTGTACGCCATCCAGTTTCGCATTTGCGCCAGTGATCCGTTGGTGATAATCATGGCATCATTTATTTCTTCCTTCGAGATAGTTTTTTCGCGATAATCTTCACTCTGCTGCTGGAAAAGTACCCACGATCCGGCATACACAATCTTCACATTGGGGCCCTCTTTGTTCAGGCGCGGCAGAAGTTTCACCAGATTAGCTGTAGAGCTTGTACCCCGGATAATCACAACTCCCTCCTTCGGACGGTCCTTATCGTACCCCCTGATGATATAAGCACCTTTGGCCGCTTCCATGTACGATGCCATTCCAAGTGCTTCGCGGTCAGGTATTTCTACAGGCGGACGAGTCAAATGGAGAGCGATAATGGGAATTTTTGTTGCCAGTGCTGCACCGAGCATAGGTGCTACTTCGTTATATTCCCACGGATGCAGGTTAACAATTGCTCCTTCAGGGAATAATTGAGTCACTCCCGGCGAAAAAATACCGAAGTGCGTTCGGGCGTCTTCCGCCGTCTCTGGTCCTGAGTGACCGGCAACCCAGATGACTCGCCCTACTTGAAGCTCCGAATCCTGTGCTACCTGACTGAACAGCCGCATAAGCCCGTACATCAGATACGAAAAAGATCCGTATGTAGATGAAGCGCCGAAGAAACCGTTGAACTCTTCGTAGGATTCTTCGGCGAAATTAACCGTGGCCAAGCCGGCCATTATCCCCGAGTTGCAGAATTCTGTAATGGGTTGTGGTAAAATAGTACCTTCCAGATTTTTCTTTCGATCATAAAAGCCAAAGTCGGATGAATCTTCCCACCCTTTCCCGAAACCGGAAATATTTGTGGAATCGGCTAAATCGGCGGAAGAGGCGATAACCAGCGGACGGCCATACTTGTCCCGACAATAGGAGTTGATCCATGACCCGAATACTGCCAGCGCTTTACGGTTAGGTGCTTTTGTCCCAGGTGGCAGGAAAAGCTCTTCTGGATATTCCTGATAATTCAAAAGTACCGGATCTTTCGATGGATTTTCTGTGGTAATACGGCATGAAGAAATTTCCTCTGGCACGGAATTTCCCAGTCCTATCAGGGTGTTGGCCAGATAGTCTACTAATTCCTGATCCCGGCGCAGGACATCCATTACTACATCTAAGTTGTTACGGGACTGCTCTTTTTGAGCTTCATATTCTACTGGTGCTGCCTCTCCGAAACCATTGAACTCCACGCCATACTGTTCAGCGAAAGGCCTTTTGGTCTCCCAGAAAATTTCTGAATTCATCTTATGGACAGTACCGTGACTCTTGTTATCGAACACGCCGTAACCCCTGCCTTTCCGGTTCTTCGTCCAGAGTATTTTGGGGGTGTCCTTGAACTTATCCTCTTGATCAAACAGCCGCAGATAAGCCGCCATGATTGCTTCCCAGTTTTCCCCATCTTCAGTCCCCTCCACACGCCAACCGTAAGGCTCGAACCAATCCACAGGTGTGCCGTGTATAACTGAACTAAAAGTGCGGTCGTCAATACCGTAATTGTTCCAATCCACAAAGTAAACAAGATTACCCAACCCCAGACCATAAGCTGAATTCTTTGCCTCATGAGTTGCACCTGTGGTAAGCCCTCCTTCGCCTTCGAAGGCAAATACTTTTACTTCGTCACAACCAGCATATTTTAGAGCCAGCGCTTGCCCCACCGCGACGGGAGAACCGTGCCCGGAGGGACCTGTGTTGAATTTGAAGAAAAGAGTTTTTCCGGACATTTCAGCATGACCTGACAGTCCACCACTTCTTCGAAGTGTTAGAAGATCTTCCCAGTAAAGTGCCCGCTCAGTGGCGTTGTTTATTCGGTAGTGCTCATCACCTGTCTGCTCAAATTTCATACGTAGAGCTTCATTAAAGACAGCCAGAGCCGCATAGACCAGCGGATTCGTATGCCCCGCGACAAGGATAAAACGGTCGCCGAAACGTTTCCCGGGCTCTCTGATATCCCACCGCATAGCACCTGAAAGAAGTGTCGTCACAAGCCCGTGTACTTTAGAGCGAGATCCGCCGGGATGACCGCTCTGGCGGAAATTGAGCATCAAATCAATGCATTGATCAATGAGATCCTTTGTTTTTTCCCAATGTCCAAAATTTGGGCGCAACTCATCAAGCGTCTTCATCGTTTATAATTATAAAAGGTTGTCAGTCGTTAAGGAGGGTTCTTATTCGTTTCACGATGTTATCTACAGTAAACCCCAATTTTTCAAAGACCACAGGTCCGGGAGCCGAAGCTCCAAAATGATCCAAACCGATGACATCGTCAGCATATTTCCGCCAACCCTGAGTAATTCCTGCTTCGATGGCCAGTTTCGGTACATCATTTAAAAGAAGATTCCGGCGATAATTTTCAGGCTGTTTTTCAAACAGCTCCCACGACGGCATAGAGACTACACGAACGGAGAGACCGTCATTTTCAAGTGCTGCCTTGCTCTCTATGGCCAGATTCACTTCCGAACCGGTAGCGATAAGAATGATCTCCGGTATAGCGCTGCTGGCAGACAAAATATAAGCGCCTCTGGAGAATGCGTCTGTTTGAGATACAGGGTTCTGTACAGGGAGTTTCTGCCGGCTCAAAAGCAGTGCCACAGGTCCATCAGATTCCAATGCCGTCTTCCAGGCAAGAGCAGTTTCATTGGCATCGGCCGGGCGGAGTACTGTCAGTCCCGGTATCGCCCGAAGGGTCATGATGTGTTCGATAGGCTGATGCGTAGGGCCGTCTTCGCCTACCCCGATGCTGTCGTGCGTAAAGATGAATATGGTTTTTGTCTGCATGAGCGCTGCCAATCGTAAAGCCGGTCGCATATAGTCGGCAAACACCAGAAATGTCCCGGCATAGGGGACTACACCGCCGTGAAGCGCGGCACCGTTACAGATAGCAGCCATGGCGTGCTCCCGTACACCGAAATGAATGTTAGGACCCCAGTTTTCATCCAATCCAAACTTCTCTTTCCCAGCCAGCACAGTCTTATTAGATGGTGACAGATCAGCTGAACCACCCATGAAATTATCTATCTTTTTCGCCAGACCGTTCAGTGCCTGACCGGAAGCACTTCTTGTAGCAAGAGGTCCTTCGTCAATCGAAAATATCGGCAAGTCCTTCTGCCACCCTTCCGGCA
>DKQU01000001.1 GCA_002471865.1 Fidelibacterota bacterium UBA7300 | reverse complement strand
GGTAAATGGACTTTTTGGTATAAGAATGGACAGAAAAGGAGTGAGGGAACTTACAAGGGTGTAGATGAAATTGGACATCCCTTACAACAAGGTAAATGGACTGAATGGTATGAGAATGGACAGAAGGAATATGAAGGAACTTTCAAGGATGGGAAAGAAGATGGATTGTCTTTTAGATGGTATGACAATGGACAGAAAATGTAAAATACTTTCAAGGATGGGAAATTGATTGAGGAGACTCGCTGGGACAGAAACGGAAATAAGAACTAACCTCACCGTGTTTGAACTGGGAGTAATAAGGAGAGGATGATAAGACGTTATCCTCCGTGTAGTTATTGGAAGTTAACGGCTCAGACACTACATTCCATCTAATGAAAAAATGTTTCTTAACCTGAGAACGAATGGAAGGAAATATGTATGAATAAAGTAGAGAAGAGATCTGGAAAAGTAAGAAGGACCAGAGAAGACCGAAGGAAGTATGATGATTTGGACTATAGCGATCCAGAAAAGAGAAATAAACGAGATAGAAGATTAGGAAATGATAGGAGAAAATCATAATTCTAATTAATTGTAAAAGGAAAATGAATTATTTCACTGTTGTAATGCCAAGAAAATATATTCATTTAAATTTAATTCAATTGGAGTTGCTTTCAAGAAGCAACTGACAATTATTTCGTTTGTCTAGCATTTACAGACAATTGAAAGTTTGTGAAAAACTAATATGAAGAATAAAATATGAAATCTGTTAGTCAGATTTTGGAAGGAAAAGGATATAAGACTTGGTCTGCAACCCCAAAGATGCCTCTCTTTGATGCTCTGAAAATGATGGCTGAGAAGAATATAGGATCTCTTATGGTGCTTGAAGGTGACAAACTGATTGGTGTCTTGTCTGAACGGGATTATGCCAGAAAGGTCATTCTGAAGGGGAAATCCTCAAAGGATACGCCCGTTGAGGAAATCATGAGCACACATGTTGTATGTGTAGGTCCTGAACATTCTATCGAAGATTGTATGGCATTGATGACTGATAAACGTGTCCGTCATCTCCCTGTACTTGAAAATGACAAGTTGGTTGGAGTGATTTCTATTGGTGATGTGGTAAAAGCCATCATTTCTGAGAAGGATATTATGATCGAGCAACTGGAACATTATATTATGGGAGTTCCATAATTCTTACTTATTTCCACATAAAAATGAAAGACTAAATAAGAAGAAGGAGAAAAACCGATGAAAATTATAGCCATAGTTACTTGTCTTTTAATATCAGGGATACTGTATGCACATGACTTTGCCGTGGTAGGTGATGAGCAAATAGATGATAAAGAGGTCCAGGATAAAACGTCTTCCTCAGCTGAAGCGTATCAATTTTACCTTGCAGGTGTAAATCGACTGAATGAAAGTGAATTTGACAAGGCATCAGTAGAGTTTTTAAAGGTCGTTGAATTGGATGGTCAGTTCAAAAAAGCCTGGTTCAAGCTTGCCCTCTCACAGTGGTGGGAACAGAAGGATGAAGATGCTAAAAATGCTTTAGATAAAATGGCAGCCTGTGCTTCAGCCAATGAAAATGACCGGATAATTTCTGAGGGTGTCAAGTTCCTGATTGATGGAAAGTTTGAGGATGCCGTAGTTATTTTTGAGGAAATTGTAAGAAACAATATTGAAAATCAGGATTTTCAGTATTGTTTAGGTGAAGCGTATTACCACCGCGGCGGGATGACTTTAAAATCGTTGGATGCTTTTGAAAAGGTAGTTTCTCTGGACCCTGAATTTAGCTTGGCTTACATCCACATTTTTGACATCTACGTTGATGAAGGACTGTTTGACCGCGGCATCAGTCGGGCTAATCACTTTGTAGAGCTGCACCCTGAAAGTGCCCGTGGATATAAAGATCTGGCTGGGATGTACAAGGCGGCAGGCAGATTCAACGAAGCACTGGATGCCCTGGCACAGGCCAAGCGGATAAATCCTGAAAAACTCGATTATCACCTGGAAATTGCCAACTTGTATAAGCTTATGGGACATTACAGCGATGCAATCGCTATTTTTGACGAGATTCTGGCAGGTGATGAGTTGAAAGTAACAGCCGCCATGGGAAAATCCAGAGTGTATTTCATTTTGGGTGAACATTCAAAAGGAATTAATATGCTTGAAATGTCGCTGTCGTTTGCTGAAGTGGATACTAATGAAACTGCTTATATTTTGTCGAATATGGCTGCACATTCAATCTATTCAGCTGAATACGTCCAGGCAAACCGCTATCTGGACCGGGCATTAGAATTGAATCCAGATAATTTTTATGTTCTCTACTGGGCAGGATTTCTTCACGCGGAACAGTCGGATGAGGAGTCGTTAATCTCAACTATGAAATCTATTCGGGATCTTCTTGACGAAAAGAAAAATGAATTTTGGGAAAACGCCTATACGGCTCTATTAATTGAAAGATTCATACTACAGGGAGATTTTGATAAAGCATTGGCTGAAATCAAGAATTTTGAGAAAATTTGGCATGATCATTATCTCTATCATGCTGCCATGCTCCATATTGAGAAAGGTGATTACAAACAAGCAATTCAGCTTGCTGATGAAATGCAGGCTCCTTCTGTGGGTGGAAACGCCTATTGGTTTGTCTTTCCAAGGGGATATTATGTCCGCGGTTTGTCCTATGAAGCCATGGGGAAATTAGATAAAGCCAAAGAGAATTATAAATCACTATTGGATTTATGGAAAAATGCTGACGCTACCATTCCTGAACTGATTGATACCAGAAAACGGCTTTCCAGTATTTTGAAATTATAGAGGTAACTTTTTATCCAATTATTACGAAGTCAAATTGGTTTTTTAAAAAGGGGAGAAAACCGATGAAAATTAAAGCCATAGCTATTTGTCTTTTAATTTCAGGAATGTTATTTGCCCAAGATATAACCTTGGAATCACCTGATGGCTCACCGGTCACCATCCACCGGGATGAGTACGGAGTTCCTCACATTTTCGCAGAATCGGAGACGGGTGTGTTTTTCGGTCAAGGGTATGCCGTAGCTGAGGATAGGCTGTTTCAGTTGGAGCTTAATCGCAGAGGAGCAGAAGGGAGACTGTCGGAAGTGTTGGGATCGTCTTATCTTGATTGGGATAGATACAGAAGAATCATAAGCTATACACAAGCAGAAAAACAGGCACAATATGATCAGCTTTCAGAAGATCTGCAGAATGTCGCTGAGTCCTACTGTGAAGGCATAAATACGTATCTGGACAGTGTGGCGGTTGATCCGTACTTGAAACCTTTTGAATTCTTCCTTCTTGATATTGATATGGAACCGTGGACAGTCTTTAACACTTTATCTGTTATACAGTATATGGCGTTGGATTACGGCTCATCCGGCGGTACAGAACTTGATCGCTTGTGGGAACTACAGAATTACGGTCAGGAGTGGTTTGATGCCAACCGCCCCATTAATGATCCCACCGCCCCAACAACCATCGAAGGTGGTGCAGCCGCCGAACCTCAGACGTGGACATATTCCGGGATAACAGTTAGGAACGAAATAATCGAAGAATATATTGCGTACCGAGAACATTTGGAGGAATTAAGAGCATCGGCAGGACTTTCAGATACCTTCGGCAGTTTCGCACTGTTGGCAACACCCGAAAAAAGCGCCACGGGGAATGTAATGCTTTTAGGTTGTCCCCAGATGGGAACACCCCAGGAGGATACTCCACAAATTAACAATGAGGTGGAACTTATGTGTCCTACAATACATGTAGGTGGCATGGCCATTGCCGGAATTCCCGGACTCATGATCGGTCACACGGAACATCACGGTTGGTCTATGACCAGCGGTGCCACCGACAACATTGACATTTATATTGATTCAACAAGTGACGCCACAGGTTCACAATATTGGTATAACGATGAATGGCACGATGTGGAAGCAATTATAGATACGATTCCGCTACAATTTGGAGGCGAGGATATTTTCACTCACTACCGGACGGTGCATGGTCCTGTAATTACCAGCGATTTGGAAAATCATCAACTTTTCACACGCAAGCTAACGTTTTGGCAGCAGGAATACCGAGGTATGGAGTTTTATTATGATAACTGGAAAGCATCATCTTTAGAACAGTTCGAGCAAGCCGCTGCCGATAATTGGGTCATGGGATTCAATATGCACTACGCTGATCAGGAACAAAATGTGAAGTACTGGCATCTAGGTCTTTATCAGGATCGTACCGACGGTGTGGATCCACGTCTTCCTCACAAAGGGGACGGTTCTGAGGAGTGGGGAGGACTTATTCCTTTTGAAGAACTTCCCCAGGCAGATGGAACTCAGCAAGACTATTTTGCCAACTGGAATAATAAGCCTGTATCATGGTGGAATAACGGCGATAACGTCCCGTGGATAGGTGGACAGCACGTTACCGACATAAAGGATTACGTAAGTCCTATTTCGCAGTTTACATACGATAATCTCAAAGATACGCCGTTCAACGTCAATTCACATGGGACTTATCAACATGCACTGGAGTTTCTAGGAGAGGCGGTTCGCGATGAAAATATCGTTCCTCCGGGACAGAGTGGTTTCATCAACTGGCAAGGGATTCCAAGCCCCCATTTCGATGATCAATGGCCGCTGCATCTGGCATGGGAGTTCAAAGATCAGCAGTTTGGGATTGAGGATGCCGGAGTGGATCAGTCAAATGTAATTCCAGAAATAATGATTCTTCACCAGAACTATCCAAATCCGTTCAACCCTGTCACCAATATCACATTTATGGTAGAGACGTATGGATATGCGTCTATACGTATTTATGATATCAAGGGAAGGTTAGTAGAAACACTAGTTGAAGAACAACTCCCAAGTGGTCAATATGAAGTTCATTGGGATGCATCAGATCTACCCAGTGGAGTCTATTTTATCCGGTTAACAGGATCTAATAAGTCAATCACAAAGAAAGCAGTTTTACTAAAATAGAGAGATTATGCAAAAGAAAACACTTCTCCTGATAGTTTTATTTTTTGGGCTTCAGATTCTCCCTGCACAAAGTGAATATACTTTGGAGTTGGTAGACAGAATCTGGTTCGATTCCGATATTTCGTTCAGCGGCGACACTACCGGTGGATCGGATGTTTGGGGTTATACTGCTCCAGACGGGGAAGAATATGCCCTTATGGGAGTTTTGGATGGTATCGCAATTGTGCGTGTTTCGGATATGGAAGTCATTGATATTGTACCTGGGCCCACGGGAAATGATTACTATTACCATCGCGATATAAAAACTTACAGTCATTACGCTTATGCTGTAGCAGAGATGTACGGCACCAACCAAGGGTTGATGATTATCGATCTGTCTCCTCTTCCGGACAGCGTTCGATTTGTAGGTTCTTACATTAACGGAAGCGATATCCGATCTCACAATCTCAGCATAGATACGGCTACAGGTTATGCTTACATCGGGAAACAAAACTATACCGGATTCCGAGTGGTAAATTTGGCAGATCCTGAAAATCCCGAAGATGTAATTACAGTATCAGCGTCGAATATCCACGATGTTTATGCCAGGAATGATACCGTTTATGTTGCCGAGGGATATTCACACTCTTTCTCAATATTTGATCTTTCGGACAAGGAAAATCCTCAGCTACTAGCTCGTGTTGATGTTCCCAATCCAGGATATGTACACAACATCTGGCCTACGGATGATGGTACTCATATTATGACGACAGAAGAGACAACCGGCAAAACGGTGAAAATGTGGAATATAGAGGATATGGAAAACATAGAAGTAGTAGGAGAATATTTGGGAGTTAACAGTCTTGCTCACAATACTCATATTATGGGTGACTTTGCTTATATTTCTCACTACACCGTTGGTGTAACCGTAGTTGACATCAGCGATCCCACCAACCTAATTGAAGTAGCCCAATACGATACGTATCCATTAAATGACAACTCCAGTTTCCATGGATGCTGGGGAGCCTATCCTTTCACGCAGAATGGGATGGTCTTCACCAGTGATCTGGAGGGATATCTGACAGTCCTGCAATTTACAGAGACTGATACTTCTGTTTTTGTAGATGAGCCGGCGCAGATACCGAATAAGGTAGTGCTACATCAGAACTATCCAAATCCGTTCAACCCTGTAACGACTATATCGTACGATTTATCGGAAGCCGGAAACGTGAACCTTGTGATTGTCAATCTGATGGGACGTGAGGTTAGAACACTGGTCAGCAGTTGGCAGGAGGCAGGACATCGATCAGTCCTCTGGGATGGAAATGATGAAAACGGTCAAAATATGAGTGCTGGTATTTACCTCTATAAAATTCAGGCCAGCGGTTTTACCAAAACACAAAAACTAGTCCTTTTGAAGTAAGGGAGATGCTAACAAGAGATCTAAAAAAGCCCGTCGGCAGGCGGGCTTTTCTTATCTGTTAATCTTATAACCACATAGAGAAGACTACTCCATCATGGGAGTTTATGAAGGGGTAGTCGTAGTCGGTCTTAGTTATAATTTTCTTTCTATTCTGGACATCTTCTTAATTCCGAAGTAAATTCCTTTAATAACTAAGTACCAAAGTTTATTACCTCAAACTCAATAAATGTAGGTTAATAATAAATGAAAAAAGATTTGAATGCCCTTATTGTAGCAATAATTATTGGTGGTTTGATTTACTACGGATTTTCTTTACGGGATCAGGAGGAACCGGTACCGCTGATTCCCATGGAAGATTTCTTCCGCAATCCCACTATGTCCGGCTTCCAGATATCTCCTGACGGAACTAAGCTGGCTTTCAAGCAGCCGTGGGAAGACCGGATGAATGTTCATGTGCAGGAGATAGGGTCCGATGTGATAACGCGAGTCACACACTCCACTGAGCGGGACATTGCAGGCTATTTCTGGGTAGGGAATGACCGCTTGGTTTATATCAATGACCAGGGCGGTGATGAAAATTGGAAAATATACGCTGTCAATGCCAACAATACAGATGATAAGGTTTTGACGCCCTTTGATGAGGTTCAGACCCGATTTGTAGACGATTTGGAGGAGGATCCTGAGCATGTTCTGGTGAGTTTGAACCAGCGCGATCCTCGTCTTCATGATGTTTATCGTTTAGATGTAAACACCGGTGATCTGGAGTTGGTGGCAGAAAATCCCGGCAACATTTCCGGCTGGATGACGGATCATGACGGCAAACTCCGCATCGCTTTTACTACCGATGGCGTGAACGAGAGTATTCTCTATCGGGAGTCTGAAGATGACACTTTCCAAGTCATTGTTACCACAGATTTCAGGGAGTCACTCAGCCCACTGTTTTTTACGTTCGATAACCAAAATTTATATGTCGCTTCCAACCGGGGTAGGGATAAGGCGGCTATTTTTGAGTTCGATCTTCCTACGGCTACCGAGGGAAACCTGATCTTTGAGCATCCTGATGT
>DKQU01000089.1 GCA_002471865.1 Fidelibacterota bacterium UBA7300 | reverse complement strand
AAGACAAATGACGAACTGATTCAGATTATCAGCTTACGTGGCCTGTCTGCTTGGGGTCAGACAAATATCTCTGTAGGAAAGTTTGATTCAGACGAGCACTATGTAGACAGCAATCCCGATTACCCGGAAGAATCAAGACATGAGGTTTCGACACTCCGTTTCAGGGCAGTGCAGAAGCTCTTCCGATGGAGCGGCAGCCATTACACCATCAGCACAGAAGGAGCAGAGCACCGCATCGAGAGCGACAATACTGGAAATCAAACAGAGCGGCAGGCGGCTATGGGACTGCTGACTACCTTCAAGCCCACTGCTAACACATCTATCTCTCCCAGCATTCGAGCTGACTGGAACAGCAGCCAGATAGAGATTGTCCCTACGGGAAGTTTGGCTCTGCTGCAACTATTTGATGTAAGTGTGTTGAAATCGTTGAGAGTCAATATGGGGACGAGCTACCGCTTCCCCACCATCAATGAGCTCTATTGGACTGACGTCTGGGGTATGTCTATAGGTAATTCCGATCTGCTGCCGGAAGAAGGACGATCCGCTTCGGCAGAATTGACGTTGGAACCACTTTCTTCAATCTTGACTGCTGAGCTGCGAGTTTATCACTTTTTAACAGAAAATCTGATTCAGTGGACAGCAGATGAATACTGGGTCTGGTCGCCTCAAAACATTGCTAGGAGTGAATCTTTGGGAGCTTCGTTTCAACTGAATGTCAAGCCTGAAAAACTCCCCATTCGAGCTTCTATTAGGACGGAACAGAACCGAAGCAGGATCCTATCCGCAGGTACCGATCAAGGCAAGAGACTCATCTACGTCCCGGCTGTCTCACACTGGCTTGACTTGAGCTGTAAGACATCACGTTTGGCAGCAAATCTTAACTATCGTTTTCTCGGGAAACGGCGATACAGCTATTCATCTACGGAAGAACTAGAGGCTTACGAAAGGTGGGACGTTTCGGTCAGTTTTATCCTTGCTGAGATCGGAAAAGTGATTCCGGTACTAGAGTTAGGTGCAAGAAATCTCGCAGATAAGAAAGATGTACAATCCGTTTACGGATATACTGAACCTGGGCGAGCTCTGTTCGGCCAGTTGACCCTGAAATTCCGTTAATCCTGAAATCGCCAGCGGATAGAAAGATAAACCATCCGTGTTGGCGGCATGTAATACGGCGATGGAGTGAGGGAAATCTCCTCATCCTTTATTGGACCGACAATATTTTCCATAAAGCTCCTTGCTGCGTACATAACATTTTCTATCGTATAGGAAATCTCGAACTTGGAAATGACAGCAGTGAACTGTGCATTCAGAATAGCTGTTGCATCCGGATTGTAATCAACTTCATTATCGTGGTATCCGATGTTTCGGATAGGATCCCAGACAAAGCCGTTTCTGCCTGACCAGTAGTTCAGCCATACTTTCGCTCTCGCGTCGAGATTTCCCTTAAAGAGCAACTCGCGTCCTTCGAATCCCACAAAACCTTCATGCTGAATGCCACTCCCCCATCCAATGGGATTATCCGTAAATGATATCCCTCGCACTTCCAGATGCCACTCACGAAACAGCTTTTGCCGAAGCGACCAGCTGCCGCCGGTAAGCACGCTGTTTTCTTCCGACAACAGTCCCACTGTATCTGTACCCAAAGCAGAGAAAAAATAGTGGGGAGCTGCCGAAGAAGCAAAGAGAGTCGCCTGCAATTGACTTTTGCCATTTGATCTTTCAACATTGAGTTTGATAAGATTTCTTCTCTGAAAACCGGCTTCTTCATCAGAAACAACACTGTCTAGATTGCTTCCGGAAAAGACCGGAGGAAGTGGTGACAACCAACTGTTTCCTGAAGCAGTCACTGCAAAGGAGCCTAAAAAAGTCGTCAAACTCCCTTCAGCGTTCACACCGTATGTGTCAGGTCCAGCGAGTCCAACACCTGTCAAAAAGCGAATCCGTATTCTGTCCTCATAACTGATACCGCCTAAGAGCTGAGCGTCCACAGTTGCAGGACTAGTGATGCCGCTGCCGGACATGGCGGAATAGTCCACATCCGCCGAGAGAAGAACAGACATGGCGGAACTGAGATACTTTTCTGATCTGTGTCTCAGCCGATACGCCAGCACATCAGATCGCCAGGACTGTGCATCGGAAGTGGAAGCGAGTGAAAAGCGCTGACCCGAAGCCGTTACATGCCAGCGGGAACGCCCTGACAGCGTTGCTCTCTCTCGAACTGCGCCAACAGCCAGCACCTCATCATTCACTGAAGCTCCTCTCATCCACACGCCCAAGCTGGAATCCGGTAGGCTCTGATCAGTCTTAAAATAGCCCACCCCCAACTGCCACGTTATAGTGCTATCGAGATGAATCTCGTAATCGAAGAGGTAATTCTGCTGAATGGTTCCAGAGCTGTAATGCTCTGGTCCCATTAGCTGGCTGTCGAAGTTCCGTTTGAATCCGATCATGCGTGATGAACTGTTTTTTTCAGCTGAAATGAAATCAATGCCGAACTCATTAAGAGAATAATCACCCCAACGGTAAACAATCTCAGATTTATTGCTATTTGTTTTACTATCATCCATGGCAAAAGGTACGGCATATCGAAACGGCCAAGCTATGATGCTACCATCGATAATCAGCGCTCCTATCTCCACGTCTTCGCTCAGATCAGAAAATCCAAAATTGTGTGAATGTCCAACCTGTCCACTCCAGTCAAATGGCAGGAGTCCCTGCCCAATCTGAACTGCGTGCTGATGCAGTGGAAGATCGAAATCCTGGGCTGAAAGTGAACTAAACAGTACTGCAGAAATCAACAGAAATAATGGAAAAGAACGGATTATTGTCGGAGTTGGACTACTCAATGGACGACTCCCGATGGTTTTCGAACACGGCTGAAAAGCCCAGGTAATATCAAAGAAAATACAGCTATATTGGAAATCTGGTGCAAGATGGTAAAACCAATTCCCGCCAAGTACATTGCGAGGAGATTTTTTTCTTCAAATCCCATGGCGAATGGTGTACTCAATGTTGTGAGAGAATCGTAAATGAAGGTCAGCAGTCCTCCGCTAATTCCAAGAAACACAATTTTGAGTTTTGTCCACTTGGCAGAAAAAATCCAGGAACGGAGCAGACCGCCGGTAGCAGCTATTAGAACCATCGAAATGACCTGAGCGATTACGAGTGGAGGATTGATGAAACCGCTCCCCATGGGATTAACGCCGCTGAAGATGAGCATGGAAACAGCACCTACAACTGAACCCCATGAAAGTCCAAGATAAACTCCTGCGGCAAATACAATAGCGGTAATAAGCTCAATATTGGGCACATAGGCAAGAGCAAATCCTGCTCCCACCGCTGCGGAAGTAAACATGGCCGCTTTGGCCAGTTCAATCGTCGCTGTCTGACGGTTTCTTACGGAGGTGTGTTCCAAAATAGTTCCGGCGCGAGGTCCAGTTACCCTCTTCACTGTCTTCACTCAATATGCGGTCAAACATGGCAACTTTGGCATCAACATTATCCAGAAGCTGCAGTAAAAGAGCTTCTTTTGTGCGAGGTCGAGATCGAAATCTACTCTCAAAAGCTCCCTCATGGCATAGGATCATATGTTCTAGTTCTGACAGAAGATCAGATGGAAAATCTTTCATTCCGGCCGCAGATTCTCGAACCATATCTCTCCCAAGCACTGTATGTCCTACAAAATGTCCATCATCGGTATAATCAGGAACAAGTTCATCTCCCAGCTCCTTCACTTTACCGATTCCGTGCAACAGTATTCCCGCCAGAAGCAGATCGCTATCGGCACTATAATGGGGTGCTAATTTTAATCCGATCTTCGCCATGGAGAGAATATGTTCAAGATATCCAGAACGGAAAGGGTAGTGCAATGTCAACGATGCCGGTAATTTTATAAGACTTGCCTTGTTCCTGCGAAAGAGATCTGTCACTAGCTTCTTCAAAGGTTGATTAGACATATTATTGATCATCTTACCGAGGCCGCTCCACATTTTCTCTGCGTCATAAGATGATGTGGGGACCAGCAGCTCTTCCTTAAAACCGTATCTACCGTATTTTGCTTCTGTGGCAGCATTAATCCGCCCAATCACAATCTGAAGCCGATCCTGAAAAGACTCCACTCGACCTCTGACAGCTACAGCATCTCCGCCATTGAACTTTTTAGTGAACTCGCTGACACGATCCCACACTTTGGCTCCAATCTCACCACTTTTGTCCTGAAGC
>DKQU01000030.1 GCA_002471865.1 Fidelibacterota bacterium UBA7300 | reverse complement strand
GAACAAAGCGATACCGTAGAGATAGAGTTTTCGATTGAAGACGCTGAGGGAGATTCGGTGCTGCTTAACGTACACTACAGTTTTGATGAGAGCATGACGGACACATTGCCTGCTTCACTTACTGAGGAACTGATACTGCTGGGTCCGGATAACTATCAGGGTACACTCCACTGGCTGACGGCTGAAGATCTTCCCGATCAGGAAGTAGACATCTATCTTCTCGTGGAAGCGTCTGATTCTTTCAACGTGAACAGTTTTATGCTGCCGGTTCACGTTGATAATTATTTCGGAAACGTGATGATTGAACCTCTTACAAGTGAGGTAGAAGGGGATGCTGACATCAGTTATACCATCGAAGATTCGTGGGGCGACACATTTTCGCTCAACCCTCAGTTCTTCAGCCCTACTTCAGGGGTGTGGTTGGATGCAACTGCCTCCGGGCAGATGGACGAGATCGGTCCTGAGGATTATTCTGGTACTCTCACCTGGCACACGGCTGAGGATTTTCCGTCTTACGAAGAACCGGTGTCATTTCGGATTCTGCCGCATGATGGTCTTGGTTTAGGTACAAGCGATGAGATTTCCGTGGATGTGGACAATTTAGGTCCGCCGCAGGTTATTTCATATTCTCCCGCTGAAGATTCTCTCGCAAGCTGGATGTCGCCGGAGTTGGAGGTTACTTTCAGCCGGGATATTGACACGAGTACAGTTGAAGGTTCAGTTGGTATTTCCGGCGAAATTTCAGGCGATCATTCATTCAGTCACACGTACGACGATACCAGCCGAGTTTTGACACTAACAGTTGAGGGTGTTTTTTCATCGCTGGAGACAGTGACCTTTATCATCACGCCTGATCTTACTGATCTCGACGGTATCCCGTTCGACGGTAATGGCAACGGTGATGTGGACGATCCGGAAGATGATATTTTTACCGGTACATTTACTACAACTCTACTGGGTGACTACACTGTTAACGGTATGGTAAACACGGCCGATTTTGCACTCTTCAGGGATGCTTGGCTCGATCCGCTTTCTTATCTCGATTACGATATCGGTCCTGCATCCGGTGAAATGCCAAAACTTCTCCCAATGCCTGACAGTACCATAGATTTCGAGGATCTCATGGTTTTTGCCCAAATGTGGAACTGGTCGTATCAGAGCGGTAATTACGACGATTCTACAGCTGTTCTAGCCGCCAAGGCTACGTCAGACTCGCCGGTACGGTTGGAACGTCGCGAAAGCAGCGATAACGGCTGGCTGCCGGTGACTGAGCAGCGTTTCTGGCTCGATGCGTATGTGAGTGATTTTGATGAGAGCGGCTTGTTTGAGCTGACTCTCGATGTAGATCAGTCTTCTGTCTCTTTCGAGAGAATTACAAGCAATCTGGAAGAACCGTGGGCTGTACTGCACTTCTTCGATGAAGAGTACGGTAGATTAACCATTGTTGGAGCGGCCCTTGCGCTGAGTCATGATGTGAGCGGGGAGGAGGCCATTCTTACCGTTGAATTCAGGAAGAGAATAGAATCAGAGACTGTATTGGAGTTGGGTACATCGATGTGGAATCTTGCCGGAGAAGAAACGAATTATCCCGAGAGTCAGTACCGCCTCGATCTCAAACCGCCTCTGCCGGAGAAAGCAGTCCTGCATCAGAACTACCCCAATCCGTTCAATCCGGTGACCACTATCCGCTACGAACTCCCCGAGGAAGGGCATCTGAAGCTGAGCGTGGTGAACCTTCTCGGTCAGCAGATTACTACATTATACGATGGATATCAGGAGGAAGGGTTCCATGAGATCATCTGGTCAGGTCGGGATACTTTCGGTCACAATGCCGCCACAGGAATCTACTTCTTGGTGCTTGAGACTGAAAATCGAACGCATCACCGGAAAATGCTCTTGGTCAAGTAATTCATTTATAAGAACCGTCTGTGAGCTCTGACGGTGGATTTTTATACGACTCACCATTCACCATTCACCAATTACCAAATTAGGGGCTAAATTACCATTCAGTCATGACTACCGATCTACGTGGAAAAATACTTTGGGCGGATGATGAGATTGAACTTCTCCGTTCACACGTCCTTTACCTCCGGGAGCGCGGAATTGAGGTTTTTGAGGTTACGAACGGTCAAGATGCAATAGATGCGGTTCAGGAAGATCGCTACGATCTTGTCCTTATGGATCAGATGATGCCCGGTATGGATGGCATTGCAACTTTGCGAGAGATCAAGGACATACTCCCGGCTCTACCGGTGGTGCTCATCACCAAGAATGAGGAAGAGTGGCTCATGGATGAAGCCATCTCTGAAAAGGTGTCAGGATATCTCACCAAACCGGTCAATCCCAGCCAAATATTCCTCGCATGCAAGAAAGTGCTAGAGGAAGAGCAAATACTTGGGGACAAGGCGACATCCGGCTATCTCCACGATTTTCAGGAAATCGAAGCTGCTCTTTCAACTGATCTGGATGCTGACGGATGGTGGCAGCTTTATCAGAAGCTCATTCAGTGGCAGCTGGAAATGGATGATAGGAAGGATGTAGGTCTCAAGCCTATCCTCGAAGAGCAGATGGCGAATTGTAACATGGTTTTTACGCAATTTATCACAGACCATTACCTTGACTGGATCCAAACCAAAGCAGCTGAAAGACCTACACTTTCCACGGATGTGGTGGAATCGTTTGTATCTCCGCATCTAAAAGATGGACAAAAGATTTTTCTGCTGGTGATTGACTGCTTACGCTCCGATCAGGCATTAACGATACTGCCGGAAATTCAGCGATACTTCGATGTAGATGTTGATTACCATATTTCGCTGATTCCATCTGCTACACCTTATTCCAGAAACGGTATCTTCAGCGGACTTACTTTGGATGAAATTCAGACTAAACATCCTAGTCAATGGGCAGCAATGAAAGGTGATGAACACAGTATGAACCGTGAGGAACAGACTTTATTGCGTAAACA
>DKQU01000099.1 GCA_002471865.1 Fidelibacterota bacterium UBA7300 | reverse complement strand
GTTTACGAAGAGTGGGATGAAGATGAAGGGAGAAATGCCTTAGCGATAGACCTCGACTTCATGACAAATCTGAAGCTTCAGGACTCAACCAGTGTAGAATTGTTAGATGAAAATGATCTCTTCTTTATAACAGATTCTACTCGCCGGTATGTTAGTTTAAGTCAGGACGGTACAGATACGTTACGGACGTACTATATTCAGGGAAACCCGGCCATAAATCGCCTCGAATATTTCATTATGGGTGTTAAAAACCGAAATAGTTCGCAACCTGTGAGTGGAGAAGTTTATGTAGATGAGCTCCGTCTCTCAAACGTTAGGAAGGATCGGGGGACAGCCATGCGTTTGCAGTCAACCCTAACTCTGGCGGATCTTGGCAGTGCCACTATGACCTACACTCGGACAGAAGCCGATTTCCATACTCTTCAGGAACAGTTTGGTTCTGGACGTCTCTCTACTCGAGAGAGTTTCAGGTTTGACAGTAGAATCAATCTGAACAAGCTGCTGCCTCAAGCGTGGGGTTTTAATATTCCGGTAAATGTTGGATACACAGAAAATATGACTACACCAAAATATTCACCTGGAACCGATGTGCTTCTCAATCAGGAAAATGCTCCAGATAGTCTACTGACCAAGAGTCGACAGATGTCTCTCTCTACGTCATTTTCAAAATCTACAAAATCTGATAACTTCTTCTCCAAATATACGATAGACAAGCTTAGGGGAAGTTTTTCCGGATCTCACGGCTGGGACTCGAATGAGCAGAAAATCGGTGTCAATCGAAATTACAACGGAAATGTGAGCTACAACTTGGGTTTCGGTAGGGATAACTATTGGACTCCTTTGAAATTTCTAAAAGGAATACCCTGGCTGGGTCCTAAAGTAGAAGATACCCATCTATATTACACTCCATCCTCACTAGATCTTTCCATGGGGGCATCTGAGACGTTTTCAGAAACAACTAAACGGGTAGGGGAATCTGTCCCGGCATCGTATAATCTGGGTCTTAACAGAACATTCAAAGCCGGCTATAAGATTCTTGAAAACTTGAAAACAAACTATTCTAAGACGATGAAGAGTGATATGGATATGTACAGGGCAAGACATTTGGATGCTATCAAGCAGATGAAGTCAGGAATTGTAACGGATGTTACTGAAAGCTTCGGTACGAATTTTACTCCAGCAATCTTTTCCTGGTTGAAACCTTCCCTGAACTACAACTCCAGTTATCGGTGGTCGGATCCAATAAACAGTACTCGAGAAGGTGCAAATATTACATCTCAGACAAGGACGTCATCATCCTTAACTCTTTCTCCGAAAGCAATAATTGAGACAGTTTACAGTCCACCGAAAAAATCCGGTTCTTCTTCCAGGCGCCGGGGCAGACGAGGAGGTGCTCAAAAAGACAAAAAGGAAGAAGAGACGAAAAAGCCTAAAAGTGAGGGATTACAAAAAATTCTGGGCACCCTTTATGATGGTGCCAGTAAGATTAATCCCATCAGTATTACCTATTCTGAGAGCAGATCTCAGAATGCACTGGGTGTTATTGATTCAGTCTGGTCAGGAGATTCTATGAAAGTTGTCTCAGGAACAGCCAGTATACCATTCCGGTTAGGATTAACAGATGAGTTGGGACTTAATTCCAGCAGTGATGTAGGTGTAAATACAGGTTCTTTAAGCAGGCAGAAAGATTTGACGCTCCGTTCAGGACTTTCGCTTACTCGAAAGATTAACACTACATTCAGTTACGGTAACAATCAATCTTGGGGAATAGATGGTAATAATGTTGAGACACGTTCAAAGACTCAAGATTTTGTACCGCTGGGTGACACAGGTAATGAAGGGTTGGCGCTCCCCAGTTGGACGCTACGTTGGTCGGGAGTAGAAAATTGGCCTTTCATTAAATGGGTAGCTAAGAGTGCTTCTCTAGATCACGCTTTCTCCGGGAAACAGACTCAATCCTGGCAGAATAATGAACTGAGATCATCAAAGTACACTGCGTCTTTTTCACCTCTAGTAGGAATTTCCATGACGATGGTGAAAGGCATTTCGTTGACTACTCGATACTCTAATATAAAGTCTATAGACAATACTCTCGGAGGACTAAATAGCACACGAGTAAATCTTGACAAGACCTGGACAGCTTCAACCAATTATTCTCATAAGGGCGGTCTTAAAATCCCTATTTTCTTTTTCCGGGACTTTAACCTTGAAAACACCATAAACTTCACATTGACTGTGGACTACTCATCATCAGAAACACGCCAAAGGGAAGGTACCACCGGGAAACTTCCCATTACCGGATGGCAAAAATCTTGGAAGTTATCGCCAAAAATTACCTACTCATTTACCAAAAGAGTAACAGGTGGTATTTGGTATGAGTACAGAGAAAGTGAAGCTCAAACTGTAGGCCGCAAAATAGATAGAGATTTCGGATTTGACGTGAACATAGCGATACAAGGATAGAATGTTGGACGTTAGACGTTTAAAGATATTAGTCATCCTTGCTACATTATTAGTGACTGGACAGAGCTTGTGGACGCAGGAAATTCCCGAGTTTGATGGCGAGAGATCATTCAGTTACTTAGAGGATCAATGTGATTTCGGACCTCGTAATCCAGGGTCTGCCGGGCACAGTGATTGTCTGGAATATATAAAAAATCATCTGCAGCAGTTGGCTGACAGTGTGGTCACTCAAACGTTTTCGTACGTGGATCCATACGGCGGAGAGACTTGGGAATTATCAAATATTATTGCACAATTCCGGCCGGAACTGCAGGAAAGGATATGGATTGCTGCACATTGGGACACACGGCCGTGGGCAGATCGGGATCGAAATCGACAGTATCGAAAGACTCCTATCCTTGGTGCCAATGACGGCGCCAGCGGGGTGGCAGTTTTAATGGAATTGGCAAATCATCTAAATTCGGATTCACCACCTGTTGGAATCGATCTGGTATTTCTGGATGGTGAAGATTTGGGAAAGTCAGGTGATCTGGAATATTTCTGCAACGGCTCCCGGTATCTTGCTCGGAACATACCTGTTAATCGACCGGAATATTGTATCGTAATCGATATGGTAGGAGACGCTGATCTTGTTCTTCCTATGGAGTGGAACTCCATCCGGCAGGCGCCTCAGCTCGTCTGGCAGTTGTGGGATGAGGCGGAAAAACTCGGGCTTTCCGCATTCAAATCCCGGCGAGGGCAACCGGTGGAAGATGATCATGTGGTGCTGTACAACGAGGCTGGGATTCCTTCTGTGGATATCATTGATTTTGAATATCCGAATCGCTATCGAAATTATTGGCACACTCTTGAAGACACTCCGGAGAAGTGTAGCGCGGAAAGTCTTTGGCAAGTTGGAACGTTGCTTATTAATCACATTTATGAAAAGGGTAAAGATAAATGATTGTGAGACTACAAAGGTACTTCTATATTCTCGCAACTATGAAGCCACGTCATTTTCTTTTCTTGATATTTCTGGCGATTATTGCTACCGCTTGTGTTGATAATCCTTACGACTCTGAATCGTCTGCGACTGTTGAGCCAATCAGCAATATAGGGTTTACATATCTCCAGCACGATTCAGCTATTTTTATTGCTGCTGATCTTCGAACTTCTTATAGCGGTTCTGGTTTTACAGAAGCTTACATGGTCTGGTATGCCAAATCAGGATTCAGTTTGGCAACGCCTGATTCTGTCTTGCTATACGATACTGGAGTTCAGGGTGATATCCTGTCCGATGATGGTCGTTATTCCCGGGAGATTGCTCTCAGCTCGCTGAACAATTCTCTCGTATACGGAGATACCGGTACAGTCTATCTAAAGTTGATGGCAACGTATGATACCAAGATTGTAACTGAGATAGATTCCTTTAGTTTGGGCAACATCATGCCGAAGATTGACTCGCTCATAGTACCAGATACATTGACTCTTCCGTTATCTGATTTTGCATTCGATACGTTAAGGGTAATGGTTTCCGATCCAGATGGACTGGATGACATAAAATGGGTGGCTTACAAATCTCTGAAACCCGACGGTACGTACGCCAATAACGGCAACTACATCTATCTGTATGATGATGGCGGGGAGGTAATCCTCTATGAATCTGATTTGATTACTTTGACGAGCGGAGATGAAGTAAAAGATGACGGTACCTACGCTTATGTTATCTTCTACGACAGCACAACTCCTACAGGTAATTATACTTGGACATTTCAAGCACAGGATTGGGGAGGCAATTTCAGTCCCATTGTTTCAAGAACGGTGGTGGTTGAATGAAGTCACGATTATCATTATGGTTGGCCTTGATATTTTTTGGAATGATATACGCACAGATGCCCGTCCCACGCGATTTTGTCATGAGAAGCACAGCATCTTCGAGTAGTACAACCACCGGACTTCAGAGTGATGTGATTATAGAAATTGTTACTCAGGGTGACAGCGCAGTATGGCTCGGAACAGGCAGAGGACTTGCTGTTATGCTGGACAGTACGTCGGCGATAACTTTTAACACTTCCACATCTATTACCTCAGGTCAGTCATCCCCGGATCTGCCTGAAGCGGCTATTTCCGCCATCGCTGCCAGCGGGGATACTGTAATCGTCGCCTTTGCCTCGGATACCACCGCCAATGGAGATGATCAGACAAAAGGTGACGGAGTGGCTATCAACTACAATGCAGATGACACATCAAGTGTGAGCTGGCTCTATCTGGCTCAACCAAAGGATTCAACTACAGACACGACTTTTTCCTGGGATGGGGACACCCTGTCGGCATTCCCCATCACTTTAACCATCGGAAACATCATTTATGACCTCGCTATAACAAGCGACTACTTCTGGGCTGCAAGCTTTTATGGCGGTCTCCGTCGGCTTGATCGCTCTAATATTTCTGCCGGTTGGAAACGTGTACCTTTGCCGGAAGATTCCGACACTGAGTTTCTCTGCGGTGATGATCATTCTGATTTTGTACTTAATTCCCAGGAACCTGAATTAGACGGCAACCGTAACCACAGAGTCTTTTCCGTTCTAGCTTATGGCGATACCGTCTGGGTGGGGACTGCAAAGGGGATCAACCGGGGAATTCTTGATGATTCAAATTGCATTGATTGGGCTCATTTCTGGTATCCTAATGACGGTATTTCAGGGAATTGGGTTGTAGGAATGGCCAAACAGGAATTCAACGGTCAGCGTAGGATTTTGGCTGTAACTCTCCGTGCGGATGAGGAGGGCGAAGTCAACGGTTTAAGTTACACTCCAGATGATGGCCAGAGCTGGATTTCCGTGGAAGCTCTTCGCAGTGAACGTGCATACAATGTCTCTTCCAATGATACCCTTGTATATGCTTCTACCCAAAACGGACTTTGGAGAGCGAAAGACGGAGTGAACTTTGCTCTTTATCAGCCTGCCAGAGATGCCGAAAACAGTGATGAAATTCTAAGCAATTACGTCTATACTTCTGTTCACGATACGAGACCTTATTACGGCCAGGCACTCTGGGTAGGGACTCCGGATGGACTGGCAAGAACACCCGATCCCAACAGCAATGAATCCATCTGGCGGATATTCCGCACCGAAATGACGCCTCAGCAGGTGTATGCTTATCCTAACCCCTTCTCACCTTACTCGGATAATATTTTGGATGGAGACGGTTACGTCCGTTTTCATCATACAGCCAGGAGATCGCAACTTATACAGGTAGCTATCTATAATTTCGCTATGGAGAAGGTGATTGACTATGATCACTGGCTGAACAGAGATGAAGGTGCTCTAAAGTGGGATGGAAAAGATAGCAACGGACGACCCGTAGCCAACGGTCCTTACTTTTGCAAATTGACCTATGATGATGAAGACCATTGGGTCAAACTAGTTGTATTGAAATGATTCGTCGACTTTTTATATCAGCTGTTCTAAGTGTGAATATGGTCATAGCCGGAGATATAGGAGGTTACGCAGGTGGATATCTTCGGTTGGGAACTACCGCACGCTCTATGGCTCTCGGCGGTGGATTAACTGCCGAGATAGACCCGGGATGGGCAGCTTTCCACAATCCAGCTGCACTGGTTTTTCTCGATAAGCGGCATCTCTCTATGTTTCATCATTTCCTCCCGCTGGATAGAGATTTGATTTCTACTACTGCCGCCTCAGCCTTACCTCCCACAGGTGGTATTGGGTTGGGTGTCCTCCGAGCAGGAGTAGATAATATTGATGGTCGTGACGGTTCCGGACATCAAACCGAGACACTTTCCACGGCTGAGTATGCCATTATTTTCAGTTTTGCGAATGAGATCATGAAAGGGGTCTCTGTAGGAGTGAATGTGAAACTGCTGTATCAATCCTTGCCGATAGACAGCAAAGGACAAAGCCGGGGGACAGGATTTGATATTGGTCTCCTCATCCGTCGTTCATCCAAAATGGAGTTCGGCTTAGTTCTTCAGGACCTCAGCACAGCTTTTAATTGGAATACAGCGGAACTGTTCGAAGATGAAGGGAGGACGTATCAGGATAAATTTCCAATGTGGATTAGAGCAGGATTGGTTTATCATTTGAAGGATTTTGATTTAATAGGGGATTATAGTGTTATTTCTGATTGGGAATATGCTTCATCACATCGTATTAGGGCTGGAGCAGAATTTATGGTAAATCCTCAGATTGCACTCCGTGCCGGCATAGATAACTTTATGCCTTCTGCCGGAGCTGGATTGAACTATTCTCTTATCAAGAGGAACGACAGCTATGTTGATTACGCTTTCGTTCTCGGGAAACGTGGTGAAGGTATCTCCCATGTATTTACTTATGTGTTCACCTTCTGATGAGAATATTTAGTAATTTCACCAGAGTCTGTCTTATTTCAGTTATTTTATCAACAACAGCCCAAGCCATCGGCACATCTTTTCTGACTGTCCCCTACAGCCCTCGTGAGCTGGCTCTGGGGGGTAGGACTGCTGCTGTCTTAGGTGATGCGAGTCTCTCTCGAGGAAATCCAGCGCTTATCGTTGGTACTTCCCATCAAATGTTCTTCAGCTACACGTCGTGGTTCTCAGGTGTTTCCGGCAGTTCAGCTTTGATGGTACAGCCTTTCGGAAAAGGTTCACTGGGCTTGAGTGTAAGGCATATGGATGTGTCTGATCTTCAGATGCGGACAGAGACACCGACAGATGATTACATAGCTCTTTTCTCAGCCAGCGGAACAACGCTGGAAGCCACTTGGGGGCAGAAATTTCAAAATCTGCAAGTTGGCATTTCTCTCCGCGGTATTTATATGGATACGTATGTTTATAAATCTTCAGGATGGTCTGCAGATGCAGGCGTGCTGCTTCCTCTGGCAGATGAAAAAATCCTTATCGGCGGAGCTATTTTGAACGTCGGTTCTATGACTGATCTTGACTCTATCCCGCCTACGCTGCCAACCACTGCAGTTGTAGGTATTACTCTGGATACGGACAGGCTGCTTGGCGTTCAGTGGGAAGGACTTCAAACGTCCTTCGTCCTTGGTGGAGAAATATCGGATATTCACGGTACTGTAATCAGGATTGGAGGAGAAAGTGAGATTGGTAATTTTCGTCTATCCATAGGGTCAAGAATTTCTAAGGAGGTGTCTGCAGTTTCAGCTGGAATGGGATTAACTTTTCGACGGTTCGTTGTGGACTATAGTTTAGAGATGAGTTCTAGCCAGTTAGGTATTCCTCATCTAATCAGTTTACGGATGACGCTGCCGTGACAAAGAAAACAGACAAGAGTCTTTCAGCACTATTTTTCCTTGTAATCGGACTGCTTGCAATCATTCTGTTTAATAACCTGAAGGAAGTCACTGCGGACACACCTTCGGAAGAGATTCCGGTCAGCGGGGTTATCTGTTTTATTATAGATGATTTTGGTTACAACCTTTCTAATGAAGTACGAGGTTTCATCAATTTGGATATTCCCATTACCTGTTCGGTTTTACCGGGGCATCCCTATTCTCAAAGATCTGCCCAATTAGCTAATGAAGCTCGGCATCAGGTGATAGTACATTTGCCTATGGAAACTCATGATCGGCGAGCAGGTGAAGAGAAATTTATTATCACCAAATCTATGAGTGACGATGAAATTCGTTCTCGGATTCGTGATGCTTTCCTTGAACTTCCTCAAGCAAAAGGAATGAATAATCATCAGGGCTCATTGGTCACGGAGAACATTCATGTAATGCAGATTGTAGCCGAAGAATTGAAAAGTTTGGGAAAGTATTTTGTTGATAGTAGGACAACTAAAGAAACTGTAGCTGAGCAAGTGATGAAATCTGCGGGAGTACCGGTGGATCACCGCCGAGTCTTCCTTGATAATGAAAACAGTATTCGTTACATCCGAAAGCAGATTCAGCATCTGGCCAAGATTGCCAAGACCGAAGGGGTAGCCATAGGAATTGGTCATCCGCGAAAAAAGACACTGCAGGCGATTAAACAGGAAATTCCCAGCCTGAAACAGCAAGGGATTCATTTTGGATACGCGTCAGCTGCTGTAAGGTAAGTGCAGAAAATCACAACATCTCTTCAGTGAGAGATGTAATTTCTTATTAACTAAACGGAAGATAACATGTTAAGATACCAAAAAATCATTTTAATTGTGCTTGCGACAGTCTGTTCGGTTAAGTTGTTTCCCCAAACCTTTTACAGTGCCAAACTGATGACGTACAACATCCTAGACTATCAGGGTACCAGTTCGAATGATAACTCCCGGGAAGACGACTTGCGAATGGTTAT
>DKQU01000057.1 GCA_002471865.1 Fidelibacterota bacterium UBA7300 | reverse complement strand
TCTGTCGGGAGGTATCCGATGAATGTGTCAAGGTCGAAAATTAAGTCTTTGTAAGTGGTCCCTTCTTGAGTTTTAATTTCCTCTAATCGCTCTAACTCATCCTCACTGAGGATCTGATCTGTTGCAGAAGTGAAGGTAGCATCTGCCCGGTTCTCTGTAAGAAAAATCAGTGATGCCACATGTCCTCTTATGCGATTAGCCGTTGCCATAAAATCCAACTGTTCCTGAGTAGAAATACCGGGAATTTCCACGGTAGATTCTATAGCACCTTCGGTAGGACGTGAGACGGGTGCCTTGGGTCCACAACCCCAGAAAAAAAGTATTAGCAGAGTGAAGTAAGAAAGTCGCCGATAGTACATTTTATTCTTCACGTTTCTCTTCTTCCAATGCCTTTTCCTGTGCCACTAAAGCTGCTTCTTTAATCTCGTTTTTGTATTCTTCTGCCACGCCTAGTGTAAAGGCCAGTTCAATTATGTAAGGATAATAGAAATAACTCTCAGGATCTTCCAGCATGGGGAGGACTTTCTTAAAGATTAATGGATCTCTGAAATTGCCCAGGTTCTTTATGGCTTTTACCCGCAGATCTTTTGGAATATTATCCGAAAGTGCAATTTCAGCTAGAGTTGGTTTTACAGTTGGGTCGTCAAACTTACCTAATGCATCCAGTAGTGTATTCAGTAGAGAATAATAACTGGCTTGTCCCTGATTAAATGTTTCAAGTAAAGCCAGAATCAGACGTTCTTCTTTAACGCCTTTCATTGTATGCAAAGCAAAATCACGAACTTGTGTTTCCAAGGAGGGATTGGTTAACATCTCTACGAACATTTCCACAACCTTGGGATCATCTTTGCGCTTGGAAAGGATTTCCAGTGCACGGTTACGTGTTTTCACATCCAGCGTCTCATCTTGAGCCAAAAATATCAGGATAGGGACGACCTCATCCTCATCCATCTCTGCTAATGTCTTGGATATCATAATCGAAGTATTATAGAAAGCAGCTCTGCTGCGCTCGTACACATCAATAAGAGCTAAAACCTGATCTTCAGAACTGACATTGGTCAAACTCTTAAATACTGTACCCTGAAGTTCTCGCAGTTTTTCATCGATACTGAATATTGATTCCATTAGCGCTTCAGATGCGATGGGATCATCTTCAAAACCTCCGAGGACATCAATGCTTGCTGTCATTAAATCAAGTTCGAGCGCTTCAGCAGCACCAACATATTCAGCCAGGGAATGTAATGCCAGCGGGTGTCGGCTCTCTCCCATAGCTCTGACAGCTGAAACTCTCACGTTGAGTGGTTGATCTTCGTCAGTATAAATGGTAATTAATTCTTCTAGAGCTGAAATATCACCTTGTATATAGCTTAATCTCAGTTCTTCGACTCCGGCAAGGGTCTGTTCACCAGTGGACTTTTTACCAAAGAGTCCTTTTATCATTGAGCAAGAAGAAAGAGTGAGTACACAAATCAAGGCGACTATGATTAGAACGGTATTTCTTCCATATGATTTTGTTCTATTCATATAATAATCACCTCCAATAGTTAAGAGATAAATTATCACCATCGAATACTGCGAATGTGTTGTATTTAATCCAATCCCCCAAAACTATCAGTTTGCCTTTTGTTAGATTGACTTCTTTTGCTTGATGATAGTGTCCCATTATCACATAATCAGCACCATTTTTGCATTTATCCCCGGCATATTCTGTCAATTCACCCATTACAGAATCATTGTATTCATCACTGTGAGTATAATGACGACTTCTTCTGGAAATCCACCGAGCAAATGTATAACCCAAATCTGGATGAATCCAACGGTACAGGAAAATGAAGAGTGGATTTCTGATTATAGCCCTGAAAATTCTGTATCCTCTTTCCCATGATAGAAGACCATCTCCGTGAGTTACTAAAATTTGTTTACCTCCAACTTCTAAGACAGTTTCTAAGTCATATACTTTATCAAAAATCCTTTTATTAATAAATTCTCCTGTCCAATAGTCATGATTTCCAAGAACGAAATTAAGAGTTACTCCCTTCCTTTTAGCTTCCTGAAGAGCACTTAAGATTTCGAAATAAGCTTTTGGTATAACGTATTTATATTCAAACCAAAAGTCAAAGAAGTCACCGACGATGAAAAGTGATCCACCTTGTTCCGCTACATGGTCGATAAAATCGATAAGACTTTCACGTTTGTCTGTTTCTGACTCTACAGCAGAAAGTCTCAGATGTACGTCTGAGATAAAAAAGAGAGGGAGATCCATCGTCTGAAAACTTACCGATGGTGATTTCATCACGCAAACAAAATTGTCTTCTTACAATGTTTAAGTTGTTTAACTTTTTGATGAAGCATTAGTCAGAGTATGGAGCCTCATTTGTTTTCTCCGACAATCTTTTTTAATTTGTCAGAAGAATGATTGATTGGGACTTTTCTTGGAACCAATTTTTGCATAGTTCATAATAAAGATATGAAACGATTACTGAATATTACAATAGTTGCTTTTGTCCTCACGGTTCCCTTCTTGCTTGTTGGTCAAAACTTTGGCAAGAATAAAGTCCAATACCGGACTTTTGACTGGTCATATATACAATCTGCTCATTTTGATATTTATTTCTATGGTGAGAATCTACAGCTGGCTGAATTTACTTCCGAGATATCTGAGAAAGCGTATGACCAAATTGGTCTCCACCTCAACTGGGATCTGAAGAAACGGATATCCATTATCATATACAGCTCTCATAACGATTTCCAGCAGACTAACGTTACTTACCAGTACATGCCGGAAGGAGTAGGTGGTGTTACTGAACTTTTCAAAAATCGAATTGTAATTCCATTTGAAGGATCATATGAGCAGTTTCGTCATGTGATTCATCATGAATTGGTTCACGGTTTCATTAACGACATGATCTATGGCGGTTCCGCCCAAAGTTTAATCGCCAATCGAATCCAGATTAGAATACCACTCTGGATGAATGAAGGATTGGCAGAATATCTCTCCATGAAATGGGATACCCAAGCGGACATGATCATGAGGGATGTAGCTGTTAATGAAAGAATTCCTGATATTAGAGAACTAGAATATTACATGGTGTACAAGGGAGGCCAGTCAGTCTGGAAGTTCATTGCAGATACCTACGGTTGGCAGAAAATCGGGGAGATATGGGTACGCGCTAAACAGAAGCAGAATGTAGAAGAAGCGTTTAAGCATTCTGTTGGTCTTGATTATGAAGATTTGTCAAAACGGTGGCAGAAATATCTTAAGAAGGAATACTGGCCGGACTTTGCCGGAAGAGAATATCTGGAGGATTATGCACATCGTCTCACTGACCATGAAGAACTTCAGAATTACTTTAATGTCTCTCCAGCGATCTCGCCGGACGGCGGTCGGATAGCAATTCTGACCAACCGAAGCGGTTATGCTGATGTCTATCTGATTTCAGCCGAAGACGGTAAGGTATTAAAAAAACTGGTAAAAGGGAATCGGACACCGGACTTCGAGGAACTGAAATGGCTCCAGCCGGGATTATCGTGGTCACCGGATGGGAAGAAACTCGTCCTGGCTGCCAAATCGGGTGAATCAGACGCACTCTATATCATTGATGTAGATTCCGGTAAGGAGCAGAAACTGACGTTCGATCTAGAAGGGATTTTTACCGCGGCGTGGAGTCCAATAGGAAACAAAATTGCCTTTATAGGCAATAAGAATAATTCAAGTGATCTCTATATATATGACCTAAAAGATAAGTCTCTCCTGAATCTTACGAAGGATATATTTTCCGACAGTGAGCCTACTTGGAGCCCCGATGGCTCTCAACTGGCGTTTGTTTCTGATAGAGGTGAATATCTTCGTGAGCCAGATGAATTCAGCATGATCGGCCATGATTATCGCCAGACAGACTTATATCTCTATGATCTTAAGAGTAATGCAATCTCAAGAATCACGAATACACCAGATAGTGAAAATTATCCCGCTTGGTCTCATACCACCAACACGCTGGCGTACACAGCTGATAGAAATGGTGTTTGGAATCTCTACCTCTATGATCTCGACAGCGGAAATTCCCGAGCCATCAGTAATGTATTGACAGGAATTTTCCAGCTTAGCTGGTCTAATGATGATCAAAATCTCATATTTTCCGGTTACTCAGATATTGGCTGGGATATCTATTCATTGACTAATCCGTTAGACATGGAAACTGTTGATGTGCAAGCATCAAACTTTGTCTTAAAAAGTGCAGAATCGGAAGAGAAAGATGCTAAACCTGCTGTCGAACGTAAAAAGCGAAAAAACAGAGGAATAGATGAGTCAGAATTCTCCCGCTGGATTTTTGCCTCAGAATACTCCGATTATAATGACGAGGTTGACAGTACATCTGGATTAGGTGAAGAACCGTTAACTCTCATTGAATATACAGAAGAGGACGGCGATTACCGGATTCATCCCTACAAAACACGATTTTCCCTTGACTTGGTAAATGGTCAAGCGAGTTTTAGCAATGTTTTCGGGTACATGGGGACAACACTCTTTGCCTTTAGTGATATTTTGGGAGATCACAGGATTTTCCTCGGAACGGAGATGGTCATCAGTCCTGAGAATAGCGACTACTTTTTCCAATATGATTATCTGCGTAAGAGAACAGACTATTCATTCTCTTTCTACCACACAGCGAACTTTTTTGGGAGTCAATATCAATTTCTTCGCCTCAGACATTATGCTCTAGATTTGTCTCTCGCCCGGCCGTTTAGCCGCTTCCAGCGGATGGAGGTCGGTATAAGTACTCATGCCGTTAATCATCGCTTATATAATTTGGCTGGCTATGATGAATACGAAATCGGTGAAGATTTAAGTCTTAAAGCTCTCACCTATCGCCTGAACTGGATTTATGATAATTCGGTTTGGGGTTTCACAGGTCCAGGTGACGGATTCAGGGCAAATCTGCAGTATTTCCAAAGTCTCGACGCTTATGGTGATGAACTTGATTTTAAAACAGTTATGTTGGATGCCCGCCGCTATTTCAGATTGTCTAGAATCTACACTTTTACTTTAAGAGTTATGGCCGGACAGAGTTTCGGAACAGATGCACAAAAATTCTTTTTGGGAGGTGTGGACAACTGGATTTTTGGTGTTGGAGAGACAAATGGAGTGACTGATAAATCTACACGATTCAACCCCGATGAATATCTGTTTGACAGTGATCAGGAGGATTATCTAAAAAATCTCTACTTCTCCATTTTCGCACTACCGGTTAGAGGAACACGATTTCTTGAGCGGGCAGGAACCAGCCTTTTTCTGACCAATTTCGAATTCCGTTTCCCATTTGTGAACTATCTTGCTCTAGGTTTCCCGCTGAAAATAATTTTCGGCAATATCCGCGGAGTCATGTTTGTAGATGCCGGCGCTGCGTGGGATGGAGATTTCAGTTTTACCCATGAGAATCCTAATACCGGGCGAGAAGAATTTGACGATCTGATCGTGGACTATGGCATCGGAATGCGAATCAACCTCGGCTACTTTATTCTTAGGCTGGACACGGCTTGGGACTATACGATGCACGGCTCATCCCGACCTCAGTACTATCTCTCGCTGGGGACTGATCTATAAGATTCGTTCCTTGCCTGAAATAATCTTCCTATTACCTGATTTTCATTCGCCCGTTTGATATTTAGTTCATCTCGAAGTAGATTACTTGAAGCTTTCATGAGGATTGCAGACCGTAATCAAACACCATGAGTTACAGTTTTAAGAACTACTCCATATCCAAACTTTCTGTTATCGGCGCCGGCCAGATAGGTCCGGATATATGCCTGCACTTTTCAAAAGTTTTTTCAAATCACGATGTTGAACTTATTCTTGTAGATATTGTGGAAAGTGCCTTAGAAAGCGCCAGATCCAGGATCGAAAAGAAAATCCACAAAGGTGTCGAAACCGGTGCCTTCAGTCCGGCCATGGCTGAGGAGATGATGAACAGCATCACTTACACCACTGACTATCAGGCCATTGGAGGTTCTGACATTGTACTGGAAGCGGCTACAGAAGATGAAAAAGTAAAGAACATAATCTTCAATCAGGTGGAGGAGATATGCAGTGATAACTGTCTTTTCCTTTCGAATTCATCTCATATGCGCCCGGAAGAGATCTTTAAGAATATCAGTGATAAGAGCCGTTGTCTCGTTACACATTACTTTTTTCCGGCTGAACGGAATCCAGTTGTCGAAATTGTTCCAGGGAAAGAAACCATTTCCACGATAACTGAATTACTTATGGGTTTCTATGAAGACATCGGTAAAGTTCCGATAAAAGTAAAAAGTTCTTACGGCTATGCAATAGATCCGATTTTTGAGGGTCTGTGCCAAACAGCTATAATATGTCTTGAAAAAGGGCTTGGCAATGTAAAAGAAATTGACGCAGTTGCCCAGAAGACTCTCGGCCTTGGCGTGGGACCTTTTACAGCTTTAACTTTGACAGGAGGGAATCCAATTACCAACCACGGTTTGGATGAAATGACTGATAAATTGATGTCCTGGTTCGGGTCTCCAAAGGCGTTGCAGAATGCCGTTCAAAATAACATTTCCTGGGAAATCGCAAAACGTGGTGAAAAAGTTGAATTATCACAGGAGAAAGAATCTGTTTTAGAGAAACAATTTCTTGGGGCTTATTTTGCACTTTCGTCTTTTATTCTTGATCTGGATATCTGTACGATTCACGATTTAAATATGGCATGTGAGATTGCATTAGTAGTGAAACCTCCGTTTGATATGATGAATGAGATCGGACTCAGTCAAGCCCATAAAATAGTGGAAGATTTTTGTTCGGAACACCCAGAATTTCCAATTCCTGATTCTCTTATACGTGCGAAAGCTTTAGGGAAATGGGAAGTTTCTAATATTATGAAAACAGTGAAAGATCAAGTTTCTGTCTTTACTATACGTCGTCCGAAAGTGTTGAACGCATTAAATCTCGACGTCATTGGTGAGTTGAAATCTGCTTTTGAAGAGGTTGAAAATGATGATTCAATTGTTGGATCCGTCCTTACGGGTTTTGGTGTAAAGGCGTTTGTTTCGGGGGCTGATATTAATATGCTGGCTTCTTTAAAAACGCCTGAAGAAGCCTATGAGAATGCCCGTTATTTCCAGGAAGTATTGAGTCGGATTCAACACCTTAAAAAACCGGTGGTTTGTGCCATGAATGGATTTGCTTTCGGTGGCGGCAATGAATTAGCCATGTCCTGTACTGCCCGAATCTGCGGGAAAGGGGTGCGTGTCTTGGCCTGCCAACCGGAAGTAAATCTTGGTTTTATTCCTGGAGCTGGAGCTACTCAGCGCCTGCCGAGGTTAGTAGGAATTGATACAGCTTCGGAAATATTGAGAACGGGCAGGCCAGTTTCATCAAAAGAAGCGGTGAAAATCGGTTTGGTGCATAGAGAAGTTGAAAGTAATCTGATTGAGGAAGCAGTCACTTTCGTGAGAGAAATCGCCGACGGATCTGTGGAGATTTCTCCAATGACTGAAATGCCAATTAGTGACAGCGGTGATATACCTGAGGTAGACATTGGACATTTAAGCCGTAAAATTGATACAATCATCACAGAGACTATCTATGAAGGAGCCGGAATGTCATTGGAAGATGGACTCGATTTTGAAGCACGGCAATTTGGAAGATGCATGAAAACTGAAGACATGAAAATCGGCTTGAAAAACTTTCTAACAAACGGTCCAAGAGTGAAGGCTAAATTTGTACACAAGTAGGATGTTATTCATCATGTCAAGGAGCGCATGAGATATAAGCTGGGAATAGATGTAGGCGGAACGTTCACGGACTTCTTTCTTGTTTCTAACGAGGGTGAAGAAGTGATGCACAAAACACTTTCAACACCGGAAGACTCTTCTATTGGGTTTATTACCGGAATCAAAGAACTGGCGGAGAAACTCATGAAAAGCGACTCCGATTTTGTTCAAAGTATTGATACCATTGTCCATGGAACTACTGTTGCTACCAATACACTCCTCACACTACAAGGAGCGAAAACTGCACTTGTTACAACATCGGGTTTACGGGATGCTCTGGAAATGCGACGTGGTATCCGGGAAGAACAGTACAACAACCACTATCAGAACGTTGAACCTCTGGTCCCCAGATATCTCAGACTGGAAGTGAATGAACGGATTGATGCTGAAGGAAACGTAATTACACCGTTAAGTGAATCTGATTTGGATCAGCTTGTTGAGAAGCTGAGAGACGAAGAGGTGGAAGCGGTTGCTGTCTGCTTTATGAATTCTTATTTGAACGAAATACACGAAAAGAAAGCTACAGAGTATTTGAGAGAGCAACTGGGCGATATGTTCATCACAGCTTCATATGAAGTACTGCCGTCTATCCGGTTTTATGAAAGAATAAGTACCACTGTTGTGAATGCTTATGTCGGTGTGGTAGTAGACAGCTACTTTCAGTCTCTTCTTGGAAAACTGGAAACTATGAATTTCAAAGGAAGTTTCCTGATCATGCAGTCCAACGGAGGTGTGGTAACCCCAGAGATTGCCCGGAAAATACCTGCAGTTACGGTCCTTTCCGGCCCGGCAGCAGCCCCGATTGCAGGTGCTTTTTTCGCTGATATTCTCGGGTACGATAACTGTATTACTATCGATATGGGCGGAACGAGT
>DKQU01000036.1 GCA_002471865.1 Fidelibacterota bacterium UBA7300 | reverse complement strand
GAACTTCCAGTATTGCCGTACGATAAAGATGCCTTAGCACCTCACATTTCTGCAGAGACACTCGTTTTCCATCACGGAAAACACCACAACGCATATGTACAGAACCTGAATAATCTTATTGATGAAACTGAGTTTGCGGATATATCACTGGACGATATCGTGACCAGTGCTTCCGGAGGAATCTTCAATAATGCTGCTCAACATTGGAATCACTCCTTTTACTGGAAATGCTTAAGTCCAAATGGCGGTGGAGAACCTTCAGGAGCATTAGCAGAAGCAATTAAAGGGACTTTTGGTTCTTATGACGAATTTAAAGAGCTTTTTTCTCAGACAGCTATCACGACCTTCGGTTCTGGTTGGGGCTGGCTGGTAAAGAATGAATCTGGCGGGTTGGAAGTAGTAAGCAGTGCAAATGCCGGGAATCCACTTACTTCCGGACAGACACCTCTCCTAACATGCGATGTATGGGAACACGCCTACTATATTGATTACCGGAATGCCCGTCCCAAGTATGTAGACGCTTTCTGGAACTTGGTTAACTGGAATTTTGTGGAGGAAAATCTGGGGTAAAGCTTTTAATGTTTCCCATAGTAAAAAGCCACCGGCTCTTTTAATGGGTTAAGTAGTTTTGTTATTCAGCGCCGACCGGCGATACTATTTTGCTCAGGAAAATCCGCTTCCTAAAGGTGCACTACAACCACTTTCCGTAGAATATTCACAAGAAGAACTTCCTATTGAGGGTGCACTCATGAGTTTTTCTGTTTTCTCAGATTTACACTTAGGACAGCTTATCTCATTCGTAGCGTTAACACCAAAAATCAATTCTTCGAATATATAACCACACTCTTCACATTGATATTCAAACATTGGCATTATCAGAATTCCTCAAAATCTGTAGCTATATTTCTTTGATAACCGTAGTCCATTATTCGCTTTTCTTTTATCCGTCTGCTTCCTCTTTGCTTCTCAATCAGTAAGCTTATTTACATCAATCAGAGAACTTGATTCTCCTCTATTCAAAGCATACTGAAAACCGTTTTTAATTGCCGCGGAACCTATTTCCCCATCTATTCGGAGTGCGATGTAAGCAACCTGAAAATCCACTTTCCCGCCATGCTTTCGAAGTATCCTTCGTACAGCTTCCTCACACGCTTCTTGGGGTGATCTCCCCTGACGCATGAGCTCAACGACGAGGAAACTCCCCACTGTCTTAATTACGGCCTCTCCCAGGCCGGTTGCACCGGCTGCTCCGATATCATTATCACAGTACAGTGCAGCACCTATAATGGGACTATCACCGACTCGACCGTGGAGTTTATAAGCAAGTCCGCTGGTACTGCAGGCGCCGGCTATATTGCCGTCTTTATCTTGAGCCAGAATGCTGATGGTATCGTGGTTTTCATTTGGGCCCAAGTCACTCTTACGGCTCAAATTCTCCTTCTTCTTGAGCCATTCCTTACGAGATTCTTCGGTTAGTAGATCTTCTTCTTTGAACCCTTGAGACAAAGCAAATCGTTTTGCTCCATCGCCCACCAGCATAACATGATCGGTCTGTTCCATCACTTTCCGCGCCACGGAGACAGAATGCTTTATATCCTGCAAAAATGCTACCGATCCGGCGTTACCGTGGGAGTCCATGATACAGGCATCCAATGTAACATGACCATCCTCATCCGGTCTCCCGCCATATCCAACTGAACGAATTTTAGGATCAGCTTCCGGTACTCTGGCACCTGCCTCAACGGCATCCAGAGCGGACTTCCCTCGTTTGAGGAGCGGCATAGCTTCTCGATTGGCTTCCATCCCGAAGTTCCAAGTGGATATAACAGTAGGATGACCTGTGTTTCGCTCCATTTTTTCCATCACTTTCGAAAACGCAATTCCAGGGACAACAGCAGCAGCAACTGTCCCTTTCAGAAAATCTCTTCTTGTACCCATAACACTATCCCTTTCCTACTGTCTATGCAGCGGGAATACGAATCTCAAATGTTGCGCCCACACCTACTTCGGAATTAAGCACTCGAATAGCACCGTTTTGGAATTCCTCAATGATCCTCCGCGTCAAACTAAGGCCGAGCCCCCATCCGTGTTCCTTCGTGCTGTATCCCGGACGGAAGACATTTTTCCAGTCCCGTCGCCGAATTCCCTTGCCGTTATCCGCGATCACAAACACTACTTGACTATCCTCTTGGGTAGCAGACAGTGATACCTTGCCATCTCGCATATCAAGACTGTCAATAGCGTTTTTTACCAGGTTCTCCAACGCCCACGAAATAAGCGTGGGAGTACCGAGAATTGCCGCATCACCGGCATCTGAAACGTCAAGTGTAACAGATTTATTACTGGGAAGTCGGTCTCTAAAGTAGTCGGCAGTTTCTTCAAGCAGCTGTTGAACCTCAATCCTCTCCAGCTTCGGTCTTGATCCCATCCTGGCAAAACGGTCACTTATTCTCTGGAGGCGATTCACATCTTTGCTCATCTCTTCCGCCAGCTTGGCACTTTCCTCAGGATGATCAACTAATCTGTCCAACCAACCCATCAACGAAGATACAGGAGTTCCCAACTGGTGTGCAGTCTCTCGGGCAGTCCCAACCCAGATGTGGCGCTTCTCGTTTTTTCGGATCGCTTGGAAACCGATGAAGCCAAGGAGCACAAAAACCGTCACCATCCCTATCTCTATGTACGGCAGTACCCTGAGCCGGGAAATAAGCGTTGAATCGCCAAAATATATGAATCCTAACTCAAGATCCTTGGTTATACCTTTTTCCTCATAAGAAAGGATTAAAGGGATTGGATCATTCTCTTCTGCCATCTCCTTCAGGTGTTCTTGTACATTATCTACACTGAGATTATCGTTATTGGGTAGATTCCGCCACTGTTGAGGATTACCTTCTTTATCGGCAATAATAATGGGGAATGAAATGGGCTGGATAATCTCTCGAAAGAAAAAATCCAGTTCGTCACCTTCTGCCTCAGAAATTCCCTTGGCAAACCGCTTAGCATCGCGTGAAACGGTTTCCCGATTCTCATCTCTGAGCTTCTTAATAATATTCTGGTTATAAACAAAAAGTCCCACTATCAGTAGCACAGCTCCCAGAAAAAGTCCTGCTTTGATATTACCGGCTTGTCTGTATAATTTCATTTTGCTTAAGCCGCCAAATGGAAATCAGCGTGTTTTAAAAGATATACTCATTTTCACGGAGATAGTCAATAATTGTATCAACTTCCTTCTCCAGCGTCATTTTGGATGTATCCACCACAATTTCGGCATTTTCCGGCTCTTCATAAGGATCACTGATACCGGTAAAGTTCTTTATTTCGCCAGTACGGGCTTTTGCATACATTCCTTTTACGTCGCGATCTTCACATACTTCCAGCGGGCATTTCACGAAGACTTCCACAAACTTGCCCGTCTCCTTTCGAACATACTGCCGTACCGCCCTATAGGGAGAGATAAAAGCACATACTGTGACCACACCGTGTCTCACAAGCAGCTCCGCCACAAACGTCACCCGCTCGATATTCTTATCCCGGTCTTCCTTAGTGAAGCCTAGATCAGGTGTCAGTTTTTCTCTAACGACATCGCCATCTAGACGCTGTGCTTTACAGCCCATTTCTCGAAGTTTTTCAACCAGCGGGATTGAAATGGTCGTCTTTCCTGCTCCAGAGAGACCTGTCAACCAAAGACAAACTCCACGGTTATTTACTTGATTCGTGGTTTCCATTTTAGTTTTTTCCTCCATAATGTTTTTTCAAGACATCAGATACTTCAGGTCGAGTAAATTCTTCCGGTAAGTCTTCTCCTGCAATGAGCATTTCCCTCACTTTAGTCCCGGAAAGAAAAACTTTCTCGTGGTCCATAGCCCGAGATGTTTTGGTCGTCGCCATGGAGTTTGTCCGCTTACAGTAAAATGCATGCTCAAAAAACATGGGCTCGACCCCAAGCTCTTCCCGGCTGAAATTCCCGAAGATTTTTTGAGCATCATATGTACCGTAGTAACTCCCAACTCCGGCGTGATCCCGACCAACAATGAAGTGCGAACAGCCGTAATTCTTTCGTGTAAGTGCGTGGAAAATCGCTTCCCGAGGACCGGCGTACCTCATAGATGCAGGATAGACAGACAAAATGGTATGTCTATGCGGATAATAGTGCTCAATAATTGATTCATAACACGCCATCCTGACATCTGCAGGAATATCATCGGATTTCGTCTCTCCCACAATGGGATGGATTATTAAGCCGTCAACCATTTCCAGTGCGCATTTGGTAATATATTCATGGGCTCGATGAATAGGATTCCTTGTCTGAAATGCTACGACGCTCTCCCACCCTTTCTCTTCGATAGCAGCTCTCAGCTTACTAGGTGACATACGGTACTCGCCAAAATGTTTGTGCTCTGGAAGTTTATATACTTCAATATCTCCGGCAACGTAGTAGTCGCCAGAGGATAATAGAGCCGCAACTCCCGGGTGTTTATCATCTGTCGCCAGATACACTTTTTCGGCTTCTCTTTCTTTATCCGGCTTATAAATATCACTGATTTGTATCTTTCCGATTACGCCATCAGATTCAGTAGATAGAAAAGCTGCTTCTGCCCCTTTTAGATCAGAAACTTGCTCATCAGTGACAGGGAGAGCTATAGGTATTGACCAAACTGTGCCATCAGCCAATCTCATCTCTTCTACTACAGATGAATAATCATGCTGACTCATGAATCCTGTAAGTGGACTGCAGGCACCGGTGGCAATCATCTCAAGATCAGATTGACTGCGCCGGTTCAGTTGTATAATTGGTAAATTCGAATCCATCGGTTCCGGCTGAGGTACGTTCCTATCAACCAAAACTCCTCCATGGGGACTTATCATAATTATAAAAACTCCTTTTTTATTCGTGAACAGACATATTATAGCTCAGGAAATTACGAAACTAAAATGGTAGAGCCAGCAGATATCAACAAAATTATTTCTCCTATTTACCTGAGGGAAGAAACTCTTTCAGACCCTTTAGTTTTTCACGATGTATAAAGACAATAGAGAGCAAAAGAAGTGTCAAAGATATGCGAGACATAAGACGTGTTGTTTTGAACAGGGAGTCATCGAATCGGAAAACAACTTCATGCTCACCGGAGGGTACATACACAGATCGCAAGACATGATTAGTTTGGTAGATAGAAGTTTCTTCACCATCTATAGTGGCGATCCATCTTGGGGCATAGTAAATCTCTGATAGCACCAGAACTCCACCCGTGACTGAAGAAGTTTTCAGTTTGATCTCGTGTTCTTCATAATTCTCTACAATCACTTCACCTGTTGATTCAGGATTGATCTGTGGACCATCGTAGTTGACAATAACGGCTTTTTGTGCAGGATCGAACGATTCTAAAGTTTTCTCGAGAGAAGTTTTCTGATCTTTCAATGAGATCACCTCAGATATGAACCAAGCTTTGGGGAGGGCAGTCCCAATTTCTTGAATTCCCTGTCTCCCAACAAAATATTTCACATTTAACATATTTCTGATATGATCTTGGTTAAGCCCACCTGCATCTAACAAATCCTGGTACTTTCGAATTTTTACTGGTCGATACCCGCTAACACTGGAAATTCCAAAGTAGGCAAAGAAATTGCTGGAAGGATCATCTACGGGTAGAATTCGGTAGTTATCTTTATCTTGGTTCAGTCTTGTGATGACTCTACTACGTCTTGCTCTCTCAAACTTACCTTCCACTTGAGTTGTTTTACTCAGATTCAGAAATTCATGATTGACGATCCAAAGATCAACCAGCGCCACTCCGATTAACAGCGTTCCGACAACTAGAGGTGAAATAATTTTCTTAATACCCACCCATATAGCAGCCATGCAGCTAGATGAAATCAATAATGCTATGAGCGCACCCTTAATGAACAACTCCTCTCTTAAATCCAAGACCTGTTGAGAAACAGGCTGTTGACCTGTTTTCAAGTATGAGACTGATCCGCTGAAAATCAATAATAACAGGGAAATGGCTGCGATGCTGCCGAAGACAATGAGTGCTCGACTCCTTAACTTTTTGAGCTCCTGTTGATTCTCCCCACTTAGAGTAGATAGAACCGTTTGCAGACCTCGTGCTCCTAGAACTCCAACGGTTAAGGGGAGTAGAATGTAAATCATAGATGGTACCCGGAACTTGCTAAACATGGGAGCCAGTTCAAATAGTGGTCGATACAGCAAAGGAAAGTGCTTTCCAAATCCTACCAGAAGAATCAATACCGTAGCAATAATCCAAAGCCAAGATTCACTGTCCGGTTTCTTTAAAGTCAAACCGAGAATAGCCATTAGTAACACCACTAAGCCCAGATAATGCGTAGACTGTGTTCCGGACAGAAAGCCCCAATATGCTGCAGATTTCACATCTCTTGTGGGATAATTTTGCAGTCCGTAAAAATTAGGATATATGAAAGAGACAGTTTCTTTTGGATGAAGCGACCACGCAGTAGCATAGTTCCATTTGGTGCCAGTTTCAGTTTCACCCGTTTTATCGAGGACTGATGGTGCTCCACGAGTAGAATGTCCCTGAAACTCCATGACAGAGACAAATGGATCAACAACAAGAAGTCCTGCCAATAATAGAGCAGCCAGTAAGATAAGGTTATGCTTCCCCTCAACTTTGTGCGACCATCGGCGTTTTATCAGGGCAGACACCTGCCTCCATAGCCAGACTAGGACCACCAGCATCCAAGTGTAATAGAAGATTTGGGGATGCTTTGCCCACAACTGTAAAGCAGTTGTTAAACCGAGGTAGAGTACTCCTTTCCAAGACGATCCAGACAAAATATAATCAATCGCCAGCATTACAAATGGCAAATATGCGAAGGTGAATATTTTTGTACCGTGACCGGCATTGATCAAGCCGAAAAGATAGGGCGTTAAGGCAAAACTCAAGGCACCTAACAGGGAAGGTATATGGTCGAGTTTTTTACGGCGAAGGAAAAGAAACATCCCAATTCCACCAATTGAGAAGTAGAACCAGAACTTAATGCCAAAATTAAATAAGAATGGACGTAGTGTTTCACCCACTGGATCTGATGGAGAGAAACTGTAAGCTGAATACGAAGGCATTCCACCAAAGAGATGCGGATACCAATGGGGGAGTTCGCCGTGCTTTTCTATGTAATCGAAACCCCACTTGCGAACTGGATACCCCTCCACCAAATCTCCTTTGGATGGAGTAAGATCATCAATGATCATCTCTCCCAGAAAGACAAATACCATGAAAGGGATGATGAGTATTGTGTAACGCTTTAGATTATTCATAAGAGTTCAGTTTTCTCGTTGTTTTCCCTTCTGAAAAGATACTTGATGCCGCTTAATTCCCGTTTGCCCACTGCCCCGGTTAGTATTAAAAGAATAATATAACCGACGAAACCAGAGAAACTCCATAACAAAGCTTGGTTTGCGAATTCAGAATTTAGATAAGTAACAACTCCGAAAGAGACTGCTAGAACTATTGCCAGTTTCATCAAACGCCACCAATACCAATTTATGCGAGCGACCCTTTGCGAAGCAACATAGATCAATAAAACGAGGATAGCATGAGAACCGAGTGATGCCCAGGCAGCTCCCGAAACTCCATACTGACTAATGAGAACAAAGTTCAGGAGTAAACTCAGCCCAATTGTCACAGCTGAAGCTGCAGCAAGTCGTGGAGTCTTATCCTGTAGTGCGGCACCAGCAATAAAAAACTGGCGGAATCCATTCAAATAGTAAGCCAAAGCTATCAGAGGAACCACGAAAGCAAACTTCAGGTAGCCCTCAGTAGCTACAATTTGTATCATTTCGCGATGGAAGAATGAAATTGCAAGAAAGAAGGCGCCTCCTACTACTCCGTAGTAAAATAATAAATCCCTATGATAGGTGTGAGATTCCTTTTCGACACCTATCTTATACATCATAGGAAGCCAACTCTTCTGCAAAGGCATGATGAGAAACATATTGATAATCATACCGAACTTATAAGCAATACTATAAATCCCAATATCCTCCAATGTGACGTGATAATTTAAATTTAAGAAAAAACGGTCAGCTAGTTTCAGTACGGGCGGTACGAGAGCCAACACAATGAGCGGGGCTCCAAACTTGAATAGGGTATTGAAAGCTTTAAAAGAAGGTATTGCTGCATATTTCCAGAAAACTATAAGAGTACAACTTAAAGCCAAAATACTATAGGTAATGGTTTTGCCCCATACGGCACCTGCTAATCCCAAATCCTTTTGGACTACCAAAAATATTGTAGCGGCAAGAACCCCAAGGAACTGCATAATCGACACAATGACGTAACTAACTGCTTTACCTTCATACTGCAGCAAAGCTAAAAGGAATCTTATGCTGAATGCTAAAACAATGTTAAGAAGTACAATAAGATAAAGATGAACATTCGAAGATGTGAGACCGAGAAACTTACCAGACGATTCATAGAAAAATGCCAAACAGCCCAACACAATTAAGTTCAATATGAATGTTCCCACATAACCTGAAATAACGATTGTTTTCCTATCTGATTCATCTGCTTTCGGGAGATGTCTCCAGAGGGCGTTGAACATTCCGAAAGGTATGAGCGTAATCAGAAACATCTCCACCATTTCCAACAAAGCTAAAATACCCACTTCGGTCATAGACATATAGCGAGTATAAATCGGAATCAGCAGGAATGCGGCAAGCTTGGTAAAGATGTTACCGACACCATAAATAGCGGCTTGCTTTCCTACACCTGCTATGGGAGCTCGAATGGCCATTGGTCAGCTTATATGCTCAACTTTATTTCTGTCAAAACTAGGTTGTGATACGCTGTTTATATTTAATGACTTCAGATATTTATAAGTGAGTTTAAATTCATCAACAAGATTGAGCATTAGCTCCGGACTCAGTTCCTCCTTCTGTGCTAACCCGGTCAATTTAAGCAAGGTTAATTTAGTCCAACGTAAAGCTCTGCTCTTTAGCATGGTTTGATAAAGTGCATTATTTCGACGTTTAATGGGTTCGATGGTTGCTCGGTAAATACATCGAAACCACCTGCTTCCTGTAGGATTCTCTGATCGATCACGAGGAAGCGGTAAAGGAACAGGTTCCACTCCAAGGAACTCTATCAATTCGCTCCAAAATTCTTCAGGATTGTTCTTGACAGCCTCTAAAGAACTGAGAAATAATTTATCTGAACTAAAGATGCGGCTGAATGCAGGTATCGTTTTTTCATAGTGACTGTCACTTAATAGAAATCGTGTGTCTCCCTTCAGGAATTCCTCTAAAGTAGTATTTTCTGAAATTTTTCCTATCTGCTTCTGAAAATAGAACTGAGATAAAAAACGTTCAATAGGATCACGGACAATGATTATCAATTTAGCTTCGGGATTGTATTCATTAATCTGAACTGCAATTTCAGAATTTCTATAATAAGTTGGAGTTGCTTCTCCGTAGTATAGGTATTTATCATTAAAATTGAAATGAGAGTGATATTCATTCATAGTATCCGGGTATTTGTTGCCAAAATAGTAAAGCTCCTTAGGTTCAGACATATTAATCTGGTTATGCTCTTTGAGTAAATGGTAAAGCCAGCTCGTTCCGGATTTATTGACGCCTACAATAAATAGATTTACCCTGTTATCTGTCGTGCTTTCCGGATTCAAGAACTGATTTCCTTTTCTGATTTCTTCTTCCAAGACAATCCAAGCGAATCAAGATACCTATAAGTCACGTCGAATTCTTGTGCTAATCTCTCTTTTATTTCTATAGGGAAAGAATCTTTCTCGGCTTTTCCAAACAAACTTATTAGCGCTTTCCGGGAAAACTTCAAAAAAGAACTATCCAGAAGAGTTTCATAAAGCTCGGGTTGCTTTTCCTTAATGGGCTGAATAGTCCATCGATAAACGTATCGAAATCCTTTTCCACCCGTAACGTTTTTCGAGTCTGTTCCTTCTTCTGGAAGTGGTATTTCCTCTAGATTTAGAAACTGTTGAATTTCAATCCAAAACTTATCGGGATCCGACAAAGCGATCTCCAGTCGATTAGCATAAAAGCTATCGATGAAGAGTTCCTGATGCTCGGGAATTGTAACCTCATAATGACTATCTCTAACAATAGGGTGATCCATTTCATCCAATATCTCATCCAGTGTAACTTTCTCAGGAATTTCACCTAACTGTTTACAAAAAAAGAAATGTGATAAAAGACGATTTACAGGATCACGCAGCATCACAATTACTTTCGCTTCAGGGTTATACTCCAGAATCTGAGCAGCTACATCTTGATTGCGAAAATAAGATGTTGATGATTCTCCGTAGTATTTCACACGATTGTTAATGGTAAAATTCTGATGGTACTTCTCCAAGTTTTTAGGATATTCTGCACCAAAGTAATTCAGTTCTTTCGTCTTGGACATAGAAATCTCTGGATGACTGTTTAAAAGTCCGTGAAGCCACGTTGTACCAGCCTTGTTAACTCCGACAACAAAAAGATTGGCTTTAAAATCAGTTATAATCGCATCAGTCATATTTTTTATAAAATAACATTATCTGATAATAAGACTAATAATATAATCTTAAGCATTTAGGTCAATAAGTAGGCGAACAGCAAAACAAACATTATTCGTCCTCAGAACCATCTAGCGTATTTGTGTAGTGGGATTTCTTCTCGCCAAAGCGGCCACCCCAACTACCTGGACCATATTTCCCCCATAATCTCTTTAACTCGCGAGTAACCTTTCCTTTTGGGACTTGATGAATCTTTTCATTTAAGATTTGTCCTTTAGCCAATTTCTCCAGTAATTCGTTGTGGTTCGAGTCAAGGATAAAGCTAACCATGGGTACCTCCATCACCTTTGGATGATAAACTGCGTGTCCCCATAGTCCATCTTCTCCCATACAGTCACCATGATCGCTTACAATTATGACATGACACGGATTTGGTAAAAGACTAAGTAAACGTGGTAAGTGGGAATCTACATACTCAAGACAAGCAGCTTGACCTTGAATATTTCTAGGTCCATTCCTATATGGGATGTGTGTCGATGAAATATTCAGAAAAAAGAAAAGAGGTCGATCATCTTCTTCTTTCAGAAGGTTTTGTGCTAAGTCTATTTGATACTCTAAACCATCCGGCTCCTCTTCAGCAAAACGTTCTTCCCAATGAAATTCTTCAAAATAGTTCTTTTCCCAAAAACCAGAGGTTACAAAACGATTGTCAAACCAATGAACACCTCCAATGCCCACAGTCCTGTAACCTAATTCCTTGAAACCGATTACAATATTAGATGCAGGAGGTGTCGGATAAGTAGCATCAGTCTTTCGATCCCATGGAAGCTGAGCCTTAAATAAATTTTCTTTTTTGCGATTATAAGGTCCGGGTACATCATCAGTGTTCCAACTTGGTAAAATCCCGGCATGAAGCATTGAGATGTGAGATGCTAGTGTGTGAGTCCCTTGAGAACCAACTTTTACCCAATTT
>DKQU01000009.1:1992-40690 GCA_002471865.1 Fidelibacterota bacterium UBA7300 | reverse complement strand
TTCTGGAGTAACAAATAAGATTGAGCCAACAAGCAAATGATTTAAATGTTCAGATCCTTCAGCTGATTTGCTAAACAATAATATCATAGCGGCAGCACAGACAACATAGGTGATTCCAATAATTGCTTCCTGTGGAACTTTTTGATTACTAGAACGGATATACGCAAAAAATGCAGCACCTATAAATGTAAAAACCAATGCCATCACATAACTCGCATTACCATCATGCTCCAATCCCATTACAATACCTACAGCAGCACCAAGCGCAGCAACTTGTGCTAAAGCAAGATCAACAAAAATTACTCCACGAGTAACAACATGCAATCCTAAGTATACATGAATACCTGTTAACACAAAAGTTGCTAGTAATGGCCAAAATATGATATCAATCATACATAACTCCATACGCTTCTGCTAAAATAAGAAGGTTGGTCTCGAAAAGGTTGATATAAGAATTCGCACCTTCAATTGCGCCAACAGATTGAGCTAATTTGACTGTTCTTACATTTGTCTTTGACTCAATAAATTTCGGTGCTCTATCGCTGAAATAGGATTCAGAGGCAATGACTTCAATTTCATTTTCTTTTATTTGATTAATGACTTGAATCAATTGCGACGGCGAGGGTGTTATCCCCGGCTTTGGTTCCAGAAAACCAACTGTAATTAAGCCAAACCTTTTTGAGAAATAGGGCCAGGAATTATGATAAAATATTATTTTTTTATCTTTAAGAATGGAAAACTTATTATTCCATTTTGACATTGCGGAATCTAAATCTGTTTCAAATTGATAAAGGTTTGTTTTGTATTGATTAGCGTTTTTGGGGTCGTAATTACTCAATTTTTCTGTTACTACTTTGGCTATTAATTTCCCATTTTCAGGATCTAGCCAGTAGTGAGGATTACCAAATCGATGAATATCACCCATGCTTGCATCAATCTGCCCAGTGGGAACTTCCATTTTATTTATCTCAACTGAACAGTCCACCACTAACACTTTTTGATTTCTTGAACCATTAATAATTTGTTGAGCCCAAAGATCAAGTTCCATTCCAACCATAAAATAAATATCGGCTTTTCTTACCTTAATCATGTATGAAGGTAGGATTTCTACATAATGTGGATCTTGATTTCCTCGTGCTATACTTGTGACTGTAACATTCTCTCCGCCAATGATCTTTACTATATCTGCAATATCCGATGTTGAAGATACAACTCGAACTTGACCATAAAGACAAGTGAAAAGAGAACTTATAATGATCAATTTTCTCATGGATTAATATCGGTGAGGTTTATGTGGACCTAATGACCAAATAATCTGAGCTGTTGTTTTTAAATGTTTTTTATGACTCTTATGATCTTCAACCTGTCCAATCTTCAATCTAAATACAGTTGATTCTTCAACAGGGCTAAATCCGAAAAATATTGATGGATTGATTTCGGCCCCTTTATCCGTCTCTCTATAATAATCACCGATTATGCCAAAATTAAATGATTTATTAAACTGATAGTTAATCATCAGATATCCTGCATCTGATTTATTTTTGTACTCTCCCTTATAAACTTCATCCGCATGTTTTTCTTCATGATGCTCTTCTTTTATACTAAGCTGTACTATTTCACCTTGTATTGTTAGTGAACGATACTTGTTGGGGCGCCATTTATACTTGAAATCTGCTCCCATCAAACTACTCTCAGGACCTTTATAATAACTGGTGCCTATTTCCATAAGGTTTATATCACTAAGTTCGAAAAAATGACCCCATCTAGCTGAAAAAACTTTTTCCTTTTTTTCATTTATTCCATGATCATGCTCATCTACGTGTTCATCTTTATCTTTATGATCATTATGAACATCTTCTTTTTCAATGTCATGATCATGATCACCTAATCCTGAATCAAATAAACCAATAGATATATTACTGTACCAAGGTACAGGCAGAAATATACTAGCTTCAAGACCTGTCCCTGCCCAAAACTCTTTACCTAAAATATTAGCCATACCAGAAGGAGCTTCAATAAAAGGGAATAAATGTGCATGATCTTTATTGATTTTCCCAAGGTCTGGTCTAAACTTACCGGCCCTTAATCCAAGACCAAATGGCAGCCCTCTTTCGATCGTCATTACAGCTTCTTCTAATTCCAGTGCTGATTCATCATTGTGTTTATGTAAATAGACATCTGCCCGTGCAAAAGGATTCACATATCCTTGAACAGCAATCTCTATTCCTGAACTATATAAGTTTGGATTATTATGAAGGTCATTCATAATTAAATCACCTACCACACTAAATTGGGGGTTGGCTGTGGTTTGGCCAAAAGATATTGATACAATAAATAGTCCCCCGATCAATTTTTTTAACATAATTTTTCCTTTAATGTTAATTATTGTGGGATCTCCATTGAAGGAGATATGTCATTTAGTTGAATTACTATGTGATAGGGGGACCGCGATTCCAATGGCATGAATCAAAGGATGCGGTTAAACGAAGGATTTGGTCAGAGCATTGAAATGTTTCGGATTCAAAATGTATCTGACTATTTATGGCCAGAGCTCCAACATACTCTGTGAAACGCTTGGTTTGGAACCAGACACAATCATATCCAGCAGATCGGTGATCTTCGTTTTCACAATCTATGGCACATATGGCCACTGCAACAGGGACCAAACTGTGGTGGTGACCCACGTGGGATTCGGTAACATAGGCCAGAAAACCTAAAGAGAAAACGAGGGTCAATGAAAAAAGTTGTCTTATGATTTTCATTTAGAATGAAAAGTAATAATAAAAATGTAATAAAAAAACCCTAGATATAACTATTTGATTCAAGAAACTCGCCAATCAAGACGGGTTTCCTTAAATAGCGGGGGTAGGATTCGAACCTACGACCTTTAGGTTATGATTCCCATCTAACTCCCTATAATTTGCCTACCGAGCCAAATCTACCCATCATCCCACAAACAAAAAACCCCACGAATGTGGGGCTTGATACATTGTTGTGTGCAGTTTTTTATTTACAACCTTCTTTAAATGTTTCCCAATCTATATCAGGAGCAGAAGGATATTTTTTCAATAAAAGAAAAAACCTTCAAGGATAAAACCTTGAAGGTTCGTTCAACAAGTGACCCCTAGGGGAATCGAACCCCTGTTCTCAGGTCGAAAACCTGACGTCCTAACCACTAGACGAAGGGGCCAAATAAGGCTGGCAAATATAGCACATCAAAAGGAAGCGGCAAAGAAGATCGGAAGGGAATCTACTTCTAATTATTCTTCAGCAGATGAATTGGCACTGCTGAGGACTTTCTCTAATTCGCCGTTCTGATGAAGTTCCAGGGTAATATCACAGCCTCCTATCAGCTGACTGTTCACGAAGAGCTGTGGGATGGTAGGCCAGTTGGATATTTCTGAAAGTTTTATTCGTATCTCAGGATCTTCCAAGACGTTCACGGTTTTGTACTCTACTTCATACTGGTTGAGTGCTTCCACAACAGCAAACGAAAATCCGCACATGGGCATATCCCGCGTCCCTTTCATGTAAAGTATCACGGGGGTTTCGAGAATGTCGTTCTGGATTTTCTCTTTCAGTTCCATTTTCTTCTCCTCAAGTTGTGTCAGGTGTAAATGTCTTTAATTGCAAGGCATGAATTTCCCTGGTCAGGTACTCCCCCACTGCCGCATACACTTTCTGATGCTGCTCAAGAAGAGAGAGTCCCTCGAATCCTGCCCACTCAATCACTGCGCTGAAATGGTCACCGGTCGCCCTTTCGTCCGTTACTTCAACAGCTGCTCCGGGCAGGCCTGCTTCAATCAATTCCTTAACATGATCAGTAGTCATGAGGGTGAATATAATGCCTCGGGGAAAAGTGTGCAAAGTTCTACATGTTTAGGTTGCTAGTTTGTCTCTCCCTGCCAAAATTCAGATACCGTGACAAAGCTTCTATTTATCTTCATCGGCATCCCGTTGCTGGAACTTATGATACTCATTGAGCTGGGGCGTGAAATCGGCTTCTGGCCTACCATCTTTCTGGTAATCGTTACTGGCGTCCTTGGTGCCTCTCTAGCCAGATCCCAGGGTATGTGGATCTGGTTGGAGATTCAGCATGAGCTTTCGCAGGGAAACATGCCGGCGGATAAACTTGTGGACGGATTGCTCATTCTCATCGGCGGAATCGTATTGCTGACACCGGGACTTTTAACTGATATCTTCGGCTTCATGCTTCTCATCCCGGTAACCAGAAATCTCTTTAAAAGTGCCATCAGAAAAAAATTCCGGGATATGGCAGACTCAGGCAGAACGAACTTTACCATGATTATGAGGTAAATTGATTGAGCTATTTTATCTTTCAGACATGACATTAACAACCACACCCCATCCTCTTCAACAGCTCATCTCTGACCGTGTTCTCGCAGAAGATCTCGCTTGTGAATTTGGTACTCCCCTCTACATTTACGACGCCGACCGCTTGAGAGACAACACCTCACGGATGGAAAATGCTTTCTCCGGTTCATTCCCGAAGTCTCAGATCTGTTATGCGCTAAAAGCCAATTCTAATCCCCACATCCTCTCTGTCTTGTTAGGGGCAGCTTCCTCCCTTGGAGCAGACTGCTCTAGTCCAGGCGAACTTTACATAGCTCAGAGACTCAACATCCCACCTGAGAGGTGTATCTACACAGGAAATTATGAGAGTCCAGAAGAGCTAAAGACCGCCCTCGATTCCGGAGTCCATCTGAATCTTGATGATTCCTCCAGCTACCTCCGCCTACGAAAGATAAGTGTCCCAAAGGAGATCTCTTTTCGCCTGAATCCCGGCTTCGGAAAAGGTCGCTTCCCCGCCATTGTTACCGCCGGACGGGAAGCCAAATTTGGTATACCGCGAGAGAAAATAATCGATGCCTACCGCTTGGCGCAAGATGACGGTGTGGAGCGGTTTGGCTTGCAGTGCATGACCGGCTCCGGCAATCTAGACCCTGGCTATTTCGTAGAGCTTCTCTCAGCTATTCTGACTGTAGCCCGGGAAATTGAAGAATCGCTTGGTATAACCTTTGAATACATCAGCATGGGCGGCGGATTTGGAATTCCGTATAAACTTGATGAATCATCTCTTGATGTCAGTGAGCTGTTCGAGAGTCTCGGGAAGGTATTTAGAAAATTCTATGACCGGAACTCCCCTGATACTCCTGCCCTCTTTATAGAACCGGGGAAGTACCTAGTGGCAGATGCCGGTTTCATTCTCAGTCGAGTGACGGGAGTGAAGGAAAGTTACAAGCGGTTCGTGGGTCTTGACGCCGGAATGAACACACTCATCCGGCCAGCCCTCTACAATGCCTACCATCGCATTCTAAAGATTGGTGAACCTGAGGCGCCAACAACTCAGACTGTAGACGTAACAGGTGGTATCTGTGAGAACAGTGATCGGTTAGCAGTTGATCGGGACCTCCCCACCTTGAACGAAGGCGACCTTGTGGCTATCATGGACGCTGGCGCCTACGGCTATGTAATGGCTACTCCATATAACACACGATCCAGGCCGGCAGAGGTGCTAATGGAAAACGGCAAACCAAGAATGATACGAAAGAAAGAAACCATTGAGGATATCTTTGCTGGGTGTAACTGGAACGGAGATTAAGACTAATGAAGCTACTGCAGGCATTACTCTTTTTGGCCTTTGTTTTAATGCTGACAAACGTCGCTACCGGACAGTATCACAAAAGTATCCACCAAGAACAACACGAAATCTTCCGAGAGCTATATCGTGACATCAAAACCGAATCCTATGGTGCTTCTATCCCAATACAGGCACGACGGACAATACCCTCCAGGGAGGTATTCGGTTACCACCCCTACTGGATGGGGACGGCGTGGCAGAGCTACAACTTCAATCTCATTTCCACCATCGCCTATTTCGGTTTGGAGATCAACGGCAGCGGTAATATAGTTGATCATCACGGCTGGCCGGTGACGAGCCTCATCAACGAAGCTCACTCGTACGGAACAGAAGTCTCATTGGGAGTCATCCTATTCAACAGCGATAACTTAGCCCAGCTTTTGAGCAGCCCTTCCAACCGGCAGACACTCATCAATAATCTCCTGACAGAGGTAAACGATGCTGGAGCTGACGGGGTGAATATAGATTTTGAAGGTGTCCCCTCCAGCCAACGTAACAACCTTACCACATTCATGACGGATCTAACTGCAGCTTTTCACGAAGCGAATCCGGCATCACAGGTGACTATGGCTACTCCGGCTGTGGATTGGTCTAACGCCTTTGATTACGACGCTCTCGCTGAAACTTGCGACGGCTTGATGATCATGGGTTACGCCTATCACTGGAGCGGCAGTCCCACGGCAGGACCTGTCTCTCCCCTATCCGGCTGGGGTACCTACAACGTCACTTGGACCGTGAACGACTACTTGAACGAGACCGGAAACGACCGGGATAAGATCATCCTCGGCTTGCCGTACTACGGATACGAATGGCCAACTACTTCCGGCAGCGCCGGAGCATCCACTACCGGGAGCGGCGATGCCAAATTCTACTCCGAAGCCATCGCTCTGGCGGAGAGTTACGGCCCCTTGTGGAACGATGAATCCCAGACACCGTGGTACCACTACCAAGATGGCAGCAGTAACTGGCACCAAGGGTGGTATGATGACAGCCTCTCACTTTCCCTTAAATACGAGTTGGCCATCGACGAAGACTTGCTGGGTATCGGTATTTGGGCACTCGGCTATGACGGAACTGAACCGGAGTTATGGGGAGCGCTGGCTGATCACTTTGGCGCTTCTGCTCCGCCCACAACTCCCACCAATCTGAGTATCATCAATATAGGCGACGGCTCGGTGCAAATCAACTTCTCTACGCCAAGCGGCGCCAGTGAGTTTAACATCTACAGCTGGTTAGCAGGCAGTTCAGAGTTGCTCGCAACCTTTTCAAGTGAACCTGTAGTCTTGACCAATCTAACAGAAGACGAACTGTACTACTTCCAAATATCAGCAGAGAACGAGTATGGCGAAAGCCCTATGACAGAAGTGCTGGGTGTAATACCAACTTCTGAGGAAGTTCCTATCCTGGTGGTAAACGGCTTCGACCGTGTTAACGGCACCACCAACACATTTGATTTCATTCGCCGCCACGGTCCTGCCATTCAAGCCGCCGGGGTTGCCTTCGACGCCTGCGCTAACGAAGTTGTGGAATCAGGCAGTATCAATTTGAACGATTACTTCATTGTTGACTGGATTCTGGGCGAAGAAGGAACAGCTACCAGCTCCTTTACAGCGGCTGAACAAGCAGAGGTGATGGACTTCCTCGAGGCAGGGCGGGGACTATTTGTTTCAGGTTCAGAAATCGGTTACGATCTGGTGGCTGAGGGAGATGCTGCTGATTATGCTTTCTACACCGATTATCTGAAGTCAGTTTTTGTCTCTGACGCGGCAGGCGGCCAACAGGGAACTTATGAAGCATTCGGCACTGACGGAGGAATCTTCTCCGACTTTTCCAGCGTTACCTTTGACAACGGAAGTCATGGCACTTATGATGTGGACTGGCCGGATGGGATCAAACCTACCGCTGGATCTGCCATAAATCTTAAATACAACAATGTGGATTATTCCACAAAGGGAGGAGCAGGAATAGAGTACATCGGAAATTTCGGGGGAAGTTCTTCTCAGGGAGGAGTGGTACATCTTGCCATCCCTTTCGAGACCATCTACCCGGAGGAGAGCAGGAACGCTATCATGTCCGAAATGCTGAACTACTTCTACACGAACCTCCAATTAGTGACTGATCCAACACCGTTGCCACAAACTCCGAGCATCACTGCCATTTACCCCAATCCTGCAAATCTCCAAGTCAATATATTGATCCAGATCTCTCAGGGATTTCAGGCAGAAACATCTATTATCAAGATCCTTGATATTCTTGGACGGTCAGTGGCTGAAATTCCTCTAACCGCTTTGCCGACCACCGGGGGCGAACTCACTGTAAAATGGAATGGAAAGACGTTTGCCGGAGAAATGGCAGCATCGGGAACTTACACCGTACTGCTTAAATCAGGTGGTCAGAGCTACGCCCGAAAGTTTACTCTACTGAAATAGTTGTGCCAGTTTAACCAATCCTGCACAAATTGATCACCTATTGGTTCCATCCGGTGAAGTCAGTGCTTATGCCAAACTAACATATCTCTTTTACTTTAGGAGCACCATCTTCTTGGTCTGCACAAAATCTCCAGCCTCTATTTGGTATAGATAAACTCCTGCACTTACTTGGGTATCTTCAATATTTCTTCCATCCCACATAACTGTCTGTATTCCCTTATTCATAATCTGGTCTACAACTTTTTTTACTACTCTACCCTGGATGTTAAATATAGTCAAATGAACCATACTTTCTTTTGGTAAATCGAAGAGAATTGTTGTTTGCAGATTAAATGGGTTAGGATAATTCTGTGATAATGTATAGTAAAGTGGAGGCCCTCCCATTTCTATATAAATATTTATTGCATCTCTTATTGAATATAAAAGAGACCAGACATTGTTACCAGGGCATGAAGTATCATTGTCTGGATAATCTCTATGACCGAGAAGAACATAAGGATTATAGTCATATGTTTCAGAAATCCACGCGTAAAGTTTGACCAGCGAATCTCTTGAAGCTTGAGTAAGTTGATCATTACAATACAATTCCGGTGGATGATAACACCCTAGAACACATACACCAATATTGCCCGTGTTATGGCTAAGCACATGAGCACCAATTACTGTCTCAGGTCTCCCTTGATAAATGTTACCTGCTCGATCAACAACAAAGTGATAACCAATATCACTCCATCCACGGACAATCTGATGAAAGTCTTGAATAGCCCTCATCTGAATTTTCCCTTCTTCAATATTCGAGGCGGAAAATCCCGCCGCATGGTGAAGAGTTAACTTTGTAAAGTATGGGTGATTTGTATAACCATGTGTTGGGGGTTGAGCTCCCCACTCTTCTCTGGTAATAATACGGGGTTTTTGCAAATCATGTGGTGTTACTTTGGGGATTTCAGATACAATGGGATATTCTTCATTATCTTCAAGAAACAGGCCAACACTTAGTATCTCTATGCTACCCTGCTGAACGGAAGTGTTATATTCATATCGCATGGATGATTTGGCCAGTTCACCCCTGAACCAGGCAATGGAACGGTACGAAAACGGCTCAGTAAACAGTTGGGCGTTTTGCCACTCCGACCAGTTACCATTATCATATTGAAAACGGAGAGAAACATCTGGAATATTTTCCGAATAAATGTGGATAGCTACTCCTTCAATATTACCCATATTAGTATAATCCTCGGTAACACCGATGAGCTGTACAACTTGTCCTGACCTTAATACGCGGGAGACTATCTGACTTGATATTTTCTGAGCGATATCAGAGAAACAAAATCCAGATTGAGGAAAGATAACAATAATTAGATAAACAAAGATGACACTTAGTTTTTTATTCATGAATTACTTATATAACAAATCTTTAGAAAATAGCTTTCTGATGATAAAATTACCTTCTCTCTTGCGAACAGTAAATCTGGGGATTTCGTGTAAAGGGAGACTAAAATTTAATCCCCATGGATATTCGTTGGACTCCTTCTAACCTGCTAAAATCAGAATAGGAATAATCTATCTTAATAATTGTAGGACTACTCTTTAACCTATAATGAATCCCTCCACCAAGTGTAAATCCCTCTTCGGCACCTTCTCTGAACAGGTTTGCATGTCCACCCCGGAGGAAAATAGTCTCACCCATTGCCATTTCAAACCCAGCGTTAACCGCTTCACTGTTATCGTTTGGATGCAGTGCATCCACACCAAAACTAAGCCGCAATGCATTGGTTTTTATAATCTCTCCTGATAATCCTACACGAAACATGAGTGGAAGAGGAAAATAATCTGTCTCATACATGGCATTTACAAATTCAACGTTTCCTTGGTTCTGAGGATCAGGATCAACACTTAATTTTTGATCCCGTCCAGACAGTCTCATATAATTACCATAATTGGCAAGGCTTGCCCCCAATCGGACTCCCCACGGTGTGATGAACAGAGCACCTATATCCACAGCAAATGCATCGGCGGTGGCATGCCAAATATTCTGTTGAATATATTTAATATTTGCACCTATAGAAAACCTGTCAGTTAAAGTTCTAGCAAAAGCAAGATTGATTGCCAGATCTTGTGCATCCCAATATTCTCCAGTGCCCTCCGGGTCAGTTACCGTACGAACGATCTCTTCAGGAACAGATAAGTTTGTGATGCTCATCCCTAGCACACCTATACTACGAATCGGTAGTGCAAGAGCCAAATAATTATAACTCACTCCTGCCAGCCAATCACTTTCAACAAACATGGATTCGATCCTTTTTACAGCGGTTAACCCAGCAGGATTCCAGAACATAGAACTGACATCTCCTGGCATCGCTGTAAAAGCATTCCCCATAGATGATCCTCTTGGATCTACACCAATCTTCAAGAATTGTGCTGCAGTGGTCCCTGTTTTGGTGATCGTCTGCACGTTATCCAATTGGGACCAACCAAAGTTCCCAAAGACAAGTAGGCATAAGAGTTGAATCTTGATAGTTGACTTCATCTTTTTTTTTACTTTTTCATTATTTAATGACACCAAGACGACCAATCTTTTGCCCCAATTCTCCGGCATCCACGTGAAAGATATAAACACCATAAGCAATTGGGAAATTATCTTTCGTCGTCAGATCCCAAAATTCCTTACCATCATCAAGATCAGATTGATGATACAGGGTTTTTACTAATTCACCTGACATTGTATATATACGAATCGTACACTCTGTAGGTAAATGGTTGAAATATACCCGTCGAGGACCACGGTCTCTCGGATTTTGGCGATCTAGTTGTTCCAAAACATTAGTTACTACGTAGGGATTTGGAACTACCGATATTTGATCTAAACTTGCTTCCCCGAGCTGATTGTCTATATAAGATGCCTGTGTAGCAAAAGTATATACATCATCTTCATAGAATGGGCGGGAAGTAAAGACATAGAAAATGTCATCTTCCGTCGGAAGAACAGGTGTTCCCTCACTTGGTTCAAAGAATTTAATCATCCAAGTTGGCGATCCAAATCCCTCTCCCTCAAACAACACGATTTCATCGTGCGTGTCCCAGGTATCATTGCTTACATCGGGCGGTTTTTTGATAATTGCAAACCTCTGCTTTTCGGGAACCATGCCCATAGTGGTTTTATATATATTGAATGGAGTAAAAATGCCTGAATAAGATCCTGTGTCAACAATTGATGATGCAAAACGAACTTCATAATCTGCCGGATAAGAGTTCCCACCTTGTGAATACACTCCGACAACTGCAGTATAATTTGTCGGACTTAATGCATTCCATCCCGTCTTTGAAATGTCAATCTCCAAGGGTTGGTCTTCAACAAAGATCTTCATCCCATCAAATACAGGATTCGCTTCTTCATTATCTATCAACTGGCTCTCAAAAATCGGTAAGTAGGTATACTTGGCAAAATAGAGGATTCCATCCTCCAAATCTCCAGTAGCGAGGGCTTTTATACGACCGAATTCTGCATCAAGTTCATAATCTACATCTCTGTTATAGATATTTACTTCTGCCGTATCTGTAAGATAAAAAGTACTATCATTGATATTCTTATGAGAAAGAGAGATAAATTTATCTACATTGGCGATAAACTGATCATCTATGAGTTTCAGGTCCTCAATGGAAAACCGAGTTGGCGACTCCTGAAAAGTTACTTTAAATGTATCCTGATCTTCTATTTTCATAGGATCGATAATCTCAACTCTCAGGTTCCCTGTAGCAATTCCCGATAGGTGTAAAATATCATCATCTATTACTTGTCCTTCCACATATCCTGCAGCGGGAGAGCGAGGAATGATCTGTACTGTATTCACATCGAGGAAAATTTCGTTCGATTCAGGATTTAGTGTAATCAGTTTGGAACATTCTGCGGGAGCTATCTCCAAGCTATCATCTCCATGATCATAAGAGACAACGGCATAGTAATATGTTTGACCGTTAATCACATTGTTAGAGTCCACAAAAGAGTGCAGGATTCCAGTATTGTTGCCAAGGTTATAGGGAATACCATGCCCGGTATAAAGAATATCACTTAAACCGCTATATTCATTATCAAGGTCAAATCGGGCAGGGGCTCCTCCCACCATTTCTAGTGGAGTAAACAGAAAATTCGAACCGTAAGCGTCTGTGATTGTTTGCTGATCCAAGAACTGCGGATCGGTGCTGCGATAGATAACATACCCCTCAAAATCTTCTGTTTCTGAAATTGGATCCACAGAAGATTCCGCCACGTCATCCCAGTAGAAGGTCACCTTCTCATCACCTGGAACAGCTGTGACCTTAGGTTTTTCAGGAGGTTTTGCAAATTGATAATTCCGCTCATATATGCTTTGAGCTGTCACAGCATTCAATGTAAGATCTTGATAATTTTGTCCTACCAACAATGCGACTGAAAACCGCCGAGCTTCTCCAGCAGGTAGATCAATCGGTCCTGAGCTGTAGATGAAAATATAATCTCCGGCCGTATTAGCATTTGCAGAATCAAATACTCCCGGAGTCAAAAAATCTTCGAATACGTGATGATCTTCTGATATGGTGTTATTTCCTCCGAACACAGGTGAGGAAAATCCTGTTAACCCCACCATATCCGCCTCGTCCAAGTCAGTCCATTCGTAATTAGGTTCTCCAGGTTCGCGGATATCAAAAGGATCTCCTGCGGTTGGCTCACCATCTCCTTCACCTTCGTCGCCAGTATTAGGAAGACCGTCAACTCCAACATCATGTTTTTCAACATCCCAATCTAAATCGTTATCGATTCCGTCACTCCGGCTTTCGTCTATCATATTATCATCGTCGTTATCTATACCATCATATGGGTTCCCTGGACTCTCCAGAAATTTATAGCCAAAATACCCCGGGGGACGTCCAGACACATCACTGACTCCATCTTCATCCCAGCAGTACACCATATTTATATCTTGATCAAAAAAGGAGAGGTCATCCTGCCAGTTTGCCCATCCGCCAACATGGGGATCACCCCACATTCCAAATATGACTTCCTCAAGATCTTTGTCACTGACATTAGTAACTTTGTAAATAAGAAAAATAATATCTTCAGCTAAAGGGTTGGACCACTGGTAATACCGACATTCAATTTCAATTCCAAGTCCTTTACGGGTAGAATCGTTGCTGATTGGATAATATTCAAATTCCTTGTTAGTTCGGTCGTCCACCACAAAGAAGCTTTCCATATCAGAATTAGATGCACCTTGTTTTAGAGCCCCGGGCCAAACAAATTCCTTTAGATTCTCATTGTACCACCCTTCAGGCCAGCTGTCTGGTTTACCATCACCATCGCGGTCCACATCATTTGATGTGGGGATATAATTGCTGTTAGGATCCGCATAAGGAACAAGCTCATTGTTATATGCAAGAGGCTGCCATCCCCAGAATTCTTGACCATCAGGTGATACTTCACCTCCCAGAGAAACCAAACCATCACTAATGACTCTCGCTACCCAGACAGTGTCGCCCTCCTCGTTGATAACCGGATTTCCAAGTTCATCGGTCTTGATGTAAGCATCCTGATGGCTGGATGGAGTCACTTCAACTTCTGCGCAAATAAACGGACCAAATTCATATCCATATCCGAGTCCTTCCCATACAATATCGGAAGTATGATTTCCTGGGCTGGAAATAGATCCAAAATTCCAGATTTCAGCGGAAATCTTATTACCTACAAGAATAGCTTTTTGCCGTCTAAGTATCTGCGGGTCATCTTCATCATCCAACTGTCTCATCAATGCCGTGTTACGCCAGTCGTAGTAGTCGCGGTATTTCCACTCAGGCCAATCCTTTTCTGGCACAAGTTCGTGCATGGCTGTATTATCTTTCTTTCCAAAGAACTTCCATTGACTGGAGAGCGTATTGAAAGGAATAATTATTAATAAACTTATCAAAAGAAGAAAAATAGAAGTTCTTGAAATTTCTATTTTAAGCTTCATTTACAAACAACTCCTGATTAACATTAAAAATCCAGTGAAAGCCCCATCTGTACTGATCGGGGAGTACTATAGTAATGAGGTCTAACTTGATATTCTTCCCAGGTATGAACACCGGGCTCGCCATAATGTTCTATAAATGCTTCTGTTTCCTGATTGGTTCGATTTATAAAAGTATAACCAGATCTACCAGTATCATCATAAACGTATCTTTCATTTCTCGTATCAAAAAGATTAAAAATTTTGGTAAATATAACCACATTCATTTTCCCCACATTCACGGTTTTATACACTCTGACATTTACACTTTTCTGCCAAGGTTTTCGAGCGCTATTAGATTCAGGGACATAATTAGCATTGGGGATATCTGGCGTATAAGGCCAACCGCTTGAAAGTTTACCGATTACACTGATGCCCCAGTTATTTGGATCACTGATAGTGATAGTAGCGTTAAAAACATGCCATTGATCCCAATTAAGGGGAACAATTCTTTTCTCCTCTTCTTCCCCTGTCAATGCGTTGAAGTAGAAGGATCCAGAGTTAACATCATTTCCATCGGTCATCTGATAAGCATAATCAATAAAAGCAGACGTCTTAGAGAAACGATCGTACCGTTTTGTTAAGCTGATAGCAAAACCCTTCACCGTTGCATAATCTTTGTTCAGATAAATGCTATAGGAAGCAGGTCCGTAAGTTGGGGATTGATAATCTATGGACTGAACGGCAAGCAAATCCCGAATGTCCTTGTAGTAAGCGCTCACATCAACTGCTATAATGTGAGACAGTTGTTGCTGAAGTCCAAACTCATACATTACTGTCTTTTCCGGCTTTAAATTACTGTAACCGATCGTCGGTGACAGATTAGCACCAAAAATGCTGGTTTTGTAAAGTCGTCTCAGCGTTGGCATTTGATAAAAATGTCCATAGGAAAAGTGAAGAACTCCGCGATCCGTGATGGGAAATGAAACACCTAGTCGTGGTGAGATCATTGATTTGGGTTTGGCTTCCTCTCTTTCTCCCTCGGGATTTAACTGATCCACAATGTAATTATCATTAGGATCAAAATAATCGTACCGGATACCCGCATTTACAACCATGTTAGTGTATTCAATTTTATCCTGAATGTAGGAAGAGGCAAAAAATGCATTTTTGTTATAATAGTTATGGCTCGGGGAATCATTCGCAGGAAGAACCGTGGGTACTGGGTAATCATAACCATCATAGAGAACGGTGAAATTGTTTTCTTCAAGATCATCCAGTCTACCACTAACACCTATTTTTATCTCATGTTTACTGGTAATCTGGCTGGTCAGGTCAAATTTACCTCCTTTGGATATAGACTCCCGGTAATAATGACCCATCTGTGTACCTCCGAAAACGAAGGTCGTAGTCGGAGGAGCTCCCTGAATAGTATTTGTAGAAACATATCTTTCATCAAATGGGTCTTCATAAACATATTGGCTAAAATCCGTAGTAGAATAAAACACGTTTGCTTCATAAAATGTTTTTGTGAAGACTTGGGATAACTTTAGAGAAAAATTGTCATTTGCAGTAAAGTGATTGTAAGTGCCATCAGGATTGTATTTGTACGCATGGTTATATGATTTCCAATTGCGTTGATCGTGAAGCATCTGTGTCGACACTTTCAACTTAGGGGTAATTCTAAGAGTTAGTTTAGTAAGCATATTCAAACTGTTTGACGGATTCATAGGTACATATTTATTATCACCACCTAATTCAATATACCAATAATCAGATACCCTGAAATCTGCATAATCATCCGGCAGATGCTCCCGTTTCCCATATAAATATCCGTCACTATTACTGTATCGTCCACTTACGTTAAAAGTGAATTTCCCCCCGGTAGAAAGCAGAGGTACCGGACCATTAAGCGTTCCTTCAATAACTTGATTGGATAAATAATTTACCTCGTCAATATTCATAAAAATCTTGGTATCACTAGAGAGATAATCACCGGTATACATGGAAAAACTGCCTTCGTATGTTGGACCTCCCTCTTTGATCTCAAGATTAACAATTCCACTCATGGCATTCCCATATTCCGCATTAAAGGCACCACTTACAACTCTCATCTCCTCAATAGCTTTATTGGCTACATTGGTGGCAAGGGAATTTGTGAAAAAAGGATTAGTTACTGATATTCCATCTATGTAATACCCAACTTCATTGTATCGACCGCCTCTTATATGAAGCTCTCCACCTGCACCCTGGTTTACTCCTGCTTGTGTAGTTAAAACACCCAAGAAGGTTTCAACCGGCATATCTTTAATATCCTCAGCTGTTCGAGTTTTTTGAGATGCTGTTAGATCCTTCTGGATCAATGGTCTTTCTGCTACCACTATAACCTCTTCTCCCTCAATATCTTCCTGTTTTAAGGAAAAATCTTGCCGAGTTGTCCGATCCGTATAGACGCTTAAACCCTTAATCGTATGCTTAGCAAATCCAATATAAGATACATGAAGCGTATAACTCCCCGAGGGTATATTTAAAATGACATATTCACCATTCAAATCAGTCGCAGCTCCTAGTGATACTTCTTCAATAATAACATTAACTCCAGGAAGAGGTTCACCCGTTTCTGCACTAATAATTCTACCAGAAACTTTGCCGCTTGCAGCAAAAAGATTAGATGTTAATAAAAGAAGGATAAGAAACTGACGGTTCAGATTCACAAAACAATTCCTTTCCAATTTTTCGTCCTTCATATCAAGTTGAATTTATTGCAATCGATATGACAAAGTCAAAAGCAAGTTAAGATATAATTATTAGAGGATTTTACTTGACTATGGCTGTAAAAAATCGATAAACTAATCTACACAAAATAAATCAAAAAGAAAAAGGAGGTAAGGATGAGAAAAATAGTTACTGGTCTTTTTATTATTACTTGCACGGTATCTTTTGTTTTCGCTGGAGATTTCGTACAATCTGGTGTTGCTCCCTCGTTCATAACTGAGACGGGTGACAGTCTGTTTGGCGGAGATCCCTCTGGTGTTTCTCGTGGATCTCTGGCAGGTACCGATCTAGATGGCGACGGCCTCAACGAAGTTTGGGTGTCCAGTTATTCAAACGGTGGCCAAGTATTCTGCTTTGAAGAAGCCGGAACGGATACGTTAGCCTTCGTGTGGGCATCTGCCGAAATAACCGCAGATTATTCTACACCCCGCGATGTGCATACCGGAGACCTGGATGGCGATGGGAACGGTGAAATCATCTTTCACGTTGGACGCTGGACAGGAGAGTCTAATCCTGATGCAGGGCTGCATGTTTACGAATGGGACGGTACAGATAACGGGTACGGTACAGAAGCCGCTTTTCGGGTTGACTTTTTTAGTGCATTGAATGATTCACTTGGTGAATCCCGTGTTGAAGGATTCTCCGTTGGAGACATTGATGGTGACGGACAGGATGAGATTCTTCTTGCAAATAATGGGGGATCGGATCCGTATTATGGGACTCAGGATGGTTCAACTCCCTACTCTGAAGATCGGTTCATCATTTTGTCCGTAGACGGCGAAATTGGCGGTTTTGGTGCCACCATTGTGGAAGAATATTCCATGGCACCCCGGGATGTCGATAAAGACGGCGTTAGAGAAAATGCCCTGGGTGGTGGAAGCCCTCAGGAAATTATTATCTGTGACACAGATGGTGATGGTAATTTGGAAGCAGCCTGTTTCTCGTGGAATAATCTGGCAATGTTCTTTATTGAAGCAACCGGTCCTGATGCTTACACCATTGGCGACACAACATACCGTAAACTCGGGATTTCCGATGACTGGACTCTGGGCGCTTCTGCTGCAGATAATGACGGCGACGGAAAAGACGAAGTCTATGTTACCGGTTACTATGATGGAAGCTTGTTTGTGATCACCGACTCTGATGGTGATGCCACGAATCTTGACACAACGGGCGGCCCTGGTGATTGGACCGGCAATAGTGAGATTGCTATTATTCACGAATTTGGTGGCGGCGGCGGATTTGGTACTTCAACCGGCGCGGGCTTTACAAATTCGGGCATGGGTGGAGTTATTCATGGTGGAACAGCCGGAGTGAGCGACATTAACTTGTTTGAACTTGCCGCTGGAGGAAACCCACTGGATTCTTCAAGTTGGACTCATAGCTCTTATGCTCTTGACGATGCAACTTCCGGTTGGGGTTTCAAAGCTAAAGCGTGGTTTCCGGGAGATGCAGATTTCGGAGTTCTATTGCCTTACCAAGCTGTCAATGATACTCTTGAAAGCGGTGAACTCGATCCAGCTGGGAACCGTGTCTTTCGTCTAGCTGAATATGATGGATCCGTTACCGTTCGAGATATAACGTTCATTATGCCGGAAGATTACAAACTGGCACAGAACTTCCCGAATCCATTCAACGCCACGACAAGGATTGAGTACAGTCTTCCTCTTCAGAATACGATTTCTCTGACTATTTACAATATGTTGGGGCAGGAAATTGTGAAGCTTGTTGACAGGGAATATCAACGTGCAGGCAACTACTCTGTCTTGTGGAATGGCAAAGATGCAAACGGGATGAATGTTACAAGCGGCATGTATATCTATGCGCTGAAGTTTGGAAACTTTGAAAAGTCCAAACAGATGATGTTGCTTAAGTAAATCTTAACTAACCATAAAAAAAGCCCCTTGATCCAAGGGGCTTTTTTTATTTATATAATGAATGGGTAAAATAAGTTGCACTGTCAAAAGTTGATCTAAGTACAATTTAAATCTATTTTCACGTTCATTAAAACTATTAACGTTAAATTTCATCCGATTTAGTTATCTTAAATGCAAACCATTAAATAATTCTGTTCATTTAATACTGATATAAAATGATAATTATGTTAAAGAGATTGGGACTTTTCTTGACAATCTGTTCGTCCCTTCTTTCTCAACAAAATAAAGAATTCCGTGCTACATGGGTGATTACCTGGGATCACATAGACCGAAATGCTCCAGCTCATATTAATAAGGCACATGTTCAAACGATCATGGACAACCATAAAGAAGCTAATATGAACGCGGTGCTGTTTCAAGTCCGTCAAGGTGGGACAGCTTACTACACATCGTCCTATGAACCGTGGGGATATTATGCTGGGTATCAGTATCCAGGGTATGATCCATTGGAGTATGCAATTCAGGAAGCACACAAACGAGGTTTAGAACTCCATGCGTGGTTTAATGTTTTTCAGTGTTCCAGTACTTATGAAGGTGCACCAGCTGCCGAACACCCCGAATGGATTTGCCGTGATCAGGATGGTTACAGTATGGATTCTTATCGCTCCTTATCCCCGGGCTTGGAAGATGTGCGAGCGTACACTATTGATGTGGCTATGGAAATTGTCAATAATTACGATATAGACGGCCTTCATCTGGATTATATCCGTTGGAATGAACATTCCAACAGTCTGCGTGGAGAAGTAAGTCATGAAAAAGAACTCCAAAGGATGGACGGCATCATTAGCGACGAAGAGTTAGAAGCACTAAACAATAACCGTTCCGGAAGGTATCTTTATGACTATCTGCATCCATACTCGGCAGGAGTACCTGACGGCTTTTTCTCATGGGAAGAATGGTGGCGCGGGTCAGTCACTGAGTTTGTTAACACTCTTCACGACTCTATTCAAGTTGTAAAACCACATGTTCGTCTTTCTGTGGCCGCTTTGGGAAAATATAACTGGTCAGGATGGCAGGGATACGGCTCCGTCTATCAGGATGCCGCTTTATGGTTCAATGAAGGATATATTGATCAACTCATGCCTATGCATTATCACTGGTACAGTGCGGAAAGCTTTTACGGAATGCTGGAGGGTAATTGTCCAGAATGTTGGGGACAGTATATTCAACCCGGTATCAATGACGGACTACTATTCACCGTGGGTCCCGGATCATACATCTTCGAAGAATATAATGTCTGGGACAATCATGATCCCATTGTAGAAGCTTGCCGTACCATTCCATGGGTTGATGGATTTCAGTTTTTCAGTTATGGATCCTGGGATGATCGTGATTACTGGTATTCCGCCGGCAACTCCTTTTTCAGCAAGAAAACAAAGATAAGAAATATCCCGGGCAACTACGGGTCAACACCAGAAGCTCCCAGCCTTATATTAACCTACATCGATTCGGTTACCCATGATCTTACGATCATACCATCCAATTCCAATGAAAACAGGTGGTCAATTCTTTACCGCTCAACAGAAGAATTAATAAACTCTGATGAATCTGAAATTATTGATATTCACTTTGGTGGTGAACCCTATACGATCCAATCAGATTTTTCAAATGTCCAAGATTCTACTGCCCTGTACATTGCTACTCAAGCTGATCGATCCAGGAATGAATCTGACCCATCCAATATTGTATTTGCAAGCAGAACACCCTTGCCCGCTTCCTATTCACTCGGTTATAACTTTCCCAATCCATTCAATTCTACAACAGTTATTCCTTTCTCACTTCCAGATTTGGGGGTTGTCCAACTGGATATTTACGATTTGATTGGACGCCACGTAATATCACTTGTAGATAATCCTTTTATTCCAGGTGAACATACCATTATTTGGAATGCAAGACATAAAACAGGATTTCCAGTTTCATCTGGTGTATATATTTGTAAGTTAAGTGTAAATGAATACATGCAAGCTATACCTATGATATATATAAAATGAAGTGATGTACAAAACCCACACACACACTTGGTATCTATCGCTTGTTTTTGCTACACTATTTGCGATCTCATCACTTTCTGGGCAGGTCTCTCTTCAGAATCGTACCATTCTTGACGTTCCGGAGAGGGCTCAGCTTCTGACTTCACATGCTGGAGAAGTCGTCGGCTACTGGATAGAAGATGAACTCTCTCTTGGGCCAACAATCACGAAGTATAAAAATGAACAAGTACTGAAGGTTATATCCACCACTTCAAATAGAACTCAGCAATTCGTAGTCGTCACCATCGAACATCCGGTTCAGTTCTCTTCCAGAACTATGGCCATATCAGTCATGTCCAGTGAGGATGAGGAGATTTTTTCCGGGGAAATAGATGTCCCTTGGGATCATGCCTTTCCTTCCCTTGCCCCAATTAATGGCGGGAATCGTATTGTGATCACCGATCCTCAGAGTCAAGAAGTGCGCTTGCTGAATGAAGATGGCACCCTTTCTGAATTTCATTCACTCTTCTCCAATGATGATAGAGATCATGAAAAGGTTATAGCTATTGCACACCATTCGCCGAGCCACGTTTATATAGCAGGAATGAAATCTGCAGCTCTGGATCAAACAGATAATGTTGCACTGTTCTCTTGGAATCTGAACGATTCCCCCTTTGAAATAAAGGAATTGCCGCTTACTGTCCTGCGGAATATTTCTCTTTCCACCAATGGCTACGCCGCTATTTCCGGGACAGTTGTATCTGGGCAGGAATACAATCAGCAGCACAGACTCATACTACTGTCTCTGGAAGATTTAACATCTTTCAACTACAAAATTCTTCCCAGGAAAATGATTTGGGCGGATGAAACATTGTTCGCAGCAGACAGTAGGCGACTGATTGTCCTTAAACCAAATAGCGACAGACCTTTGGCAGAGATTCAGTTCCCCTCTAGGCTCATCCCGCTGGAACTCTTTACTGCAGGCTCTTCTGTCCATCTCCTGTACGCCGGAAACAGCCGCTACAGTGAAGGAAAAAACGAATTGGGGAGCATTGGAATCATGACCGTTGATCAGCAGACGTTGGGCCACTCTGAGATTTCCGTGAGCCGGGATTACCACAAAGTTGTGAATATTCTACCGATCAAGGATGGAAAGTTTTTCCTCCAGCTAGACAGAGAACTTTTGGAATACAGTGCTGAATAGGGACTGATTCCGTGAACCGATTCAAATTAACATCTATCTTTATTATTGCTGGAAGTTTTCAGCTCATTTGGGCTGACTCCTACAATTGGCCGTGCGAACCGTTTGACGAACAGCACTGGATCAACGGTACTTTTTGCGAAAACCGGGAAGGAACATCCGGGTCCATCGATCACTTTCACGACGGTGTGGACATGCACCTATCTGCTGGTGGCCAAGTGTACTCTGTTATTAATGGAACTGTCACAAGCATCGGCTGGCCGTCAGATTACGGGATTAACTCTTGGGTTCGGGTAGGACGTTACGCTTATGTACATGTAAATCCTGCCTCCGGACTCTCTGTGGGTAATCAAGTCACCGCTTTTGAGACTGTCCTTGGTACGACCAATTCCTGGAATCACATCCACTTCAAGGATGGATATCCTGGTTCGGAGATTAACGCCCTGCGGGATGGCGGTGGTCTGGATCCATTCGAGGACCCTTACGAACCCGAAGTGATGAATATCCGCTTCTTTAAGGACGGCACTACGAACCAATTCACTGATAATCGTGTATTCGGACTGGTGGATATTGTCAGTCGGTCTGCGGATCTAACCGACATGGGTCCCTACGGCGGGAACAACGGTATCTACAAGATTGGCTTCGACATCGTGGATCAGAATGACAGCATAGTGGCAGGCCCTAGATTCCCCTACCTGTTTGATGAAATCCCGGCTACCGATTCATACGTCCACAACGTATTCCACCAGGGCTCCAACACCAGCGTGTATCACTACATCGTTTCTAATCACCTGACCCATAACGGATCCGTGAACGTCACCGATTGGGAGCAGGGATTCTACAACGCCAGAGTTTTCTGTTGGGATACGAGAGACAATATTGACACTTTGACTGTTGAATTCGAGGTTACTGAACAGGACAATGAAGCTCCAGCGGCACCTACTCTTCTCTCTGTCCTAAGCGAAGGCGAGGGATTCAGTATCCGCTGGCTGCCGAACACGGAAGAAGACCTGGCTGGTTATCGTCTGTACTTCAGCTATGATATGGAAACTTGGACCAGCAATCACGATGAATCGGTCCTGACCGATACCACTTCTGAATTTATAGCTCCGTCTTTCTCACAGGACTTGGTCATCTACTTCAAATTGACGGCGGTGGACAATGCTCCTTTTCCAAATGAGAGTGAACAATCGGACATTTACGGGCTACGGTTGGGAGACTCCAATTTACCATTGGTCATTGTTGATGCTTTTGACGGAACAGACGGTGTATGGACTGAATCATCCCACCCTTTTGTGGCGCTGCTTGGTCAAAGGTTGGACAGAATTGGTTTCCCGTTTGAAACGGTTAACGACGATCTATTCGAACTGGATACCACTTATTTTTTACATGAGGGAAAGATTATCTATACTCTGGATGATGCTGATCCTCTACCGTCTTCGCTAACACAACAATTACGAGACTTTTTCAACGGCACATGGCTGATTGGTAGCCGTCTCTTAGAGGGTTTCAGTTCCGATTCCTTGGGTCAGTTGTATTTGGAGGAACTGAGTCTTTCTGCCGGTCCATCAACTGCTACCCCAGATGAAATGACTGGTTTCTGGGGACAAACGTTCCAGATAGACACTTCGTGGTATGTATTGGATTCCATAAACACTGCTGAAATAGATCCATTCATTGGATCTACTATTTTGGAAGATAGTGAAGGACACTCATTCGGCGTGCAGGCATATCAGTTCCTGTATACTACCCCACCCCCGGAGATGCTATTTGGCCCGGAACCGGATGATGAACTGATGGTGGAAATCACTCAGTGGCTCCTGGAAGATTTGCAAGTTTCAGAAGAACCTTCTCTCCCAAACCACTTCTCAATAGATGCCTATCCCAACCCTTTTAACTCCAGCACTACCATCCGTTTCAATTTACCAACAAACGGCAAAATTAGGGTGACTGCCCATGACATCCTTGGACGGGAGGTAGATGAACTGGTGAATAGTAAAGTTGAGAGTGGAGAGTATAAATTCAACTGGAATGGAGATGAAGCAGCCAGTGGAGTCTATTTGCTAAAAGGTGAGTTTAACCCTTTAGGCAGTGGAGAAACATTTCAGTTGACCAGAAAACTGTTGCTGCTGAAGTAATCTTATGAATCATATTAAGATATCACTTTATCTCTCAGTGTTGATTATATCGCTATTCAGCGGACAGGATTTCTCTGGCGTCTCCTTCTGTCTTGATCCAGGTCATGGCGGTAAAACTTCTAGAGCCGTGAGACCTACGGGATTAGCGGAAAAGGAGATCAATCTGTCGCTCTCCGAACGGGAATACATCGCCAACAGTAACATTGAGATTGAATAGTATTATAAAACCGCCTCGACTTCCAAGCGGAGACACCATCGGTATCGCCTCACCGGCAAGGTGGACGACCAAGGATAAGCTCGGAACTGCAGCTCAAGTTTTGACTGATGCAGGATACATGGTGAAATTCGGGCCAGCATGTCATCTCCGAGAGAATCAGTATGCTGGATCCACGGAAGAACGGATTCGTGAACTGGAAGAGCTTTTTGCCGATCCTGAGATTGATGCTATCATCTGTGCCCGGGGTGGTTACGGTTCAATCCGTGTTACGGATGGACTCGACTACTCGATCATTCGAGACAATCCCAAAATTTTTGTCGGCTTCAGCGATATCACAGCCCTCCACTGCGCTATACAGAAAGAGTGCGGACTTACTACTTTCCACGGTCCCATGCTGTGGAACTTCGAGAAGTCCGCAGACCCCTTTACACTGAACAATCTATTGTCCGTCCTCAGTGGTGATGACCCTTCTAAACTGGAGTTTCCCAATGAACTGCAGCCAACAGTCTTGCGAACAGGCGAAGTAACCGGTCAACTCTTCGGCGGAAACTTGACTCTACTTTCTAAAATGATCGGCACTCGCTGGGATTTTGATACGGAAGGGACAATTCTATTCGTAGAGGACGTGGATGAGAAATTCTACCGTATTGACCGGGATCTGCTACAGCTGAAGCGAGCCGGAAAACTCGACAGGATCGCCGGAATCATTGTGGGACAGATGATCAACATCGAGGATGAAGAGATTCCATTTGGAAAATCTATAGATGAAATTGTGATGGATGTGTGCGGAGATGGCGATTATCCCATTGTCTCCAACTTCCCGTGCGGTCACGGCCGTCACTTGGCTACACTTCCGCTGGGTATCCCGACCCGCCTTGAGGCTGATGATAGTTACGTTTCGCTTAAACTGTTGGAACCTGCGGTAAGCTGACTAAATCCGCCAGCGAGGGCCTTGGTCATTTTGGTCTCACATTCACGGCTTTATCACCCTTCATGTCGAAATCCACATCGAATGCTACTCGCTGACCCGGCCGCAATCCTCGATCTTGAAGATCCACTCTCAAGCCCCGTGCATGGACAAAGTAATCCTCGCCGTCATCTCCTGTGATAAATCCGAACCCTTTGTATCTGTCGTATTCTTTTACTGTACCTTGTTTCATCGTACTATCCTCAATATTTCATCACAGCAAAATCCACCACATCACAGATAGAACTTAAAACGGGCACACCGCATTCTTCAAGTTTTTCACGACGGTGATGACCGCTGGTAACCAGCAGACAGTCAGCTCCGATTGCCTCCGCCACTTCATGATCGTGAACGGTATCACCAATGAAGAGAACTTCGTGAGGCCCGTAGTGCAGCTCGTTCATCCACGCTTTACCGATCTCGACTTTGCTGTGAGCGTAGTGATTATCCAGGCCCATTACCATTAGGAAGTAGTCGTTCAACCGATGATACGCCACCAGTTCGTTGAGTGTACTCTGCTTGTAGGCGGAGAGAAGCGACTGCGTAATCCCTGCTTCACGAACGGTCCTCAGCACCGCCTTAACTTCTTTCTGCAATGGTGCTTCATGTCGTCGTTCTTCATAGTAATCGATGAACTCCGTTCCAACAATCTCAAATGACTCTTTTTCAAAATCAAAACCCAACCTCACGTAGTAGTCAACAACTGGAAAATCGAACAGCTCCTGATATTGTCGAAGGGAAATGACCGGCATTTTCCGGCGAGAGAGAACGACGTTCATAATATCCACGCAGAGCCAGGCGTCGTCCAGCAGTGTACCGTTCCAGTCCCAGATGATGTGCTTATATCTTGTCGCTTCCATAAGGTTGAGATGTGAGTTTAATACTGTCCATTGACGCTTCACAGGTTAAATTCCATAAATTGATTCCTATGAAAAACTATATCCAGATCGCCGGAGTCCACGATATCGCCGATGCCGAAATTATAGTTTCTGCCGGTGCGGATGCCATCGGATTCCCTCTCCGCCTAGATATACACAACCCATATCTATCAGAATCATCTGCAAAGGAGATTATTCACTTTCTCAAAGATAAAGCGACTCCAGTATTGATCACATATCTTGACAAAGCTGATGAGATCATAGAGTTCTGCAGCTACTTGAGAGTGACGTGGGTGCAACTTCATGGCGATATTCCGACTAAAGAAATCGCTCGTATAAAAACGGCAGCACACCATTTATCTATCATCAAGAGTCTGGTGGTCCGGGAGGACAATCTCGTTCTTCTGGAAGAGGCTGTAGAGTACTTTTCACCTCATGTAGACGCTTTCATCACCGACACATACGATTCCGCCACCGGTGCCATGGGAGCAACGGGTCTCACTCACGATTGGACTGTCAGCCACAGATTGGTGGAACTGTCTGAGCGTCCTGTTATCCTGGCGGGCGGGCTACATGCCGGGAATGTATCCGAAGCAATTCGTGAAGTACAGCCTGCCGGAGTAGATGTACACACGGGTGTCAAGAACGGAGGGATGAGGAACGATCTCTCCAAAGTAAACGAATTTATCTCAAATGCTCAAAAAGCTTTTAATGAGGACTTAACATAATGAAAAAATTACTGCTTACTCTCTTATGCCCACTACTCCTAGTAGCCAGCGATACGCTTACCGTCGCTTTCTGGAATGTGGAGAACCTCTTTGATCTGGAGGATGATCCTCGAAAAAACGATGAGGAATTTGCCTTAGGTGGCAAAAAGGATGTGACACAGAAAATTTACGATCTGAAACTGGAACACTGTGCGGAAGTACTGGCTGACCTGGATGCAGACATAGTAGGACTATGCGAAGTTGAGAACCGCTTCGTTCTGGAAGAGCTGAATAAGGAGTTCACCGGTCGGAATTATAACATTGTTCATTACGAATCTCCTGACCGCAGAGGGATAGACTGCGCACTTTTGTATGATCCGGAGGTCCTGACAGTTCTGGATTCCAAAGCTATAGCTAATCGACTTTCCTCCGGAAAACTTACCCGTGATATTTTATATGCTATTTGTGAATTCGGCGGGGAAAAACTCCACATATTCGTTAACCACTGGCCCTCAAATTATGGCGGTAAAGAACAGGCGATCCCGAAGCGGGCTGAGACATCAATTCTGCTCAGAAAGCATATAATGGACATCTTAACTGGTGACCCGAGTGCAGAAATAGTGATCATAGGTGATCTGAACGAAGAACCGTTGGATGATAACGTCCAGAGCCTGCTCTCCCGCAGGTCAGAAAATCCTGCTTTCCGACTACAAAACCTCATGATCCCATTCATCAGCAAGCCCAACGTGGGCACTTACGTTTACCGCGGAGAAGATGAGATTATCGATCAGATTATCGTCAGCCGGGGATTGATGCAGGAAGAAGGACTCATCGTAGTAGAAGGATCTACCGCAATACTCGACATGCCGAAGTACCGCCAACAGTCAGGTAACTACCGGCACTATCCGTATCGCTTCTGGGCGGGAAACAAGTTACTGGGAGGTTACTCCGATCACTTAGCAGTAAAAGTTTCCATTACAGCCCCGTAGCACTTCACAAACTAAAATCAGTTAACGGTGTAAAAAGGTAAAACCACGCCAGGGCTAAGATAATCTTTTCGAAGAAGTCACTTATTAGGTAAAAACAGGGATTGGCTTTTCATAATGAATTATTAAGCCGGGGTTATTTGACTAGAACCATTTTTCTGGTTCGCACAAAATCATTGCCTTCAAGTCGGTAGAAGTAGACACCAGAACTCACTAACATACCTAAATCATTAACCCCATTCCAAATAAATTTGTTTTCCCCAATACTACTTAACCCGGAATAAAGCCTTTTTACTTGTACGCCGTTGATATCATAGATACTTAGATTTACATCAGTGGTTAATGGAGCATCATAGAAAATCGTGGTTTGAGAATTAAATGGATTCGGATAATTCCCCAGTGTAAAAGATTTGGGAATGAGTTCTTCGCTTCCGTCATCTCCAGAATTAGCTGTTTCGCTAAAAGTGAACCCTTCAATATTGTAACCTTCCTGGACAGTCATTAGTTTCAGGTATTGCGGTTCATCACCAATAATTACATCTGGGATAGTCATCGTTTCCCAAGCCCACCAGCCACCGGTATGTGGTACAGAAAAAACGCCTAAATTGGTTCCATTGAGTTCCAGGAAGAAAATCCCGCCGTCTACATTGCTGGATACCCTGACCAGTAAATCGTAAGTACCGGCAGTCACATCTTCTATGGTATAGCCGATCCACTCACCAACAGCGGTCCAGCCCACATTATAGGGTAGACCATTTTCATCGCCGTTAGCTTCAATATCAACACCATCATTTCTGTAGGACCAACCCCAATTATAACCACCGTTTCCAGTATTCATATAATCTACATCAGTGTAGGCAACATTTCGCGCACCAATATCATAATCAACCGCTGCGATTGTTCCCGGTATGGAATGAGCTGTTACAGGAACGGGTGATTCACCATATGTTGAGTCCATTAGTGCAGGAATAACACCCGGCCTGGATTCACAATTTTCTATAGCTAAGTTGATAGCCATACCAAACAGGGCAGCCTGGGCATATTCTGTACTTGGCTCGCTTCCGTTACCGTTCCAGTAATCAAGAATATCCTGATATTGAGGTGTAATAATGGCTGAAAGCGGGCTTGTTATTTTTTCCAGTTTTTTATGAGTCCACCAGTTCCACCCTATATCATTTGATTCGCAAAGTTGCATGACTTCATATCCCCAGTGATTTGAGTTCTCCCCTGTTTCACCCAACCAAAGTGGAATATTATAAGTATTGCTCATGTTAATTAAATATTGGATGGTGCCCTGCGTTACATCATTCCAGTATTTATGAAAGGAATAGGACATATTGTCATCCCACGGCGGCGTCAAGGAAGTGAAATCAGTACCATACCAATTCCCTTCAATAAAGAGAAGATGGTTTGTATCTACTTCCCGGATCGAATTGGTAATGTCAATGTACAACTCTCTTAAATCTTCGCTGCTGATTCCATCGGGTAATACAGGTTCGTTAATGAGATCATATCCACCGATTAGGGTCTCATCGGCATAATATTCAGCAATGGAATGCCAAATCTCAATGGTATGCTCTTTATATCCATCCTCAAGCCATAAGCGAGCCACACCATCACTGTCACTAATCTCGCCATTATTTTGTCCACCGGGAGCACAATGCATATCCAAAATAATATGCATGTTATAAGGTGCACACCATGACAAAAGTGAATCAATGATATCATACCCAAATTGATTTACTTCACCTGGTAATGGTGAAAATTGTTTGTAATGAAATGGGATTCGAATAGAATTAAATCCCCATTCTGCAATCTGATCAATATCCGCTTGTGCTACATAATTTTCATGATAAAGAACCCAAAATTCTGCTGCGAGATCAGCCCCAAGTAAAGCTTCAATTTTATTTTCGATCTCCGTGGGTGAACCATATCCTGGTATGTTGAGCATATAACCTTCTGGAACTAACCACCCGCCTAAACCCAAACCCTTTAAAATAACTGGACTACCTTCACCATCAACAATATTCCCGTTTTCGACATGTAAAAATCCCTGTGAAAAAAGAATATTTAAAAGAAAAATTGATCCAATAATTATTCGCATGCTGTACACTCCTTAAAACAGACAACCGACAGAGTCGTATCTGAATTACCAACTAATAAAGCCCTATCGTTATATGAACCTTCACCACATTCATCAGGCACAGATTCCCATCCTCCAGACCAAGTATCCGGATAATGCCCATTTCTGTACTTATAATTATAACTTGAATAAGGTGGCAAGGTTAAGGTTACCTCCCATACTGTTGTATCAGCCACAGGTTGCATCTGCAGGCCACCGGGCTGACCGGAGCTTATATTGCCGCCGGAAAGCCAGACACCCTCACCGCTTACTATCTCGTTTTTCATATCAACTTGAAATGTTACATTAACATTGGTTGAATTTTCACTTTTTTCAAAGACCCGGACATAATCCACTTTCATCTCCATTGGGAAAACAGAAGGATCAATTCCTTGAGCACCACCCCAATCACCACCAACTGCCAAGTTAAGTATAATGTATTGAGGTTTATTGAATGGCCACTTATCTTCATCACCATTACTGTCATTGTAAATAAAGAAATAGGGTTCATCATCCACTAGGTAGCGAATATAGGTGCTGTCCCACTCCAAAGAATAAACGTGGAAAGAATCAGTGGCGGTCGGAATTATTACCTGACCGGATTTTTGAGTACCATTCACGTGGTTGTAATCAGTCGTGTGGATCGAAGCGTGAATATTCCCTTCATCAAAGCCCACGTGTTCCATAATATCGATTTCACCACAATGAGGCCATCCTACAGTAGATATATTAGATCCCAGCATCCAGATTGCAGGCCAGGAACCAATCCCCTTCGGTAGCTTGGCTCTGGTATCAAAACGGCCGTATGTCCACTCTCCTTTGCCAGCTGTATTCAAGCGGCCAGAGGTATAATCAGCCGTGTAGCTAGTACCCGTATAATCTGTGCCAAAAAACCCCGGTTCAATCAAGGCTCGGATGACCAAGTTGCCATCCTGAACAAACACATTCGTGTCACGGTCCGTGTAAGCCTGCAGTTCATTATTTACCCATCCGGGACGCCAAAGGAGCTTATTCCACTTTTGACCATCAATAGCATCACCGTCAAATTCGTCGTTCCAAACCAATCCCCAACCTTCCAGCGTATGATTATTTTCATCCGGAAGTTGGTTGGAATATATACTTTCTTCACAAACAGTGAGAAACATAAGAAAAACCACAGACAAGAATAGAGTCATTATTCCATGTATCATTTTAACACGATTTGTCAATTTGCATTATTATTTGAGTAATACCATCTTACCCACGCTGGTATGGTTACTCGTCCTAATTTGATACAAGTACAAGCCTGAACTTACGGGTCTGCCAAAGCTATCCGTCCCATCCCATGGTACAGTTTTATATCCAGCATCTTGTGTGGTATTTACAAGCCGGTTTATTTCTCTACCCGTCAAATCGCAGACCGTGAGTGTTACGTGGGTTTGTTCTGGTAAAAAGTAGCATAGGGTTGTAGCGGGATTGAATGGGTTGGGGTAATTATAGTGAAGATTATAAGTATTAGGTATCGTTTCAAGTTGAGATGAGAGTTCGGAAGAAGCTTCATAGACCCTGACGTAATCAACTTCCATCCGAACCGGGAATATACTATCATCAATACCCTGCTGGCCACCCCAGGTACCACCTATCGCAATATTTAAAAGAAGATGAAAACGCTGATCAAAAGGCCAGGTTGCATAATTCCCATCTTGATCATTCGCATAGGTAAAATAATGTACGTCATCCACATACCATTTGATATAATCTTCATCCCATTCCAGAGTGTAATCGTGAAAACCTGAAGTTGCACCATTTACATATATTGATCCTCCCGGTGGCGGTATACCGTTCCACCAGTTATAGACCTCCGTATGAGCAGTCCCGTGAATCACATTGGGATCAAAGCCAACATGTTCCATAATATCGATTTCACCGCTGTAGGGCCATCCGCCGTAGACCCAGTCGGTAGGAAGCATCCATATTGCAGGCCAAGTTCCCACACCACCGGGTAATTTTGCTCTTACTTCTATCCGTCCATACGTCCAGTCACCCTTGTCCCTTGTAACCATACGGGCGGAAGTATAGTTTGCTCCACCATAATTCTGAAGAAGCGCCTGTATAATCAACTTTCCATCTTCGATAAAAGAATTATTGGAATTACTGGTATAATATTGCTGTTCGTCATTTCCCCAGCCCCAATCACCGGTACCTATATCATAGCTCCATTTACTCATATCTATATCCGAAGAATCAAATTCATCGGACCATACCAAAACCCATTCAGTGTCTGGGGGATCATCATCTATAACTTCAAGATTAAGGTCATCGAACATGACATCGGATACAACACCACCCGCTTTGATCAACAGGTAGTAGGTTCCGGTCCCCGGGACCGTAAACACACCGGGTGGAGAACCCGGCATATACGCGTTTGAACCACACGAGCCGGCAAAATCCGTATCCCAGTTCCACGACGCGGATGCTCCACAGTGCCAGAAATGCTGTTCTACGATAATATCACCTACGCCGACGTCCACTCCTTGCTGGGGTTCATAATCAAGAATGGAAATTTCCACCCAGTTTTGATCACAGCCAACTCCCTTGAACAGGCCCGAAAGTTCATATACGTTGTTCTCTTCCAGATTGATTGCTTGATAAACACCGCCATTCCCCCAATTTGATGCCAAAATTCTTAATGCTTCACCACTCCCTCCGCTTGGACCATCATCTGTGTAATCAAGGTCAACTTCAACCTCACCATCAACTATCCAGATCGTCCAGGCAGAATCATCGCCGTCGAAGTTGCCGTTTACAAATGCATTTAAATAATTAAATGATATAAATACTAATGAAAGGATGGCACACTTCATATTGCTAGTCATCATTTTACGTATCATTTTAATAGAATTATTTTTTGTACTTCAATCCCATTCACGTTTTCAAGCATTGCAAAGTAGACGCCAGACGGCAGCTCTGTTCCATTATGATCCGTCCCATCCCAGGAGAGTTTATATTCACCTGTATTCAGGTCCCGATCTACAACTGTTGTAATATGTTGTCCTAAAACATTTACGACTGTTAATGTCACCGGACTAAAATCTTCAATTATGAACTGAAAAATAGTACGATTATTAAAAGGATTTGGATAAATCTGAAAGAGGTTATAATTGACTGGAGCAACAGATGAATTTGTTGATAGATTGGAATAAAACAAATCTAAGTCGTCGAAAAATACTGAGCCCGAATCATCATCTATTTGATTAAATATCATAGCGACATTAAAAGATACAACACCAGTGGGTGCTGTGCCGGAAACAGTTAAAGGGATCCACTGATCGGTAGGTGATGAACTCGTAATTGATGAAGATACAGGTTGCTCACCTAGTATATTCCAGTTCTCATCGAAAAATGTTAGTTCTAAATACGCACTGTTATCTCCGGAGATTGGATCATCAGATGCTGAATAAGCATATCCCGAAAAGGTGAATTCGTCTCCCTGGGAAGGGTTAAATGTTTGATAAACCGAAATACTATTTGTCGTTCCTGAGTTTTGTCCAAACAATTTTAGAGAGTGATTGCCATGTAACACAGGTTCAGTCACCACAGTATAATTAGTAAGGTTTTCAGGCCAAACTGACCAGTTCTCGATGTCTGATTCAAAACCGGGATTGTGTAATATATACTGTGTGTCATCATCTCCGTATCCTGTATCATCCGGAGTGGTCAGACAAAGGATCAAATATCCGTCATAAAAAACTACATTGTCATAGATGAAATCACAGTTATTCCCATAAAAAGTATGATTCGCTTTTTGCCATCTGTCTGTGTCCCAAGTTTCGAATTCATCTCCCCAGAGTAGGAAGAAATTGTTGTCTGTCCCATAATTGCCCGTTCCGGGAACATACATATAATACTTTACCCAATCATAGTAGGCATAAACAGGCAAGATATCCTCGTCAAATTCTCCCACCCACTCTTCATAGATCGGCTGCCATATATTCATCATAATCTTTTGATAGTGGTACAGCGAATCCACATAAAAGTTATCAATCCACCGGACCGACTGATCATCAATAAAAAAAGCAACATAATCTGGTGTCCATTCAAACGCGTAAGTATGGAAGTCTTCATGAGGATTAAAATCAACATCGATAAATTCTGGCAGGTCCCACTGGTTCTGGATAATCAGATTTGTCTGAGCCTTATCATCGTGGTTTCCCAGCCATTCCCAATCGATCTCATTCCAGTTTCCTGCTCCTCCGGACGTAAAATCGTGATAAGTGAAAAAAGATGATAATACACCGCTGCCCGCTACCGATTTCATTCGAACTTCAAAGCGTCCGTAACGATATGTATCATAGGTTCTTAATTCTCCACCTTTGTAATCTTTGCCATAGCCTGGACCTGAAAGAATCATGAGGATCAGAGAAAAAAATAACGTTCTCCACCAAAATTTTGAAGAAAGTCCGGGATTAATCATCCATTTCTCTGCCATAATCTAAACGATTATCTGTTGTCAGGATGGGGAATTGGGGTACTATAACCGGGTAGGGAACATTTTTTTGAGTTACAAACATGTCGATAGATGTTAGTTCAATTTTTTCAAATTCACTCATGTTTATTTCGATTTGATCTGAATAAAGGTTTTGAAGAGAATCCAGATAAGGATTTAAAACTGTTTCTATAAGATGGAGATAATCCTTACCGAAGTCTCCATAGACTCCTTTTGATCGAAGAAAATCATTCCGCCTTTGCCGAGCATAATAATAGTCTGCCCACATTTCCTCATTCAGTCGAACAGCAGTAACTGTTTCATACCCTAATTGAAAACATTCTTCTGTCACAAACCGGTCCTGAATCAAATCAACAATGGCAAGTTTAAACTGTCCTGGGAATTCCTGGTGACTGATTTTTTGCTTTCGGAATACAAGTGGATGAGTTTGTAAAGTTTTTTCAAAATCTTCAACAGTCCATATCTGCTCATTCACTCTGAAGAAAGGTGTGTGCTTTAAAGCATATGGAAATGGAGTGGTTGGAGCTAATTCTTGAATTTCTTGATCTTCCCAGATCATCAATTCCAATTGGTTTTCTTTTTCTTCTAAAGATTTTAAATAATAATCTGCGACATGATCAGCATAAGCAAAAAATATATCCTCATTAAAATCAACACGCTTTCCACGCATGATCTCCCCTACAAGTTCTTTGTAGATGGTTTTTGCTTCACTATCCGTAAGACGTTCTTCCACATCTTTCCACCGCTGATTCGTTTCTCTTTCCGTAATGACAGGTCTGTCTATCCACCCCATCACTTTCATAAGAAGAAAAGAACCATCCCCAGTCTTGACAGGACCTAACACTTGATTTGGTGTAAGGTTATCGTTGAATAATAGATCGTGGATGATAGGATCTTCACGATCAAACCAACCGACTTGTTGTCGTGGAAGACTGTCTATTCCACTAAATGCTTCATATATTTCTTCAAAAAACAACCCATCCTCCAAAGCTTGGCCAACTTTATCGGCGATATGTGGATTCGGAAGGGTGTAAAATGCTACGTCTATAGTCCTCCCGGCTAATTTGTAAGCTTTCTTAAGTTGGTTTATATCTAGCTGAACTTTATTATAAGCTTGGTCATAATAGTACCATTGCCGCATGGCTTGTTCCTTCCTCCCCTGTAAAAAGGCTTGGAAGCCTGCAATGGAATTAAGTTGGCTATTCTGTGCTTCTTCCAAAGCAAGCAATTTTTCTGCAATAAGGGAATTGAGGATAATTTTCTTGTGAACATAAAGATCCCCACGACAATAGTCAGGTCGAATAGTGTATTCAGCCCGTCGAATAAAATCTTGAACAGTGATCAGATGATCTCCAATCCGAGCGAGAATTGCATTCTTAGGAAGTTCCTCGCCCCGTATTTCACAGGCGAACAAGCCGAGAGTAAGAATATAGATCAGGAGTTGTTTTTTACAACGCAAAAAAAGAATCAGAATGTCATCCCGACCGTGTAGGCATGAACATTCCCCAAGATCCCCATAGTCTTGTAGGCATAATCGATAGTTATGGAATGATTGCCCATGAAGAAGAGTTTGATTCCTCCTCCGCCAGTTATACCATATTCGGTCTTGTTCATGAAAAGTGCTTTATAGCCACCACGCAGGTAAAATTTGCCTGCTCCGGGTATATGCATTTCATATTGTGTTCCTACATTGACAGACTCCATATTGTTGTTGGGGTGGAGAGCGTCAGCAGCAATGATCAGGTTATGATATGTAGATACAATAGGTTTGACAGCAACCCCAATTCTGAACAGTAAAGGCAATTCCCAGGCTTGAGTCCGAAACTGTCCTGGTACATCACCATAGTTTCCATTTTCGTAAAGGGAAATATCAATGGGATTCAACAAATCAATTCCATCGTATCTCATCCGGGTACCATAGTTCGAGATACTCATTCCAATGGTCATTCCATCCTTTTGTTCGCCTGTCACGGAGAAAAAATGAGTATTAACAATTACACCCAAATCCATAGCAACGGCATTAGCATTGCAGCGCCAGATATTTGAATGAATAAGTTTGCCTGAAACACCAAAAGAAAACCAAGGGACAAGTTTCCGGGCAAAGGATACGCTGGCAGCTAAATCATTGGCCGTGAATTTTTCCCCAGTACCATCCTGATACTCGAGGGTAGTCACATCCATTTCACCATAATCGACCTGAGTAAGTCCGAGAGCTAACGTTCCAATAGAAGGAACCTTAATAGCTGCTCCAGCAAATAGAGTATTTATATTTATTACCCACGGTTGAATGACAAATAGAGCTTCACTTTGTTGGATGGAGGCAAGCCCGGCAGGGTTCCAGTAAATAGACGATAAGTCATTTGCTACACCAACATAGGCTTCACCCATAGCACTGGCGGCGCTTCCAATTCCGATTTCCAGAAAGTTGGCAGCTGTGGTACCATATCGATTGATTTCCTGTGAAAACCCTAGAGTAACTGCTAATAACACAATCATTAACAGCTTTTGTATTTGTTTCATGGCTTATTCTCTCGTACTTATTTAATTACAGCAAATTTCCCAAGTTTTTCATCTCCAGTCACCTGTGATTCAACATGATAAAGGTACATACCGGCAGCAATCTCTAATCCTTCCCTTGTAAGCATATCCCAATGAACGATCCCATTATCTGGTTCATTTTCCACAATGATTTTATCTACCAAGACGCCGCTGATTGTAAATATCTTGATGGTACAAGTAGCAGGGATATGCGTAAAGAGTAGACGCCGTCGTTGATTCAAGAAGGGATTCGATAAAGCTGGCTCCATCAAGTTCGTCATTACATAAGGATTGGGTACTACTTTGATATTCTTCATATCACTGCTCAGATCACCAGTGTCCAAGGAATCATCCGACGACACAGTAAACCTTATCGTATCTGACTCAAAAAATGGACGATCCCAATCAACCTGATACACATCCCCACTCAGCGGGTATGTTGCATCGGTTGCCAGTTGAAAATCAATGATAAATGCAGTAGCTCGCCAACGATTACCAGCTGGAGCTCCTACAAAAATTCTATCCTCAAATAGATCAAAAGTATCATTATTATTCATGTCTTGGGCGATAACATCCATAAGTTCATATTGCCCTGAGATAGAATCAACAAAGAACATATTCTGTACATAAAAATTGATAGCAGGATTAGCGATTTTATCAGAACCAATTGATGAGCCATTTTCATCCCTTACTGTACCAGTAGAAGCTATACCAACATAGGCTGAATCATTGTCCGTAAATACAATTTGATATTTCCAAGGCATCTTGGGGCCTTCACTAATGGAAGGCGTTATTCTCATGAGCCCATTGCCTACCAGCCATCCCGATTCTGAATAATTATAATCAGCAGTTTCTACTGCGGGATCAATTATTACCCGAATGCCATCGAACACATCACTGGAAATTTCCTCTTCCACATTCAATGTCCAGGAATCAAGCGAATCCCTGAATACAAGATTTTTTCCTACATACTTGGTGGAATCCTCTTCATATACTAATATAGTACTTTGCCATCTTTCAATCCAAGTTTCATCACCTAGAACATTATTAAACGAACCATCTCCATCGAAAATATAGTCGTCATCGAAATAGCAAGCTCTTGTAACAACATCTTCTTCAGAGTTTGACCACCAACTTCCATCATTAGGGGCTGGTCCTCTCATTAAAGCACCTGCTTCTGGAGCTATTTTCCATGTTCCTACTGGAACTGTTTCTGCCTCATCTGCTACAAGTTTAAAGGTCCAGAACACCCCTGTTCCTGCTTCGATAACCAGAGTCATTGTATTGTCGCCATCTGAAAACGTTACGTCATAAGTAATGGATTCCGGGGCTTCATCAGGAGAACTGAGTTCGCCTTCGTTGTGAGCCTTCGGTAGTCCTAAATAGGCACCTACCCCATTAAGCGTAATAGTGCTTGCACCTTCGTCATACACCCATGTCGCCGAATCTGAAGAACCATCTGAACCATCGTGAGGAAGTACTGGCGCTCCACATGCGTCATCGCCTACGTCGTATACACTATACTTGTTTGTCGCGTACAGAATCCCGTTATCGTATCCGGAGACTTGACCCAAGGTATCTATACCAAAAGTCATCATGTATTCATGTCCTGGTTTAAGACTTCCTCTAGCTAAGATTTCCGGTTGAACCGTACCAGTCCCGATTAAATTAGGATTTTCTTCTGTACTGATTTCTGGCGGAATATAGCCTGCCGCAGGCTGATGAGGTATT
>DKQU01000009.1:704-1848 GCA_002471865.1 Fidelibacterota bacterium UBA7300 | reverse complement strand
GACTTGACCCAAGGTATCTATACCGAAAGTCACCATGTATTCATTTCCTGGTTTAAGACTTCCTCTAGCTAAGATTTCCGGTTGAACCGTACCAGTCCCGATTAAATCAGGATTTTCTTCTATACTGATTTCCGGCGGTACAAAACCTGCCGCAGGCTGATGAGGTATTACAATTGCCACATTTTTTCCTATAGATTCAACATTTTCAGCCTCATCTAACTGAATTACAACATTATTTTCAGAAGGAGAAATTCCAGGACCTATATCTGGGGCACCATAATCATAAGCTACCACCGCATAATAATACGTTCTGCCATTTTGGACAGTATTATCTCGAAACACATGAGTAATCCCTGTATCATAACCTAAGTTATATGCCATTCCGTTTACGAGACCAAAATCCGTAAAACCACTTATGTCATCTATTAGGTCACACTGAAATATCGGAAGCATGAACGTAGGTGTTCCATAGCCATCGGTAATCACTTCTGCATCTGACATGTACCTATCAGTTGCACGGTAAACCTTATAACCTTCAAAGTCATTTACATTTCCGACAAAAGGGTCTCGGGTCCGGGTATCAGCGATGTCATCCCAGGTGAGAATTACTTCGCCATCTCCGGCTGTGGCTGTTAATGTGGGCATTTTCGGCGGTTGTGCGAACCGATAATCCTTTTCATAAATCACCTGGACAATCCGTTTCAATTCGTACAGAGCTGGAGCTGAATGTTCATCTGATTCTAAGCCAGCAAGGGGATCATAGGAGTGAAGTTCTGACATGGAAATGCGTTCCACTCTTCCTTGGTAAAGCGGGAACGAGGCGGAAGCAAATACCTCTACTAGATTGGATACAATATCTAGATATTCTTCCAGTGAATCAACACTTATCACTTCCCACATTGCCTGGTCATTTTTGAACCACTGAGTTGTATTGGAAGGGGCGTGGCTAGGGATAGGGTACATTCGAAAAGCAGTCAAGCCGATCATATCTGATTCAGAAACATCAGTCTCATTAAAATTAGGTTCACATCCAACACCTTCTAGATAATCGGGCATATGGTTACATTCACCTTCATCCGGTCCTTCATAATTTAATTCACCCGGGGCAACACCGTCCAAACCAACATCATCACCAGCATACTCA
>DKQU01000009.1:0-322 GCA_002471865.1 Fidelibacterota bacterium UBA7300 | reverse complement strand
TCCTCGTCCGCATCCCAGTGAGATTGGAGATCCTCTTCAGTTAAATCATAGAACTCAAGGAAGGCGTCGAGATCATTGATGCCATCAGTGGGACCAATAAAGGCTAACGCCTCATTATCCCGTTTTTCATCAATCAATCCATCTCCGTCATTGTCTTGGTAGTCATAAGCCAAACCAGGGCTTTCAAGATAAGCAAATCCCATGACACCTGTTGGAAGACCACCTAAACCAATGCCATTAATATCCCAGGAATATGCCATATCTGATTCGTCATCGAAATATCCTAAGTCATCATCACCGTCACCTCCAATAGCATTATCCA
>DKQU01000112.1 GCA_002471865.1 Fidelibacterota bacterium UBA7300 | reverse complement strand
TAGTGAAAGAAAGAAGAAGGAAAAAGATCAGGCGTGGAGAACTCTGCCGGTTGAGGAACGTTTGGAATTTGCCCTTGTGGAAGGGATCGCTGATTACGTGGTAGATGATGCCGAAGAAGCACGGGAAATATTTGATCGTTCGATTGAAGTTATCGAAGGTCCCCTCATGGAAGGAATGAACAAAGTTGGTGATCTGTTCGGATCTGGTAAGATGTTTTTACCGCAGGTTGTGAAGAGCGCCCGAGTGATGAAGAAAGCAGTGGCTCATCTTGTACCATTCATCGAAGTTGAACAGGAAAAAACCGGAGTATCGGCTTCGTCAAAAGGGAAAATTGTACTTGCGACTGTGAAAGGTGATGTTCACGATATAGGCAAAAACATCGTCGGAGTGGTTCTCGGATGCAATGGATATGATGTGATTGATCTTGGTGTCATGATTCCTCCGGATAAAATTCTGACTGTCGCAAGAGAGGAGAGTGCAGATATTGTGGGGCTCTCCGGACTCATCACACCAAGTTTGGACGAAATGGTACACGTTGCGAAAGAGATGGAGCGGGAAGGGTTTGATATTCCTCTTCTTATCGGCGGAGCAACCACGAGCCGGAAACATACAGCTATTAAGATTGAAAATAACTACTCCGGCGCTACCGTTCATGTGATAGATGCATCTCGTGCTGCAGGAGTTGTCTCATCACTGTTGAATGAAGAGCAAAGGGACGAATTTATTGCTGATACTCGTGAAGATTTCAAAAAGATCAGAGAATCTCATGAAGCCAATCTGCAAGGAAAAGCTGTTATTACTTTGGATGAGGCAAGAGATCGGAAACCATTTATTGACTGGAAAACTTACGTACCGCCCAAACCAAATTTTCAGGGGATTAAGGTGTTTAATAATTATCCTCTGGATGAATTAGCTGATTACATTGACTGGTCGCCTTTTTTCCACACCTGGGAGATAAAAGGGAAATTTCCAACTATACTGGACAGTCCAAAATACGGTGAAGAGGCAAAAAAGTTGTATAATGATGGCCAAGAATTGCTGCAAAAGATTATTACGAATAACCGGCTTATTGCTAAAGCAGTCGTTGGATTTTTTCCCGCATTCGCCGAAGATGAAACTGTATTTCTCGACAATGTAGAATTTCAGTTTCCACGGCAATTGGTTGATAAGGGTACCGCCAAGCCAAACTACTCCCTCGCTGATTTTATTGCTCCTAAAGATGATTGGCTGGGGATGTTTGCCGTGACCGCCGGTCATGGACTTGAAGAAATCGTTCAAGAATTTGAAAGCGAACACGACGATTATAGTGCAATCATGGCAAAAGTGCTGGCAGATCGTTTTGCGGAAGCATTTGCTGAACTGTTGCACGAAAAAGTGCGTCGAGAATGTTGGGGATACGCCTCTGATGAACAGATGGGCAATGAGTCTCTTATCGGAGAAGAGTATCAGGGAATTCGACCTGCACCGGGATATCCAGCCTGTCCTGATCATGCAGAAAAAGATGAGATTTGGAAACTCCTTAATGTAGAAGATAATACAGGCATAACATTGACGGAAACGAGAGCAATGTATCCTGCAGCTTCCGTCTGTGGTTGGTATTTTTCTCATCCTGAGTCACGGTATTTTTCTGTAACGACAAGTAAATAAATTGGCAGAAGAGAGCTTGATTTCCACTGAAATATTACCGCTCGGCTTGGTAAGTTATCGGTCATGGAAAAAGAACTCAATATTGCGATTCAAGCTTCAAAAGAAGCCGGTGAAGTCATCATGGAATACTACAAAGCTGATTATGAAATCCGTGAAAAAGGTTACCACAATCCTGTCACTACCGCTGACCATGCAGCAGATTCACGACTAAAAGAGATTTTAGTTGAGGCCAGACCTGAATTCGGTTGGCTCTCAGAAGAAACTGTGGATTCGCCGGATCGTCTGTCGAAGGAACGGGTTTGGGTTGTAGATCCACTGGATGGGACCAAGGAATTTATCGAGGGTGTTCCTCAATTTGTCGTAAGCATAGCGATTGTTGAAAACGGGGAGCCAATCTTGGGTGTGTTATACAATCCCGTAACAAAAGACATCTTCACAGCCGCACAAGGTGAAGGTGCATTCTTGAATGACGAACCTGTTCATTGTGTAACCAAGGACAGTATTGGCGACATGGTAATTCTGAATAGTCGCTCCGAAACACGACGGGGATTGTGGGAACCGTTTGCAGACACATTCGGAGAACTTCGTGCCATTGGCAGTGTGGCGTATAAACTCGGGCTAACAGCTGCTGGGAAAGCCGATATTTTTGCGTCTCTCCGCCCAAAAAATGAGTGGGATATTTGCGCAGGAAACTGCATTATTAACGAGGCAGGCGGTAAGCTGATCGATCTGCATGGGAATATCAGGCGGTACAATCAAGAAAATACAATAATTGAGCCGGGCCTTATTGCAGGAGAAATTGGAGCGGTAGATAAAGTAATGAAAATTTTCAAGGATAGCTCATAATGCCAAAAAAACAGACCAACCCAGAAAACGCTATCCCTTGTCTAGACCACGGCTTCATCCGCCTAGTGGACAGCATGGGCGGAGATGACGCCATCGTACAGGCGGCTCGCGTAAGCTACGGTAAGGGGACAAGAAAAGTATCACAAGACCGCGGGCTCATCCGCTACCTCCTGCGGCACCGGCATACCACTCCATTTGAGATGGTGGAGTTCAAGTTCCATTGCAAAATGCCTATTTTTGTAGCGCGGCAGTGGGTCCGCCACCGGACGGCAAATATCAATGAATACAGCCTCCGCTATTCAGAAGCCCGGGATGAATTCTATATTCCTGACGAAAAGCATATTCTCTTTCAGAGCAAGCTCAACAAGCAGGGCCGCAGCGGTGAAGTTTCAGCGGACCTCAAGAAAAAAGTCCAGGATTATTTTCGAGAAATATCTGATAGATCCTATGCAGTTTATTCTGAGTTGAACGAAGCCGGCATCGCCCGGGAACTGGCACGGGCTGTCTTGCCAGTAAACATTTATACTGAGTGGTATTGGAAGAACGATCTCCACAACATCCTCCATTTTCTGAGCCTTCGGATGGATCCTCATGCGCAGTATGAAATTCGTATTTATGCGGAAGCTATGGCGAAAATTGTGAAGCAAATCGCTCCATTTGCCTATGAGGCGTTTCAGGATTATGTTGTAGGCGGCATGCGGTTTTCCAGCATTGAGCAAGCTCGGTTGACTGAACAACTTCCCGACGGTGTTATTAATGATCTTCTTGGAGATACGATCTACTCAATAGTGGCGACGCTTCAAAGGAACAAGCCGCGGGATGAAGACGAGCTCTTTCCACTATACCAGAAAAATGATGGGCAGGACAGCGAAGAGGATTTTATGTTAAAGTGGTCAGCTGGCGAGATAGAGACAGGTAATGTACGGGAGCTCCGCGAATTTAAGAGAAAACTACTTAGCTTGAAGAATGGGAAAGAATGATGCGACTCAGGAAGGGCATCGCAAGCGCCTTCGTCAGAGATTCTTAAAATCCGGCTTGGAAGGATTCCACGATTACGAAATTGTGGAACTGCTGCTTACTCTCGGCACTCCTCGCCGCGACTGCAAAGCTTCTGCCAAAGAGGTGCTGAAGAAGTTCGGCTCTCTCCGCGGCGTGCTGGAAGCGCCAGCAGAAGAGCTGGCTACTATCCATGGGATTGGCGCAAATAATGTAATTGGATTAAAGCTTTCTCAAGCTATTGCCCTCCGGTATCTCAGTGACAAAGTAGTGGGGCAGGACTTTCTTCGCTCATCTGAGGAAGTTGTGGATTATCTTCGCCTTAAACTTCGTGACAGAAGCAGGGAAGTATTTTTGGTGATATTCCTCAATGGGCGTAATCAGATAACTGCAATGGAAGAGTTGTTCGAAGGCACCCTTACCACTTCCGCCGTTTATCCCCGGGAAGTGATTGACAGGACGCTAAAGAACAAAGCAGCGGCGCTAGTTCTTGTTCACAATCATCCGTCTGGAAATTCTCAACCGTCGAAGGAAGATCTGGACATTACCAAACGGCTTAAAGATGCTGCCGCTTCCATTGATGTGTCTATTCATGATCATCTCATAATAGCCGGTGATGATTTTTATTCGTTTGCGGATCACGGTATACTCTAGTTCTAGCTGTGGCAAAACAGAATATTATCGAAAAAATCGCTCAAAGTTATGCTCTCGATTTTGAGCCGGGGCAGGATATCCACAGCGGCGACACTGTTTTCATCCGGCCGGCCCACGTCATGACCCACGATAATACCGGTGCAGTGATGAGCAAATTTCAAGCCATCGGTGCAGATAGAATGGCGCACCCCCGTCAACCGGTCTTCACACTTGACCACAACATACAAAACAAAAGTGATGAGAATCTGGCGAAGTATGCCCGCATCGAACAGTTTGCCGCTGAGATGGGAGTGGATTTTTATCCTGCCGGCCGCGGAATTGGACACCAGATCATGTGTGAGGAAGGTTACACCTGGCCTGGGACGATGGTAGTGGCGTCTGACAGCCACTCCAATATGTACGGCGGTCTCGGTTGTTTGGGAACTCCTGTAGTCAGGACTGATGCTGCGGCTATTTGGGCGACAGGACAAACATGGTGGCAAGTTCCGCCTGTAGCGCGA
>DKQU01000002.1:5671-13852 GCA_002471865.1 Fidelibacterota bacterium UBA7300 | reverse complement strand
TGGCTCTGAAAGTGAGTAAGTATAGTCTGGTATTTTTGGGTATTATCGCTTATGTCTTAGCTTATTTCCAACACTATTATAAGGAGTTCTCTGTAGCCATTTTCGCACAGACTTGGATCTACGCTCTTTTCAATGCCACTTTTATTCCACTCCTGTTTGGGATGTTTGTAAAGAACGTGAATAAATGGATGGTACTAATTGCTTCGGTTGTTTCGGTGAGCGTACACATTGTCTTTAAATATGCCAAATTCTCCATTCTTACTAATAGGGAAGGGATACTTCTAAAAGGTGATTTTCTGAATCCCGGGTTGACTGCAGCGTATGGGATTATTGCAGGGCTCGCTGTGATGGGGCTTTATTACGGATACCTGACTTTATCAAGGAAAGAGAAAGTGTGAGAACAGGCAACATCACTTCGGTTTTTCTGATTGCTATGATGGTTCCGTGGTATGTATCAGCACAACTGCCCGGGAAGATCGTTGGACATGTCTCTGATCAAGAGACCGATGAGCTATTGCAGGGTGTTAACATAGTTGTCGTAGGAACTTACTTAGGTGCTGCTACGGATTCTGAAGGTGACTACATGATAATAAACGTTTCACCGAGCCTGTATGAACTGCAGGCGACGATGATTGGTTATGAAGTTGTGAGAATCAACGGTGTTGAGGTGTTGTCTGATCTTACCACTCATATTGATTTCCAGATGGTAGGTGAATCGTTGAAAGGGGAAGAAATAACCATCACAGCAGAACGTCCTCTCATACAAGAGGATGTTACAACGTCGGTGAATTATATTGGTAAAGAGGAGCTAAATTCCATGCCGGCTTCTGATTATAATGATCTCCTGGTACTGAATCCCGGTATGACCCGCGACGCCAAAGGCTTTCACCTTCGGGGAGGACGATCAAGGGAGATTGTAGTGCAGGTGGACGGGATTCCCATTCAGGAACCCAACTACGGTACCGCTTTTGCCGGTTACTCGGCTCTCAGTTTGAACAGCAACGCCATCTCGGAAATTTCCGTACAGAGCGGCGGTTTTAATGCTGAGTTCGGTAATGCCCTTTCCGGTATCATAGATGTCTCCACGGGAATCGGGAGTGATCGTTTCAGTTGGAGCTTCGATGCGGAATCTGAACTTCCTGTGGATGATGGCGCCGCCATTCCCACCGATAAACAGGATTCCCTCTATTACGACGGTTCTCGCTACGACTACATTTCAGGTTACACACGCTATCGGTTTGGGCTTGGTGGTCCAGTAACGCTTATCTCCCCTAAGATGCGCTACTCCGCTTCCGCTCAATGGCTTGCGGCTGAAGACGGCCTTCCCACACGAGAAAATACAGAAAATGATTTTGTAGAACTGGTAGTAAACGGTAAGCTCGGTTTTCTGCTTGGCTCCAGGATCAACCTGACGGTCAGTGGGATGATGTCTGAAAAGGAATACGATCTGTTTGATGTCCGACGTAAATATATTCCTGAAACGTTTCAAAGGCGTCATGCACTGGTACAGCAATTTTCACTCAACTGGAATCAAACCCTCTCTTCTAATCTCTATTATTCTGTTCTTGCCGGATATTCCCGAACCTATTACAAAGCTGCTCAACCCGGAAAGTGGTGGGATATCACGCAAGTGGAAGACTGGAACATCTTGAACCCAGATGATCCTGCAGATACCTTGAACCCAGAAGCTATCCAGATCATCACTGATTACAAGGAGGGGACGCAATACATCATTGGCGGAGATAACAATCTGTTCAGGGAGGAGGATTTGAGGATATTTCTTCTTAAAGGTGCTCTAACATGGCAAGCCGGTAAACACAACCAGTTTAAGACCGGTTTTGAGCTTCACCGCTATGATCTGTTCTATCAGGCAGTCCTGGCCTACAAAGGATTCCCGTTCACTTTTGCTCATGGTTTTGGAAACGAACAACTGAATCTACCGGATTTGAATCCAATACTGCTGGGACTCTTTCTGCAGGACAAAATCGAATTCAAAGGGATGGTTATGAATGTGGGCATTCGCTATGATATGTTTGATCCCGATGCTGTACTACCTTCGAGTTTCTGGTATCCCTATCTCGATCCGGGAGACATGGGTCCTGATTTATCTGACCAGGATTATTGGACAGGCCCGAACCACGACATTCCCGTGGAGAATCCAGCATATCCTTGGAAGCAGGCATCTATCAAACATATGATCAGCCCCCGATTAGGAGTTTCCCATCCACTCACGGATCGAACCATGCTGCATTTCACCTATGGGCAGTTTTACCAGATTCCGGATTGGTATTTACTTTATCGGAATTATAACTATTCATATGACATTCTTGCGCTCTATGGTAATCCTGACATGCGCCCGGAGGCCACAACTTCATTTGAAGTAGGAGCACGATCAGCCGTGATGTCCAGCTTGGTGATTGACTTCACAGCGTTTTACAAAGATATCCGTGATCTAGTGGAGACGACCATCGCCAACAATCTGAACGATCCGGATTTTCAGGCTGCGAAGGAGGAGGACGACTCCATTATAGAACTTCCTACCTGGTTTGTGAACGACAACTTAGCTTGGGGAAATTCCAAAGGTTTAGAGTTTACTCTTCGTCATTTTCCTACTCACCGGATTCCTCTGGGAGTCAATTTATCTTACACTTTTATGGTGGCAAAAGGGAAGACCTCAGACTATCACGACGGCTTCCTCAGAATATTTACGAGAGGGCAGCTTGAGCCTGTTCAAGAGTATTACCTAAACTGGGATCAGCGGCACACTGTGAATTTGTCGGTGGACTACAGATGGTCAGAATCTTCCGGTCTGAATTTGTTGACGCGCTACGGTTCCGGCTATCCTTACACTGGCTATCAGGAGTCACTCCTTCCTGTGGAGAATAATGAGCGCCTCCCGTCCACAATGCAGGTGGATCTCAAGGCAAATCACGCCTTCGAGATTAGCGGTGTAAAAGCCAATATCTATCTGCTCGTTATCAATCTTTTCGACAAACTGAATGTGGTAAACTTTGATAATGGAGAAAACCGCCGGATTCCAGTGATTCCTCATCTTCTGGATCATCCAAGTGAGTTTGAGGGGCCTCTCGATGATCCTATGGTATTCGGCCCTCATAGGGAGATAAGAGTAGGAGTGAGTTTCAGTTACTGATGATTTCGCGAAAGAAATTGATTTTGTATGTTTTGGTAGTGTGCCTGCTGGTAATCATTATGCCTCTAAACGCAGCCACTCAAGGGGAAATTAAAGTAGGGAAGATATGGGTGCATCCCAATGCTAGTAATTACGGCTATTTCGGTAATATTGAATATCCCGGAAGTAGTAATGATTACTACATCCTGCAGTTGTCCATGGCATTTACCTGCTCCGTCATGGATGAAGACTTTGTTTTCTTCGGCGGTGTCCTGGGACAGAGCGAACTGGACTACTCTATTCAAGAGGCAGACGGACTCCATCAGGAGTGGACGCAAATGGGTGATGAACGTTCCGTTTCGGTTCTTAGAGCCACAGGCGACTTCAGCGAGTATTCATCATCAACACCCCTTCATCTTGAGCATACTACGGAAATCCGAGGTTACAATCATCCCGACTATGACGACTTCATTCTCGTCACCCATTCATTTGCTAACACAGGAACAGATACAGTTGAAGATTTACATTTAGGATATCACTTGCCGGCTGACGTAGGTGCAAGTGGTGTTACTACACGAGAACTGGATGATTTTGCCGCTTACGATACTGACAATGGAATAGCCTACATGTACGATGACGATGGGGACGATGGCGTGACACCTTACTATGTAGGGCAGGCGCTTCTTTCTGCTCCGCCAGCAGGTGGAACCTCTGACGATCTTGAGGTTTCGACACAGCCGTGGACAACATTCAACTATTACCTTATGGTGAATCCTATAGCAGGAGCAGACGAGCTGTATGATAAGCTGACTGCTAATGTTATAGATGAGGATACCGGAAGCAAAGGCCCATATACGATTATCTCCGCCGTTGGGCCCTACTCCATTTTACCGGGAGGAGAACTATCTTTCACAGTGGGTATTGTTTACGGAGAGGGTCTGGAGAGTTTACAGGAAAACACGGAAAAGGCGGAGGAGCTGGTAGGCTACAATTTTGCAATTCCAGCTTGGCTGAAGCCCCCTCAGACGCCGGAAATTGAAAGCATAGAGGTTTCCGGGAAACTGGCGAATCTTACCTGGGACAGCGAAGCTGAGGAATCTTCAGACTTCGCCGGTTACAAGGTGTACCGAAGTCAAGTGAGTTCCATTGGAGCTTGGGATCTGGTGGTTGATCAAGACGCAGATCCTACAGGGAATTCATATTTAGACCTCGATGTGCAGGTGGGATTTCCCTATTTCTACACTATCACAAGTTACGATACTGATGGCAATGAGTCGGGGAAATGGTCTGAAGTGTGCCGGACCTTGGATGCTCTTAGGCCGGCTAACAATCCCTTTACAAATATGGATAGAATAAAGGTGGTTCCAAATCCCTACCTCGGTGGTGCAAACTGGGAGCTTCAAGATTACGAGAGTACCATCTACTTCACTCGTTTGCCGGAAGAATGCACCATTCATATTTACACGTTAACCGGAGAGGAAGTTGTGGTGCTGGATCATAATAGAGGTGATGATCAGACGTGGGATGATTCAGGAGATGAGTCGTGGAATTTGCTCTCTAAAAACCGTCAAGCGGTTGCATCGGGGCTTTATCTTTATCGTGTTGTAGCTGAGGATGGTGAGGAGTTTGCGGGGCGATTTGTAATTGTTCGAGGCGAACGATGAGAGTGAAAAGCAAACATTGTACATATTGCTTAGCGTTTTTGTTGACTCTAATGTCAGGTCAGACAATTGACAAAGTCGGCACTGCAGGCGCCTTATTCCTAAGGATTCCCGTAGGTGCTGGAGCTATGGCGATGGGTTCGGCTTATACAGGAATTGTGACTGATGCCGATGCTGCATTCTGGAATCCAGCTGCTCTCGGTTTCCAGGAAAGTAAATACAGTCTGTCCACTCACTACTCTACATGGCTTCTGGATTTAGATCATCAGGCGGCAGCTGCATCAATGAAGTTGGGAAACGGGTTTTCAGTTGGAATCAGTGAAGTCGTTCTCAGGTCTCCGTTGATGGAGGTAACCACTACAGATGAACAGAGCGGAACAGGTGAATTCTTCACATATCAGGATTTGGCGTTGGGATTGTCACTAGCAAAGCGATTCACCGATCGGTTTGCTGCGGGAGCTACTGTGAAGATCGTAAACCAGTCCGTTTACACGGTAGCTGCTAACGGTATCGCTTTCGATGTAGGTACGTGGTATTGGATGGGCTACAAGGATCTGAGACTGGTTATGTCCATGCGGAACTTTGGACCGGATATGCGCTTTGGCGGATCATATTTTGACACACGTAAAAAGGGTAGTGTTCTTATTCAAGAGGAACTCTCCTATGGAAGCTATCCTCTGCCCCTCTCGTTTGTAGTGGGATTGGCAGGATCTGTCTTTTCAACGAATGTACTTGACATTATTGTCTCATTAGAAGGAAACTATCCTAATGACTACTCTCAGCGGATCCACGCCGGTGCCAAAGTAGATTTTCTGGAGAAATTCTCGCTATTGTTTGGATATGCAATGAACTATGAACAAGAATCATTTGGACTTGGTTTCTCAGTTCGCTTAAAGAATTTAGAAGTTCAGTATGGGTACCGTCCTATGGAACTGTTCGAAGGTGTCAGTTCATTTTCTTTGAGTGCCGATCTGTAGGGAAAATAGTGGTAAGATTTTGATAAAGGAGGAGGCTATGAGGTTCACAACAATTTCATCATTTATTATGATTACCGGACTTTTGATCTATTTCATTGGATGTCAAGAAGAACCACCGACCACATCAACCGAGGGCGAGATTGATCAGATTGTGGTGACACCGCTTTCTGCCGCAATAGAGATTGACTCAACGGTTCAGCTTTTAGCCACAGCTTACGATACCGATGGTGAAGAGATACAAGATGTAATTTTCACATGGGTCAGTTCCGATTCCGATGTAGCGACTGTTGATTTAGATGGCTTGGTTACAGGAGCAAACTGTCCCTCAGCGTCCATTACCGCATCGGCTGAAGGTTTCACTAGTAATAGTGTTGAAGTGTCGGTGATTTCTTTCGCTGCCTCCATAGAGATAACTCCGCTGGATGTATCGGAATACAATTGGAACGAGGTAGAAGTGTCTTCTCAGATGGTGGCAGTAGGAATGACAGCATCTCTTTCAGCTTCAGTGCTGGACAGTTGTGGAAACACTGTACCTGAAGCACAAGTGGACTGGGTATTGGCAGATCCTTCATTTGCTTCGGTAGATGCAAGCGGAATTGTCACTGGACTGTCGAAGGGAATAACGACAGTGAAGGGTACCTATGAAACCGAGACTGGAACCTTGGAGAGTCTCTCTTTGACGCTTTACGTTGTGGATGAAGTCTTCAGCGAAGAGTATTCTTCACTAACAGATTCAGATGACTCTTTAGGCTACTTCATCACGGACAGTGATATTCTTTGGCAGGTGAACTATGAGTGGCCTACAGACACCTCCGACGCTGGTCCAAAAGCCGGGAGTTTCCACATAGTTGAGGATGGCGGCGATAATGTTCTTATGATGACAGCTCCTACAACAGCCTATTACGCCAATCGACAGATTTTGGTGATGACCTACGGAAATTCTAATTCTTACAACATGATGGATGCTGAACACGGATGGCCTGATACTACTGGGAAAAAGACTAAGGACTTTTGGCGAGTTGAAATGCGTTTCAAGGTCCCAGATGATCTTGCATCTTATACAACTGCTGAGGTATTCGTAACATTCACACAGTACTTTTCCGGCGGAACTAGTCCTTACTATATGAATTATGCTATAGGGAGAAACCGAGCATCTATGTGGTTTGGAACTGGATTAGCACCCGATGCAAAGATACCTGACTGGGGAGCTATGCCTGAGATTGAATACGGCACGTGGGTGAACACTGTTATTGAGATGTTTGATGGTGTCTCCAGAACAGAGGTTTATACGGGAACAGAACCCACAGGTAACTGGAGCTACTCCTATGCAATTCCTGAATACGAAACACCAGAAGAGTATATCCCTGGGCTTTGGCTGGGTACATTTAACGTTGACACTATGTATGTAGATGATATTAGATTCTATTCTCCTTATGAGTAAAAAATGGTATCACATAGTAATCGTCTCGGTTTTTCTTGCTGCATGCGAGGAAAACGCCGTTCAGAATAGTGATAATGACCAAGATGAGGGAAACAGTTATGAGTTGCCTGCCGGGTTCCCAGATGATTTTCCTATACAGTTTGACCATCTTACCGGTAACACTCTCGGTGGTTGGGGCGGTGGAGAAGGAGAAGTAACGAGAGTGCCAGTAGTATTTGTCCATGGTAATGGTGGCTCCAATGCTGACTCATGGTTAACAGTCGGGCAAACATTTTTGGATTCCGGTTACGTTCCATCTGAGATATGGTCATTGAGTTACCTTGATTTTCAAGGGGGTTACAGTTCTAATTCGAACATGGACAATATATCGGAAATTGAAAATTTTGTCAGCGATATCCTCGATTATACTGGTAAAAACAAGGTTGATATTATCAGTCATTCTCTAGGTGTGACCGTAGTAAGAGCTTGGATGAAGGAGTACAATCGGTATGAGAGCGTCAGTCATTTCATAGGGATCGGAGGAGCAAACCATGGTGTCTGTTACTGTGATAACGATACAACCACTCCGCTTTGTCAAGAAATTGGCAGTCCTGACTCGGAGTTTTTAACTTGGTTAAATGAAGAGGATGAAACACCCTTCGAAGGAACGACTAGTTATATGACTATTTTCGATGGTACAGGTTCGGATGTGTTTTATCTCGACGGTTGCACAATGAGTGATGGAACAGTTTTGGATCTTCGGCTAAGTCCTAAATTAGAAGGTGCGTTCAATTTTCAACTAGAGGGGGCTAATCATAATGATTTAAAAGATAGTCCCGATGCGATAGAGGAAATGCTTCATTTCATGGAGCAGTAATAAGAAAAGGAGGAGAGTATGAAGAAAAGATGGATACCCATACTTGCGGTTCTTGTGGTTGGCGGATTCTTCTTTCTCGGATGCGAGGAAGATGCCGAAGAGGCGGAGATTACAAC